>CAZCWI010000080.1:0-6637 GCA_964502325.1 uncultured Candidatus Nitrosotenuis sp. | reverse complement strand
ATGAAGTTTCCTGGAACATGCGTTGTGTGCAACCAGAAAATAGAAGCAAACGAAACAGGGCTGTGGGCAAAGGGACTCGGAGTAAAGCACGAAAAATGCGCCTCAAAGGAGGTAAAGGAGCTAAAGTGCATAGTGTGCGGCGGGCAGGCAGGGTGCCCGCAATGCGAATTCCAAGACGACTGCGACCGCGACTTGGTTTCCGGGCTTTGCATATGCAAAAAATGCGGCGACTCGAAGGATTCATTTGTGCTGTATCAGGGCGCCGTAAAAAACAGCTTTGCACTGCTAAACCTCAAGCAATAGACAAAAATTGTATCGCTAAACTATGCCTGTTGTGAAGGCACTAGTATACGAAGAATATGCGCCAGATGACGATTACAAGAAAATTCTCAAGATAAAAGACATTCCTGAGCCAAAACCAAAATCAAACGAGGTCGTGTTCAAAGTAAAGTTTGCCGGCCTCAACCATGATGATATTTGGGGCATGAGGGGAAAGCCGATCCAAATTCCGATGCCTCACATATCCGGCACTGACGCTGCAGGTGAGGTGGTGGCCATTGGAGAAGATGTGACTGGCATCAAAATTGGCGATAGGGTTGTGTCGCATGGAAACATCTCGTGCCGAATTTGCAGAGCGTGCACGAGTGGCAGGGAATATGACTGCAAGCAAAGAAAGGTCTGGGGATTTCAAACCGGGCCCATGTGGGGCGGATACTGCGAGGTCACACACCTTCCCGAGGTAAACGTGTCCAGGATTCCTGACAACATAAGCTACGAGGAGGCAGCTGCAGCATCGATGGTGCTCACTACCTCTTGGCACATGCTGGTGGGCCGCGCAAAAATCAAACCAGGCCAAACCGTTCTGATAATGGGAGGAGGATCCGGCATGGGAACATTTGGAATTCAAATTGCAAAACTGTACGGCTGCGATGTCATCAGCACTGCAAGCTCTGACAAGCTTGAAAAATGCCTCAAGCTCGGGGCAGACTATGCAGTTGATCACAGGAAAGAAGACTGGCACAAAGAAGTATTTTCAATATCAAAGGAACTGGCAAAAAAGAAAAACGAACCGCCCGGAATCGATGTCATCTTTGAGCACATTGGGGGCTCGCACTGGAACAAGGAGCTCACGCTGCTCAAGTACGGCGCCACACTTGTCACTACTGGCGCTACAACTGGGTATGATGTGCAAACTGATCTTAGGCACATCTTTTTCAAGGGAACAAACATCCTAGGTTCGACGCAGGGGACAAAGGCAGAGCTAGAAGAAGCGATGCACTGGATGTCAAGGGGAAAAATCAAATCGATAATCGATTCGGTTTATCCGCTTGAAGACGCAGTGGATGCTCACACAAAGATGCTCAAAGGAAACGTCTTTGGCAAAATCCTGATGAGGCCGTAGATGGGCATGATTTGCCTAAAACCGTGACTGGCAATCCCGATGGAACGGGTTTCTAAAGCAAGCTCATCTGATTCAAACATGTTATTGGTTATCATGTCCAAAAATGCCTTGTTCTGTATTGGCAAAATTTATTCGTAAAAATACGGAGGCGGATTTACCTGACGATAAGGGAAGAGTGATCTATTTTTCAAAATCCCCGCCTGAAAGCACAGAAACAAACTTGGAAAACCATCCGGATCCTGATTCTGACGATAAAGAATTTCATAAATTGACAAAAAACCACGACGAACAAATTTCAATTGCAGACATAGACAAAAAACAAGATAAAATTCGTACCATTAACGACGTAATCAAAGAAGAGAAACAGCAGATAAAAAATATTCAAACATTAATCCAGCAACAATCGCAAAGCCTCGAACAAGCAAAAAAACTCTTAAAGGAAAAACAAACTCTGCTGCAAACAGAGTTTAACAGAAAGACAAGCCAGTTCTCCGATTCTGACAAGTTTTCCATAGTGGGCGAGTTCTCGTCAAAAATGGCGCACGACATAAGAAATCCACTGTCTGTGATAAAAGTTCAGGTGGATCTTTTAAAATTGCGCTACTCAAAACAGGAAGACAAGATACTGCTTGACTCACTTGGGCGAATGGAGAGGGCGGTAGGCGGAATCACTACCCAGCTGGACGATGTCTTGCATTTTCTCAAGGGGCACACGATACATCTTGAAAACACCAGTGTCTTGAAAATACTGGAAGAGTCGCTTTTCTACATAGAAAAACCTGATGCCGTAACAATTGAGATCCCGGTAAATGACATTGCCATCATGTGTGACAAAACCGGAATGCAGCGGGTGTTTACAAACATAATTATGAATTCTATCCAGGCGATGAATGACAACGGGGAAATCTCAATTCAAGTGTTTGAACAAAACGACGATGCTGTGATCAAAGTAAGGGATACGGGTCCGGGAATCCCAGACAAATACCTGTCAAAAATCTTCACGCCTCTATTTACAACAAAGACCGGCGGAACCGGGCTAGGGTTGGCAATATGCAAAAAGATTGTATCTGAGCATAATGGCTCCATCACAATAAAAAACAACCCTACCACGTTTACCGTGACGATTCCAAAAACCCAACATCAGTAACACTAAATCTAGCCATGACTTTGGTAGAAGCTTAAAATTATTCCAATCAATCGAACCAATCAATGACTGAGATCGAGCCACAAAAAAACGAAGAAACGCCTTATCAAATCCCGCCTTACAAACCGATACGCATTCTCAGTCCTGAATTTAGGGGAACGTCAAACTACGAGGTGGGAATAACGGATCTGCTCAAAGAAAAAGTGGAAAAACTAGATCGGCTAAGAAGCGATCCGGAAGCAAATACTGCAGATATCTGCCAAGCAGAAGAGGATCTAAAGACCCTCGACTACCTGTATGAGAATTTCAACATCGGAATGAATGTCTTTAGAACCGCAAAAGGCGGACGGGACAAAATTAAAGAATAGACATTCTAAAATTAATATAGCCTGCATTGCGCTCATTTGTTGCGGGGCCACATGCATTCTGATAAGATTGAAAAATTTTTAGAAAAACAAAAAACAGCACTTGCAAGTGGCGGACAAGACAAGATACTTGCTCAACATGAAAAAGGAAAACTCACCGCACGCGAGCGAATTGATCTGCTCCTAGACGAAGGAAGCTTTACCGAGCTTGACTCTCTTGTGACTCATCATTACTATGAATATGACATGCAGAAAAAGAAATTCTTCACTGACGGCGTGATTACCGGATACGGCACGATTTCCGGAAGACAGGTCTTTGTGTTTGCTTACGATTTTACCGTTCTTGGCGGCACGCTAAGCCAGATGGGTGCCAAAAAAATAACCAAAGTCATGGACCATGCAACCCGAACCGGCTGCCCGATAATCGGAATAGCCGATTCTGGCGGTGCAAGAATTCAGGAGGGAATCCTAAGTCTTGATGGGTTTGCAGACATATTCTACCACAACGAGATTGCGTCTGGTGTGGTTCCGCAAATCACCGCAAGCATTGGGCCGTCTGCCGGTGGCGCAGTGTATTCCCCTGCGATGACTGACTTTGTCATCATGGTGGAAAAGGCTGGAACCATGTATGTCACTGGACCTGAGGTCGTCAAGACTGTCCTTGGCGAGGAAGTGTCGTTTGAGGATCTCGGCGGTGCGATGACCCACGGTACGAAAAGCGGAGTGGCTCACTTTGTTGCAAAAAACGAATATGACTGCATGGATAAAATCAAAACTTTACTCTCATACATTCCGTCAAACAATGCAGAAGAGCCGCCGATAGTTGCAAACGACGACGATCCAAACAGAATGGACCACAACCTGATTAACAAAATACCTGACAACTCTCTTCAACCATACGACATGAAAGAAATCATCAGTTCCATAGTTGACAACCATACTTTCTTTGAAATCCATGAACTTTTTGCACCAAACGTGATTGTGGCATTTGCAAGAATGAACGGAAGAACAGTCGGAATTGTCGCAAACCAGCCGCTTTTTCTTGCAGGTGCATTGGACATTGACTCTTCAAACAAAGCATCAAGATTCATCCGGTTCTGCGACTGCTATGGGATTCCAATAATAACACTTGTTGACACCCCAGGTTACATGCCGGGAACGCACCAAGAACACAATGGGATAATTCGACACGGAAGTAAACTGCTCTATGCATACTGTGAGGCGACGGTTCCAAAAATAACACTAGTCATTGGCAAGGCATACGGTGGCGCTTACATTGCGATGGGAAGCAAAAACCTTCGAACCGATGTTAACTATGCGTGGCCCACTGCACAGATAGCAGTACTGGGCTCTGAGGCCGCAGTTAAAATCATGAACAAAAAGGATCTTGACAAGGCAAAAAACCCAGACGAGCTCAAAAAGCAGCTGACTGCGGAGTTTAACGAAAAATTTGCAAACCCCTACGTCGCTGCGTCTACTGGCTCAGTTGATGCTGTAATTGATCCTGCCCAGACAAGACCGATGCTAATCAAAGCGCTTGAAATGCTTGTAAACAAACGAGACAAACAGCTTCCGCGAAAACACGGAAACATCAACCTGTGATTAATATGATAAAAAAAGTTCTTATCGCAAACAGAGGAGAAATCGCCTTACGTGTAATCAAAACATGCAGGGCACTTGGCATCAAGACAGTCGCAGTATATTCAGATGAGGACTATAACTCGTTGCATGTAAAGCACGCAGACGAGTCATATCACATCGGCAAGGCAGCTCCAAAGGAAAGCTATCTGAACCAAGAAAAAATAATGTCTGCGATTCTTGCATCTGGCGCAGACGCAATTCACCCAGGATACGGATTTCTTTCTGAGAACTCTGACTTTGCAAAACTTTGCGAGGACAACAAGATCAACTTTATCGGTCCGTCCTCTGCATCCATGGACCTTTGCGGCGACAAGATGAGGTGCAAGTCTGCCATGCTGAAAGCAAAAATCCCAACCATTCCTGGAAGCCCTGACTTGGTAAAAGACGTCGAGGAGGCCCTAAATATTGCAAACAAGATCGGATATCCCGTTTTACTAAAGTCAGTTTATGGCGGCGGAGGGAGGGGAATCCGACTAGTAAACACAGACAAGGAATTGCGCGAGGCGTTTGAAACAGTAACCGGCGAGTCAATAGCGGCATTTGGCAAGTCAGCAATCCTTGTTGAGAAATTCCTTGAAAAAATCCGACACATCGAGTACCAGCTGGCACGAGACAAGCACGGTAACGCAGTTCACATATTTGAAAGAGAGTGTTCCATCCAAAGGCGCAACCAAAAGCTCATCGAGCAAACGCCATCGCCTGCAGTTGATCAAAAAACAAGGGACACAATCGGAGATCTGGCAGTCAAGGCAGCTGAGGCAGTTGGTTACACAAATCTTGGAACGGCGGAATTTCTGAGGGCCGACAACGGAGAATTTTACTTTATTGAAATTAATGCAAGACTCCAAGTGGAGCACCCTATTACGGAACTTGTTTCCGGACTGGACCTTGTAAAACTGCAAATCGATATTGCAAATGGAGAGCCGATTCCGTTTAAGCAAAAAGATCTTAAAATGAACGGTTATGCAATCGAATGCAGAATAAATGCAGAAGACACGTTTTTGGACTTTGCACCGTCAACTGGCCCGGTGCCCGAAGTTGTAATCCCGTCAGGACCTGGAGTCCGATGTGACACTTATCTGTATTCCGGATGCACCGTGTCGCCATTTTACGACTCCCTCATGGCAAAGCTTTGCACGTGGGGACAAAATTTTGAAGAATCAAGAACTCGAATGCTTAACGCACTAAATGATTTCTACATACAAGGAGTAGAGACATCGATTCCTCTTTACAAAACAATTCTAAAGACAGACGAATACAAAAAAGGCAGTCTCTCAACTGACTTTTTGAAAAGATATGGAATCATTGACAGGCTGACCCAAGAAATCAAAGACGAAAAACTTGAAAACAAGGAGCCCGCTCTTGCGGCAGCCATAATGCACTCTGAATATCTGAAAAGCAGAGTAAAGAGCTCGCCTGCTGGCCATTCGTCATGGAAAAATAAACTGGGTTGATGATATGGAATACAAAATAGAAGATGTCACAGGAACGTTTCAGGGTCAAATACTCAAAAACCTTGGAAACAACGAATACGTCATCAAGATAGACTCGCAAGAACACCATCTCAAGGTTCTCAGCATGGATTCTAGGGGATTGGAGTTCATCTTGGATCAAAAATATCACAAAGTCAAGTATCTTGAAAACACAACTGCCCAAATGAATCTGGTAGTCGACGGGGTTCCCATGAAAGTAAACACCAATTCCAAGTTCGCTGAAATCGTTTACAAAAATACCGGCGGTGCCGACAGCGGGGATGCGCAAACAAGTCTGCGAAGCCAGATACCTGGAAAGGTAGTGTCAGTAAATGTAGAGGACGGCACAAGTGTCAAAAAAGGCGACGTTGTGTGCGTTTTGGAATCAATGAAGATGCAAGTCTCTGTAAAGTCTCACAAGGACGGGGTCGTCAAAAAGCTCAAAATCAAGGCCGGCATGTCCGTTGCAAAAAATGACATTTTAGCAGAAATAGAATAAAATAAAGAAAAATTAATTTCCTTTCTTTAGAAAGTCAATTATTTCTTGATAGTTTGGTTCAACTAGAGGGCTCTCTGAGACCCACTTGTATCTGACGATTCCGTTTTCATCCAG
>CAZCWI010000079.1:0-6727 GCA_964502325.1 uncultured Candidatus Nitrosotenuis sp. | reverse complement strand
ATGACTGGAAATAAAACAAAATATCGGTAAAAATGCGCCTAGATCTCTTTTAGCATCTTTTCAATTGCTTGACTGGCGTTAATCATGCCATACTCTTTGGCAATTTTCTCGATCTTTGCGTATTGTTCTGCTGTGAAGCATACTGGCATTGTGCGATTTGACATGCTATGAGTTGCCTTGCGAATTTTATATCCTTTACGCTTGACGAAATGATCTTATCCTTTCTCTGAAAGAGATATTTGACTCAGAGATCAAAAAGACCAAATGGCAAAAAAGCGGCAAATCCTAGTGATTGGAAATAACGAGAACGGCTGCACTCCGGAACTGGAAAAAATCGCATATGATGTCGGAGTGGAAGTGGCACGATCCGACTCGGTTCTTGTAACTGGGGGTCTTGGGGGAGTGATGAAAGCCGCGTCTGATGGTGCACACGATGCAGGGGGCCTCGTCGTTGGGATAATCCCTCAAAACGATCCATCTTTTGCAAACGAATACTGCGATATTGTAATCCCAAGCGGCCTTGGCTTGGCAAGGGATTTTCTAAATGCCTTATCTGCAGATGGCGTAATCGTAATTGGCGGCGGATCTGGCACACTATCTGAGATGTGTGCTGCATACATGCACAAAAAACCAATAGCTGCACTAAAGAATTCTGGCGGCACTGCGTCACAGTATTCTGATCAGTATATTGATCATCGGCAAAGTGTAAAGGTTGTAGGTGTCGAAACACCAAAAGATGCAATAGCCTACATTCTAAGCCAAATCACTGCATAGATACTAACAGCGGATCTGGCTCGTAAAACTTGCCGTATTTTTTGGCAAGATCGTTTAGCTCGCTTACGATGTTTTTAATTCCAATTTCTTTTGCTGTCTCAAACAACTGCTTTTTGAGCCCAAGCCCAAGCTGCGCCGCTTTTTCTATTTCCGCAATGTCGCTTGCCTTGTTTGTTACAAGCCATGCCGCATTGTTCAAAATGTTTGCAACCAGTTGGATTGGGTTGCACCTACGAGCAAGATTCTCGTCTAGCTGGACTCGCTCGTATTTTTCATCAGAATACTTGTAGAATCCTTCCCCTGACTTTTGCCCGAGTTTTTTTTCATTGAACAGTTTCTCTATTTCGGGATGCGGGAGTATGACTTTTTTGTCGCGCAATTCCAATTCTATTGTCGCCTTGTGTATCACATCCATGCCCGTAAAGTCTGCAAGCTCAAAAATTCCCATTGGGAACCCCATCTTGAATTTCACTGCCGAGTCAATTTCCTCCATCTTGAGGTTTTCTCGCTGCTTTAGCCAGCACGCTTCGTGGACAAGTGGGATGAACAAACGATTGACAATAAAACCCGGAACATCTTTTTTGCATATTACAGGTTCTTTTTTTACTGACTTTACAAACTCGACTGTCTGGTTGAGAATTTCACTTGCTGTTTTCTGTCCAGGTATTACTTCGACTAGCTTCATTAATTGAGGCGGATTGAAAAAATGAATGCCGATGAATCTTTCTGGGCTGCTTACAATGTCTGCAATTTCAGTGATTGGAAGCGTGCTTGTGTTTGATGCAAAAATCACGTTCTTGCCGGCTACTGAGTCAAGCTCTGAATAGACCTTTTTTTTCAGGTCCATTATTTCTGGAACTGCCTCTATTACCAGATCAGCTGACTTGACTGCCTCCTTGAGGTCCACTTGGGTAGTTATTCTTGAGAGAATCTCGTCTGACTGTGATTTTGTTATTTTTTCCTTTGATACGAGTTTTTCAAGACTCCACTTGATTTTTTCAAGCGCCTTGTCAAGAAACTGCTGCTCGATGTCGCGCAATACTACGTTATATCCCGACATGGCACTAACCTGGGCAATGCCATGACCCATTATTCCGGATCCCAAAACTGTGATGTTTTTTATTGCCAACTAATTTCTTGGTCTGGCTTGTCCATTATAATGTATTTCGTGGTTTTTCGCTCCAAATCCATTACCGTAAAATATGACCGGAACAGAATCACATACAATTAATCCATGGACTGCATATTTTGTAAAATCGCAAAAGGGGAAATCAAAGCAAGAACCATAATTGAAACGACATCCTCATTGGCATTTTTAGATGCATTCCCCCTGGCACTTGGTCATTCGTTGGTGATTCCAAAAAATCATTATGAGAAAATTCAGGACTTGCCAAATGGCGAAAATGCGGACCTTTTTGGGCTAGTACACCGAGTTGTTTCAATGGTAGATAAAATCACAGGCTCCACACTTGTGGCAGTGCACAACGGAAAGGCAAGCGGGCAGGAAGTGCCGCATGTTCATGTGCATCTTATCCCTCGCAGCTCAGGAGATTCTGCAGGCCCTGTTCATAGCATGTTTTCAAAGAGGCCCAAGTTTTCAGATGCAGATCTTGACGATATCTTGAGAAAAATAAAATCAAACTAGTACGGGTACAGCCGTCTCTTTGTTTCTTCTTCCTCTATGCTAATTGCCTTAGTTGGGCAGGTTTGTGCTGCATCCATTATTTTATCTGACTTTGCCCCCTTTTGGTTTATCACACTTGATTTTGGATTCATCTTAGATGTCTTGTCTACTGCAAAGACCTGTGGTGCGATTATCTCACAGCTGCAACACCCGATGCACAAGCTGTGATCCACGTTGACTGTCAGATCCTGCTCTGGTTCTTGAATTATCTTAAAGTCATACGGCTTTTTTGTTTGGTTGTTTTTTGACTCGTAATTTTTCCAAAACTCTGCCACATAGCTTTTCCAAAAGAACGGATCGGACTGTTCTGTCTGTTTTGTGTACCTAGTCCAGTCTTCTTCAGGCGTGTCATCGCCAGGCCTTGCGCCCCAGTTTGTCCTTGTGAAGTTTTTCTCTTTTTTTGTTTTTGATTCTGTGTATTTTGTAGGTTCTTTGTTCTTTGAATTTGTCATCCTGCTATCTTTTTTTAGCATGTGGTATGCTTCGGTTACTTTTTTGAATCTCATTCCGTCTTTTTCGTCAGTGTTTTTGTCAGGATGCGACTCTAGTGCAAGTTTTCTGTATGCGTATTTTATTTCATCAAAAGACGATCCTGGATTTATCTTCAAAATCTGATATGCGTCAGTTGAATTCAATGCTTAATCAATGCTTAACTGTTTTAAAAATATGCTAGTTTGCAAGCGGCCTTGTCTTGCCTTGGTTGATCTCTATGATGGTGCGTATTATCTCACTGGAGTTTAGCGTTTCGTGATCCATGGATATCTTGGAAACTATTTCGTTTCCATTGATGAGTATTTGGATCCTCTGGATTATCGACCTGTACAGTATTGCCCTCTTTCCCTCAAATGTTTCTGCCATGCCTGTCGCAGTTACCATTTTCTCGTCAATGAGCTGGTTCATCTTTCTATATCCTGACGTGTTTGGTATCTTGCATCGCTCCAAAATCTTTGGGATTGTCTCTGATTCGTCGCGGATAAGGTCCATGATTGCTTTCTTTTCTTGATCTGCAAAAGTTTTCAGAATCAGTTCTGTCAGATATTGGTTTTTAATCACTAGCCAAATCTCTGATGTCTTCGGGTCCCGCTCTACGATTAAAAAGTCTTTGAGTATCTCATCTTCAATAATTTTCAAATCGTCTGTGAAGCGTGATAATGATTTTTTCATCTCCGGGAGTTTGTAAAATATCTCCGTCATCTGCATGCCGCAGTTTTGCAGCTGCTGTTCCATGTCTTCTAGATCTTTGGAGCTGATTTCTTTTTTCATGGTGTGCATGATTGCGTTTACTATGATTTGATCCAGCTCACGCATGGCAGCTTGATGCGTTTTTTATATTTAAGCAGGTTGGTGTGATTTTAAAAATAGTGCACCTTTAATGGGATTTTATTCGGCAGTTTCGTCTTCTTGTTTCCAAGCTGGTTCGACTATGCAAAGAAATTCGAGATCAACGGTTCCTGTGTTTTCGATGAATTGTCGTGATGACGGGGGAATGTATGCTGCTTGGTTTTCTATAACCTCTGATGATTCATCATCTATGTGCAAAACCCCGCGCCCCTTTAGAATAAAGTAAACCTCTGATGACTTTAGCTTGTGTGGCTTTGCGCTCTTGCCCGGTTCAACTGTGCACTGCACTATGCTGTATCCTATGCCAAGCATTGTGTTATGCGGATGAAAAATTTGCCTTATTTTAGTTCCCTCGGATCCTGATATGGGTGTAGACTTGGCCAGATCAGAAATTATCATGTTTTCTGGTAAATGGCGTTTTATTTTTCTCTATCTGTATCATCTGATCATTTTGTTGATTCGCTCGTCGTTTACTGTTTGAAAAATCTTCTCAGCCCTTGCCCAGTTCTTTATCGTCTTGGAATCTTTTCTCATCGCGCGCCTTAGGAGATCAACTGCCTCATCGATCTCACCTGCCGCAGCTTCGCTTCTGGCCTTTGCGTAAATCACGTTTATGTTGTCACTAGAGGAAAGAATTTTCTCAAAAATGATTATTGCGTCTTGGTGATTTCCAGTTTCTGCAAGCTCAAGCCCCTTGTGAAAATATGACTCCATGTGATCTGGGTGGTTTTGATGAACTCTGGAAAAACAGCTCAGGGCCTCATCGTGCCTTTTTAGCTTTGCAAGAATCACTCCCTTGTAAAATAACGCGTTTGGTTTTGCCGAATCTAATTTTATTGCATTCTCAAGTGACTCTAGTGCCTCCTCGTGACGAAACAACCTGTCAAGCAGTACTCCTCTGTTGTAGTGGCTTGGCGCATAACTTGACTTGTGCTTTATTGCCTTGTCGTATGTCGCAAGTGCCTCGTCCACGTTTCCAAGTTCTGCTAGGGCAATTGCCATGTTGTTTAGGGCTGTCTCGTCATGCGGCTCTTTTTGCAGTATTTTCTCAAAACATGTTATGGCGTCATGGTACTTGCGCATCTGGTTTAGGGCGGCTCCCTTGTTGAGCAATGCCTCCTTGTGGGCAGGCTCTGCCTTTAGTACCTGGTTGAATGCGTCGACTGCTTTTTTTGGCTGGTTTTTTTGCAAAAATAATGCAGCCTGGTGCATTACCTCGTCAGTTCTTTTCTCATGAAAAATCATCGTATGGTTGATTTTGTACACATGTCAATTTAATGATTTAAAATAAACGCCCTACAGGCCTTGTGCAAATCTTTCAGCAGAGACAGTCAGCATTTTTACATCAGAATCTGAGTGTGCACTTGAAAACGCGCCAAGCTTACCTGGAAGGAAAAATATTCCGTCTTTTACAATCATCTCAAAGTGAAATCGCTGCAATGTTTTAGAATCGCAACTTGCTGCGTCTGACGCATTTTGTATTTCCATGTTTTCTTTTGTAAAGTGCGTCATGAACAGTGACCCCCTGCCGGTCACCACTGCGTTTCCTGCAAGTGCTTTGGATAGTTGTGCTCTGGTCTTTTCTCCCAAGCCGTCCAGTTTTGAGTAAATGCTTTTTCCGTTTTTTAATACGTCAAGTGTCGCCTTTCCAGCTGTCATCGTCATGGGGTTTGCAGAAAACGTTCCGCCTCCGATGTACGCCCTTTTTGTTTTTGAGCGAGTCATTGTGTTTGCATGGTCCATTATCTCATCTGTCCCGCAAATCACCCCGATTGGAAAACCCCCGCCGACAATTTTTCCAAGCGTTACAATGTCTGGCTTGAGTCCCATCGTATCGTACAGGCATCCATATCTGAATCTAAACCCCGTAACAATTTCGTCTAGGATGAATACCGCGTTTACCTTCCTGGCGTATTCCTGAAGTCCTCTGAGATATTCTTTTGTTGCCGGTATGCATCCGCCTCCTCCAAGGACTGGCTCTGCTATGATTCCTGCGAGTTCTTTTTTTGCAGACTGCAAAATTTCCAATGATTTTTCCAAATCGTTGTATGGGAGCGATACGATGTTCTCCTCGTCTATAAGACCGGTGCTCTCAGGCTCGTTAAACGGCCAGTTTACATTTTTTAAAAGATCAGTCGTGTATCCGTGCCACCCTCCGTCAATCTTTGCAATTATTTTTCTGCCCGTTACTGCGCGCGCAAGTCTTACTGCGTACATTGTAGCTTCAGTGCCAGTTGTTGCATAGCGAATCTTTTGCGCCACTGGAACTGCCTTTGAAATCATCTCTGATAGCTCAATTGTGTTTTTGTTTACTACTCCGTGCATCCACCCGTCTGAGATCTGTTCTTTTACTTTAGCATGGACTTGTTTTGCAGCATGACCTAAAATTAGACTCCAGTGACCCATCCAAAAATCAACGTATTGGTTGGAGTCAACATCGATGAGAAACTTTCCCCTTGCAGACTTTGTGACAAACGGATACGGATCAAAAAATCTGATATTGTGACTAACTCCATTTACATGAAGCCTTTTTGATTTCTCAAACAGACTTGCAGATGTCCGAGTTTTTTTCCTGTACTGCCTTTCTAATTCTTCCAACTGTCTACTACCTTATATTGACCGATATATTTTTGATCGATTTATGTCATGTTTTTTGAAAAATTTTCTGAATGGTTTATATGCTAATTCTTGTGTCAGTTTTTTGCATACGTAACGCTATGGCGGCGCTTGTGATGAAGTATGGTACTATACCATTTTGTGATTTACGGGCCTCCAGTTACGCATACAAAATGAGGATTTGATCAAAGATCTAATCTGACTATGTGAAGTTTGTGCATTCCGTCCAATTCCATTAATACACAATTAAACCAAACATGAATCCCGTTGATCCTGCGGGACCTGACTGCTATCGGATTGGTACTAAGCCAT
>CAZCWI010000078.1:0-6930 GCA_964502325.1 uncultured Candidatus Nitrosotenuis sp. | reverse complement strand
CGTTGGTTAGGATTTGTTGGAGAATCGTTATAATCTAAATAATTATTTTATCTAAATATTGTTCTGCGACATTTGTGATTTTATTGTGCTTCCTTGAATCTTCTTAATTGTATCCACATCACAAAAATTTTCAATGGCGTTAGTTTCACTTGTGTAAATTCCGAATCTATGATTATTGATTTTGAATTTCTGGAAAACGGCCACGTGTGGCGTATCATATCTTGTAATACAATTTTAAAAGCGAGCCTCTTTTCAAAATCCTCATTTGACATGCGTTGTTATGGTGAAAATCAGATTTAACATTTGTTATTTTAGTGGTTGAAATCCGTTATATGTCAACGCCATGGATATGGTTGCTTTGTTTTTTGCTACGTTCTTCAACGATGCTATTTGACCGTCTGCTCTTTCAAACGCACCATCTTTACCTGCAGTAAATTTCCACGTGTAAACTCTGTCATCATATGGTCCAATGCTAAATTTTCCTATTGTTGTGATTCTTGTGCCTGAATAAACTCCGGCAAAACTTCCAATGAGAATGTAAAACGGTTTGATCGAATCACATTTTTGTGAAATCAAATGTGTTTTTTGATATTGGCCAGTTTTATACGGGATTATTTTAAAACTGTCTACGTATACCTCACAACCAAAAATTGTTGGACATGGAAAGTACGAATATCCCCAAGTTACAAGAATTTTTGGTTGACCTTGACTATGTGGGAATTTAGTCGGTGTTAAAGGTGAGCCTGATTTTGTGGATTTTGGATTTTTTAGTGGATCCTGCCACTTGAACGCAAGAGATTCTGATATTGATGGTGTGATGACTAGGCCCAAAAATACCAGCACCACAATGGCCCTGAAAAGAAACTTCACACACTGAAAATTAAATGCCGAATTTAAGGCGGGTTCTGGATTATTCTAGCTGGTATAACTCGATTCCAGTCTTGATGCTGGACTCTGGCGTGTCCCAGTCAAGTGTGTTCTCCTGCGGGATTGCCCCTAGTGGATCATAGGACTCAAACTTGCCCAATCCTTCAACTGATGTGATCATTACCACCTGAGCCTTGTTGCCCTGCGTGGTTGCAAGGCTCACACTGGTATTGTTCTCGTTGAATATGCCGCTTACCGTTTTGGCAATTGCGTTTATCTTTCCAACTGAGACATTGTCTGAGCCAAACACGTACAACATTGTCTTTCTGACGCTTGCCGGCGGTGCATCCTCGTATAGCATCTTGATTGAATCCCTAAGTGATATCTCTATGTCGCTTACGTCCTTGCTTGTTGAGAGTATGCTTAGCTCATTTGATATTGATGACTTTTGCAAGGAGGTGGTCACGTACATTACTGCATGGTGCGTTATCTCGTAGCACTTGCTCATGGTAAGGTCAGGGTTGCTCTCAAGCAATGCGTCATTGTCTATTACTACTGTGGAATCGCAGCTTGCGCGCAGCCTTTTTAGCGAAACACCTGACAAAAACACTCTCTCCTTCTCAAATCCAAACGGCATTATGGCAAATGACAGCACCTTTTTTCCCTCTTCCTTTGCGGCTGACGCCACCAGTGGGGAAATCGCGCACCCTGCCTTTCCTGCCAGGTTTGCAAAAATGATGACGCTGGAATAATCGAAAATCTTGCCTCGAATCTTGTCCATTACCTTTTGGGCCTGCGCCCTGATAAGATATGATGACGGGTTTACGTACGACTCTGTGTGGACTTTGATGTCGTTTTCGGAATTCAAGTCGTTGCTGTCGTGGCTGATGATAACACAGTCAGCGCCAGTAAGGCTGCTTGCCCGAGTGGCCAGCCTTGAGCCTGCTCCGCCTATTCCGACTAGTAGGACCGGCTCTTGAAATTCCATGTGATATCGTTGCAAAATATGATAAAAAACCTTCTTACTTAATTTTGATCCAAGCTTCGATCTAAAAGTTTTAGCTTGCGATCACGCCGTACAAACCGTGGTTTGTCACGCGCGTTATCCTGACCTGCCTTTTCTGCCCTACCTTTACTGCATCGTCTACAAAGACTGACTTGTACGCAAAGTTCCTGCCGCGGACCTGATCGTCTGTCTGCTCGTTGAACAACACGTCTCCCTGCCAGCCAAGCCACTTTTCGTTGTTCTGTGTAGCTATCTGGTTCATCAAATCAAACACTATCTTGCTTCTGCGCTTTACCTCGGAGACCTCGATTTGTATCATCTCTGAGGCCTTTGTCCCGGGCCTCTGGCTGTACTTTGACAGATTCACAACATCTGGCCTTGTCTCCTTTATGAGATTCACCGTCTTTTCAAAGTCCGATTCTGTCTCGGTTGGAAAGCCGACTATGACGTCAGTTGATATGGTGAATCTGTCGAATTTTTTCCTGAACTTTTTCACCAAGTCCCTAAACGTGGCCTCGGTGTGCCCGCGCTTCATGTCGTGGAGCACTCTGTCGCTTCCGCTCTGGACAGGCACGTGGAGAAACTTGTAGACTTTGTCAGACTCAAAAGACCTTAGCAGGTCGTCTTTGATTCTTGGCATGTACATCGGGTTCATCATTCCAACGCGTACCATAAAGTCACTTGGTATGCCTGATACCTCCTCTACCAATTTGGGAAGAGTCGTGCCAATATCAAGTCCGTAGCATCCGTTGTCAGTTGAGGTGAGCCATATCTCCTTGCAGCCGTCTTTTACCTCCTCTGCGACCTGTCTGACTATGTCGCCTATCCTGTATGACTTGAGGTCTCCCTTTGCCAGTTTGGTCTGGCAAAAAGTGCAATCACTCATGCACCCGCTTGCGATTTCAACAATCCCTACCACCGGGTTTAGCCTGACCTTTGGCAGTCCCGTCTTTGTCAGGTCCGTGTCGGATAACTCGACGTCCCTTTTTCCAACCAATGTGTGGTTTATGATCTGGAGCGTCTTGCCAATCGAGTTTGGCCCCATCATGCTTGCCCCAGATGAGAATTTTTCCACAGTCTTTGGCTCTGCCTTTGCAAGGCATCCGGCTACTATGAGCGGCTTTGACTTTAACCGCTTTATCCTGTTTACCATCTTGTTTGCAGTCACGTCCTTGACAGAGCACGTCACAATCAGATTAAGATCAGAGTCCTTTGAATTTGCAGCAAGCGTGTGGCCTCCGTTTACTATCATGCCAGAAATCATCTCTGCATCTGCAAAGCTTGCAGAGCAGCCGTATGATTCTACCCAGATTTTTGCCATATCACTTGAATAAGGAATCTACTTCCTTGTCAGTTAGAATTTTCTGCGATGTGACCAGTTCGCGTATTGTCTTTCCTGTCTTTAGGGATTCCTTGAAAAGATCTGCTGACTTTTGGTACCCTATCTTTGGAGCAAGGAGGGTCACTATTACTGGGCTCTTCTCTATGTTTTGCTGCAGCCGTTTTTCGTTTGCACTAAGGCCGTCAATTAGATTGGCAGAAAATATCGGCACAAAGTTCTTGAGCATGTCTGTAGAATCCATGACTGCCTTTAGCATTCCTGGCAGCATCACGTTTAGCTCAAACTGCCCTGCCTGCGCCGCGTTTGCTACTGCGGCGTCGTTTCCTATTATGGAATAACAGACCATGTTCATGCACTCTGCAAGTGACGGGTTTACCTTTCCAGGCATTATCGATGATCCTGCGTGCACTGCCGGTATGCCTATCTCTGAGAGTCCTGCAATCGGGCCTGAGGCCATCAGCCTGATGTCGTTTGCAATCTTGTTTAGTTCCAGTGCCAAGTTTCTAATCGATGATGAAAAGTTGGCCACTGCAAACTTTGACTGGAGCGAGTGCTGCATGTCCTTTTCCGCCTTTAGGTTTAGCTTTGAAATTTTTCCAAGCTCAGATATTGCGATTTTCCTGTAGCCCTTTGGCGTGTTTGCGCCGTTTCCAACGGCAGTCCCGCCAAGCCCTACCAACTCTAGCTCCTTTGCAGCTAGAGCGATTGCGTTTTTTGCCTTTGACAGAGAGGTGGCATAAGCTGCAAACTCGCTCCCCAACGTGACTGGGAGTGCGTCCATCAGGTGGGTCCTTCCGATTTTTTTGTATGATGAAAATTCCTTTGCCTTTTTTGAAATCGACTTTATCAGCAAGTCGATTGCAGGCATTGTCTCTTTGAGGTTTAGCAAAATGGCAACATGCATCGCGGTAGGATACGTGTCGTTGCTTGACTGCGACATGTTGACGTGATCATTTGGATGCAAGAACTGGTCCTGCCCTTTTTTCTTTCCTAAAACTTCAAGTGCGACATTGCAGATTACCTCGTTTGCATTCATGTTAAACGCAGTACCAGCGCCGGAGTTTATCTCCTCGATCACAAACTGGTCCTGGTGCTTTCCTGACAGGATGGCATCGCACGCCTTGATGATTGCGTTTCCAAGTTTTTTCTCAATTGCGCCAGTCTGGATGTTTGCCACTGCCGCAGAGCGCTTTATCATGACAAATGCAGATATCAGGTGAGGGTGGGACTTTTTTCCGGTGACGTGATACTGCTTTATTGCGCGTCCAGTAAAAGCTCCATAGTATGCGTCACTTGGTATCTTGACCTCCCCTAGAGAATCGCGATCAGTTCTGTATTCCAAATCAAATCCACTGATTGTCACTAAAATAAATTCTCAGCTGAAAAAACATGCAAAAATTCTCAAAATTAAATAACATCCTTGAAAATTTGCATGGTAATAATGGGAATTATTATATATGCTGGTACAAGTCACAAACTCGATGAATAAGCGTTACAGTATGCTATTTTCCGTTACAGCAGTAGCGGTTCTAGCAGCAACGCTATTTGGAAGCACATACACACAAACACAAGTAGGCTCTACGATGGCAGTTTCCAACGGAAACAATGACCTGTCTCAAACAGTCCACGATATGGGCGGATTGAAATTTGTCATGCCACAGGCATTTGCCGCAGTAGACTGCGCAAATATCGAAGAAGGAAGAAACGTAGTTAGCTTTGATCTTACTGCAGAAAGTGCAGACCTCCCAATACTGGGTGGCAGCACATACAAAGCCATGACTTTTAGCGGCCAGGTCCCAGGACCAACCCTTAGAGTCACACAAGGCGATGTGGTAATGATGACACTAACCGTTCCTGATTCAGAGCCAACACCACACGGAAACGACATGCACGCATCTCAGATGAGTGCAGGAAACTTTGGCAAAGTTTTGCCCGGTGAATCCAAGACTTACTGCTATGTCGCCGAAGTACCTGGTACATTCAAGTACCATTGTTCAGGCGTCGACGTAGCGGCAATGGACCAACATGTCCTAGCTGGCATGTACGGTATCACAATTGTCGACCCACTCAATGGCTACAAGTCATTGCTAGTGGAAAAGACAGCAGTCGAAGACGGCAAAACAGTCAAGGCGCGAGAAATGGTGTCAGGCGATGCACTTGAATTCCAGCTGCAGTACAACCAGTTATACCTAACTGAAGACGGTGGCTATGATCAAGGTGCAATGTTCCAACACCACGCAACACTAAATGTGGTCAACGGTTTCTCATTTGGTTATGTTCCAAACGCAGCTCACAACGAGTTGATCAAAGGCAACGCAAACACAAACATCTTTGTTGCACAGCCATGGAACTCTCCTGATCTGAAGCAATACCAATCACAGTTATTGTTCATCGAACAGGGACAACACGTACGATTCTTTGTCGAAAACCAAGGAAACGAACCAGTGTTCTTCCACATTGTCGGTGAAATAATCGACCGTGTAGTGCAAGCAAGTGTAGTGCAAGCAAAAGGTACAGAAACTTGGCTAGTTGGCGGCTCACAAGGCATGATTGCCGATGTGGTCTTTGACGAACCAGGAGTATATGTCGCAGTAAACCACGACTATGCCGCAATCTTCACAGGTGCAGCAACAGTAATGGTTGTAGGTGATCCATTTGGTCTAAACGATCAGTTGGGCACAAACGTACCGTCATATGCACATCTATTGGGCAACCCAAGCGATGCAATCCCACCAATGGGCAAAAACAGCATCGAACATCCAAAGGTTAACCTCCACGGACTGTACACTGATGCACGTGCTGCTGAAATAGCAAGTGAACTAGGAATTTAAATTCCCCATTTTCTTATTTTTATTATTTCTGACCCAAGACCATTTCCACACAATTATATTCTGATTTAAAAAAAATCAAGTCACATGAGTTTTAGCGAAAAAGTTTTGATTTGTGATCAGGTTGATGCGGTTCTCAATAATGTTTTGCAAAAAAACGGGCTGTCAGTAACGTACGAGCCGCAGATAACGCCTGAGGACTTGGCAAAAAAAATCGGCGACTATGAGATTATAGTAGTTAGGAGCAGGACCACCATCACAAAAGAACTGGTGGAAAAGGCAACAAAATGCAAAATCATGGCCCGCGTCGGAGTTGGCCTTGACAACATCGACACGGAAGCTGCCAAGGCAAAAAACATCCGCGTGATAAACGCAGTCGAAGGCGCAATGAATGCCGTGGCAGAACTGGTAATCGGCCTGATGCTTGCAATGGCCCGCGACATCCCAAGGGCAGACAGGGAGCTGCGAAATGACAAGTGGATAAAAAAAGAACTCATGGGAACTGAGCTTGCGGGAAAATACCTTGGAATAGTTGGGCTTGGAAACATTGGGAAAAGACTTGCAAGACTTGCGCGCGCCCTAAACATGAACATCATCGGATTTGACGTAGTTCCAATTGATGCCGAGTTTGCAAAAGAGGTCGGGCTGATGAAGGCAGACCTTGACACCCTGCTCCAGAGCGCCGACTATGTGTCATTGCACGTTCCGCTTTTGGACAGCACTAAAAACCTGATAAACGCAGAGCGACTATCAAAGATGAAAAAGACTGCCAGAATAATCAACACGTCGCGCGGCGGCACAGTCGATGAAAGCGCACTGTATGAGGCGCTAAAGGCAGGAAACCTTGGAGGCGCTGCACTTGATGTCTTTGAAAAAGAGCCGGCCAT
>CAZCWI010000077.1:0-7229 GCA_964502325.1 uncultured Candidatus Nitrosotenuis sp. | reverse complement strand
CTCTGAAAAGAGATGTAGATGTAGTTGTTAGTCTATTGGATTCTGATGGGCAACCAACACTTACACAAGAAGACATCACTTTACAGTTTTTCTCAGATGATGACTCGATTGGGAACCAAATTGACAGGGGATTTAAAGAATCTCAAAGCAAGCCTGTCATAAAAAAAGGCCAGTTCAGTTATCACTTCAGCCATAGATTGGACCTTGCCAAAGAAAACAAGACGATTACAATTGGAGCAACAACTAAGGGTCTTGGAGTGGCATCGGACACATTTTACACAGTCAAGCCATACACAACTGGCAACCCGCTTGCTGAAAACAAGACGATGCAGCTCTTGACACTAAGCAAGATACCTACCAAGTCCCAAACCATTGCCGTATTTCAGATAGGCATGCTTTTGCCAAAGCAGGTAGACCCAGACGAGCCATTGGAGCAAACTACAGAACAAACAGAGAAAGAGTTCTACCCACTTATCATAAATGAAAACTATGCCTCTGATGGCAGCGACAAAAAAATCAACCTGATTTCAAGCAATGATCTCTTGCTAAAGATAAAAGAAATGGGCAACATTGATGTGACATCCTCATATGGAACAGCGATAATTGAGAGCGGCCAAGAGACAGGATCCGTGGTTCTCTCATCAACTATCAAGGGAATTGGCTCCGCATCCATTCCAACTGAGGTCATCAACACGCTAAAACAGGAAAAGACAATGGTTTTCTCACCTACCGGAAGTTCTGCCATACTGTTTGACAAAAACGGCTACTTTGACTTGTTTGTGATATCCCTTGACATGAAGGGCAGGCCGACCCTTGTTGAAAACGAAATAAGGTATCTGTTGACGCCAATTAATGAGATTTTGACCATAGAAAAGAACAGGACGTTTTCACATGTCAACTTTCAGGGAAACGTGATCCAGTCAGAAAACCAAGATGCCATACTGATAAAGACAGTTCCAATAGGGGAATCTGCAGACGTCGGCCTTGAAATTCAAAACAATTTTGCAATAAGACCGACTGCAAAGCTGCAATTTGACATGCCATTTGAAGTACTAAACTCTAATGACGGAAAATATGTGGGAGTTGTGCAGCTTTTAGACTTTAGAGGGGATCCAATTACGTTATCTGGCGACCTTCGAGTCAAGATTTCACCGTCTAGTATCGGGGTGATAGGGGTGCCAGACTATGTCACCATACAAAGCGGCAAGTCTTTTGCAGAGTTTCCAATAGAAACAAAGGGCAAGACAGATACCGTAATCCTAGATGCCAGCTCAAAAGGAATAGTTGGCGCACTTGCAGAAATCAAGGTAGAGTCGATAGTCACAAAGCTAAAGATAAGCATAGGCAGTGTAAACGAGCCGATTCCGGCTGACCAGCCAACGGACTTGAAGATCTATGTTGATGATGAACAAGAAAACTCTGTCGGCGGGGCGACAATTAGAATAATCTCAGACAATTCTGCAGTTACTCCAAACACAGTTACAACCAAGGCGGATGGAAGCGCGATAATCCAGTTCAATGCGCACAGTGCCCCCAAGACATCATTGCAGATTTTAGCCTCAGCCGAAGGCTATACCGAGGAGCAGAAGACATTTGAGTTTGACGTGCAGCCCAATACGGAAGTAAAACAAACTGAATTGCCAGAGTGGCTAATCTATGCCGGAATCGGCGTTGTCGCAACAGTTGTTGTCGGATTGGTAGTGTTTTTGCGAAAGCCAAAACTGCAGCTAGAAGACGAAGAATACGAATAACACAATATTTTTCAAAGTCAAAAAACGTCCATGCAGATGTTTAGAATAAATCATATGTGTTTCATAATTTTGGTAAAAATATTGTGGTGTAACCGACTTTGCGCCAGATTTTATTTGAACTGCTATGATTAAATCTCATCATATGCATAAAAAAAAAAAAAGAAAAGAGATTATTGTTGCTTGGTCTCAATTAGCGCATAGCTGACTTTGAACGATTCTGCCTCAACAAGAGAGCATTGGAATTCAAAGCCCATCTTGTCTGTTGGATTTGTCACTGGGAATATGTCTGGCTCTTGTGCATAACTTGTTGTATGCGGTCCCATTCCTGAGAGTGCACATAATGGACTTGTGGCAAATTGTGGCGGATTTTGGTTGATTTTTCCGTCTTCAACTACACTAAACAAAACAATAGTAGTGTCTGTCTTTAGTTCATCATCTACAACCAGTATGCTTCTGTCCAAGTGCACATTTGCAAGCTCAACACAAGGTGCCGTCTTTCCAGGCGCAGAACAACTATCGCCAACACTTGGATCAAACCAATTGAATTCCAATGTGTTGTAATGGAATATCACTCCCGGTGTTATCGGTTCAGCCGAATTTATCGGCTGATTAACAATGTAACACTCAATGTGTTGACCATTATCAAGAGTTATCGTTCCACCCAGATTTTCTGGACAGTGTCCGTCTCCTCGTATTTCTACAAAGACGTATCCCGTCAAACCAGATTCTGTCAGTATGATTGGTTTGTTAGGGGCAACTGTGAACAGAGTTCCATTTGTTGTCACTTGTGTGTTGTTTAGATTTATTCCAAAGCTTGCCATGATTGGGATTGAGTTTCCTTCGTTGTTTATGACAACTTTGTATACTTTGACTGTGGGTGGATCATTGACTGTTTCTCCACCGTCATTGTCATCGTCGTGACAATCGTCATCATGGTCATCATTATGTTCATCGTCATGATCATAATCACGTGCATATTTATCATGGTCGTCGTGACAATCGTCATCATGGTCGTAGTTTCTGTCTTTGTCTTTTTTGTTTTGGTCATTATGATTATCACCACTCGTGTTATTTTTTCCTGTTGCGTTTGCAAGTAGGCCAGAGTCAGGTGTCATCATACCAAGCAGAAGTGCTGCTGCAACAACAACTGTGATTGCTGTTAGTTTATTCATTAATTCTGTGGATGCGTTAGAATTTAAACAGGTGATGATGTTCACCAGCACAAACAAAATTTCTTACATTTTTGATTTGTATTAATTCAAGTTTAGGGAGTTACTTGCAACACGGCCTCTACCAGTGGTCCCATCGGAAATTGATTGCTAATGTCGCCGTCAGCAAGGATATACATTACATACATTTGTGTATCTGGAATTGGGGGAGCTCTTGCCGTGAATTTTATGGTTCGTGCAATTCCACCAGCGCCAGTAATATCGCCGTTTAAGACGCCGACTATTTGAGAAGAAGTGTCCGGAAATGCCTGATATGTCGGCGTTGAAAATCCATCATATGTTAAAATGCTGACATCCGTCCATCCTTTTGGTATGTTAATTATCAATTGCGAGCCTGCACTGACAACGTTTGTCGTACCAGTATCAAAATCAGCAACAGTCGCATTAAAAGTTACGAGAGTCCCAGCTTTAATCTTTGTCATGTTTGTTATTATGTTGCTGCTGCTCATTGATTCTGGTATCTTGCTCAAATACACATTTGCCAACGCCGAACCTGAGTTTTTCATTGCAGAGCCATAGCCTGCCTTTCCAAATTGACCCAAAGTAGTAAAAACATTAGTTTGAATAAGAACAGTTTCCAAGTCTGACTGGTCGCCGGCAATAGCTCCGGGAGTTACTTGAACAAGAAATGGGAATACTGACTTTGGATCTATTCTTTGCGGATTTGCAGTGTTTTTCCAAACAAGTTGGTTAGTCGAAGGACATGACCAAAAGCTTGGCGTCGGTTGAACAGTCACCGGGGTGCACACGTTTGTATCAAAGATCAAATCGTTTGACTGTGCTCTTGGCGAGAGTGCATTTATGACCACTTTACTGACATAGATTGGCTGGGACGTCGGATTCACAATGTTGACGCCCCAAAGCCCTTTTTGCGGAGAATCGCCAAAGGGGGATGGAATTATCATAAAAATTTCAGGCTTTGATAGCAAAGTTTGTGTAACTATGGAGCCAAGATTGTCATTATTGCTCAGATGGACTATGGATGTTTCGTTCTTACTTCTGATTTGAGTTCCTGTTGATTCGTCAACTCCTACGGCATATGTGGAAAACGCTACGTTTGTTCCAACTGTTCCAATGAGATTGTACTTCCATGCAAAAATCGTCGATTCTGCCGGCGCAAGGTTAGAATGCGGCTGTAGCAATGGCGATGATGACACTACTGCAGAAGACGGACTTGCAGTAATGGGGCCTGCAGTCACGTTTAGTATTTTTGTAGCGCCAGTGTTTGTGACAAAAATCCACGCAGTTGCGTTTTCTCCTATCATCACATCTGGCGGATCAATTATCATTTTTACATTTAGGGGCCCGTTTCCTCCAACGTTTAGCTGAGTTGTTCGAATGGTACCAATAGATGATACCACTTTGATATCATAGTCTCCAGGATTCATGTACAGTGGTTCGTTTTCTAAAAGATTGATTCCGTGGCCTGGCGCCAAAATCGCATCAGCATAATTAATGTCATAGTTTTGTGCTGCCTGGGTCGGCGCAGTCTTGTTGATAATCCAAACATTATCAATTTCCAAAGCGTTTGCCGCCTGATTTTTTATAAACAGGGCAAGTTTGTTATTGTTGGTGCTGTCAGAATACGCAGTAACTGTAAATTTTTCCTGAATTTTCCTAATTTCACTATCTGCTATTGTCTGCTGCGCCATTATCATGTCTGACTGGGTCTCAATTACAAGATAGGACACTGAAAGGCCCGAAGTCATGAGCACCAAAAAGAAAACAGAGCCCACGACTGTTGAGACTGCCCTTTTGTTTAATCTGCCTGTCATCGCAAAATCACTTTGTATCTCCGCTCACGATTACAAGTTCAGTTGCACGAGTGCTTCCAAAGTTAATGAGAACTTGGATTGGTTTTGAGAGCAAAATATCTGCACTCATGTCCTTGCTTAGCTTTACAACTAGCCGTATTTCTTCGTCTTCAGATATTTTGTTGTCAGATTTTTGAACCAAGTTCGACATTGGAAGAATGCTGAATTTTCCACTGAGCGGATATTTTCCTGACAAGTCATTTGCGCTCGCATCAAGTGATTTTCCGCCGGTTTGCTCATCCCAAGAGTGCGCTACCCCGTTTATCTGGATGCTTTTTATGTAAACAAAATTTGGGCTGACGTTTTTAATTTGTAATACAATAAATTCGGTTCCAGGACTTGCTGATTCTGGAATGTCATCTGCAGAGCTTTGGCAGCTTGCGGTGCAAAGCTTTTCGTCAAATTTGTTGTCAATGCTAGATATTTCAAGCAGGTTTGACGCATCTCGCGTATCATAGCCCATCATTTTGATCGAGTAGGATGGGTATGCAGATGCCATGGGGTTTGCCGCAGTCGTACTAAAGCCTCCGCCCTGAACTATCAGCGCCAAAAACGCCGAACCTGCTATTGTTATTACAAGTAACAACAATGTGGCAATGATTTCAGAGAGTCCACGTTTTTTTGTCAAATGCACATTCAAGTGTTAAACGGCCTCGCCACCATACCGTAGAAATTTCCCCTGTCTGTCATGATGGAAATTCTGTATTCCGAGTTGACATAGTTTGGATCGTCCCATTTTGCCGAAAATTGCAGGTTTGCAGCTTCAAGAACGCTGGTCCCAACCCTAGGTTGGGCGACAACTGCAAGATTTTTGTTGTTGATGAGCACTTCCTGCGTATCTGTTTTCACCATCGTGATCTTGGCAATGGTTGACTCTACAGTTCCCACGTTTCTCAGCGAGATTGTCACCTGGTTTCCAGCAGGATCAAAGCGCACATGCTCAAATACAATATCCTCTTGGCCGCCCTCGTTTTGAAAAGTAATCCCGCTTGTCAGGCGGTTGCTTATCTCGCCTGCCTCGTTAAGCCCCTTGGTTACTATTACCACGCCGACTGGGACTACCAGTGCCAGCATGAACATGGAGCCCATGATTTGGCTGATTCCTCGTTTTTTTGAAAAAGAAGCATTACTTCGCCTTAGATTCATTTGCTTTGCGCGCCGTCCAGTTTTTGGATTCTGTTGGAAAGTATTTTCTCTGCCTCAGATACTATTTCACTGATGTTCTGTGACGATATTATTGAGACGTTGTATTTTGATGCAATCGCTTTTGTTTTTTCAGTTACAGACGCAAGGCCTATGATTAGCGCAATTTTTGGCGAGGTGTCAAATATTTGAATTATCTTAGAGTCAACCTCAGAGTCGTTTGTCTCGTTTATTAAAATGAATACTGTCTGATCCTTGTCGTTATTCCCATAGATGTCGATACTGTGATCATGGCCGCTTTTTCCCTTTATGATATAGTTCTCATCTACAGTAAAGCCGAGTTTTGTCAGAACATTGGAAATTTCGCTTTTTAATTTTTGATGATCAAGTGGCAAGTGAGCCACGCCGTTAGTTAGCGCATACCCGTACGCGGTTACCACATGCGCATCATGTATGGTAAAGTCATGATCAAACTCTTTGCAATGAAAGTTAATCAGAGCGTTGTCAAATTTGTCCTTGCAGTCATTACAGAAATACCAAGTGGCAGGTACGCGCAGTTCTTTGTCTGGCTGCTTTATCACTCTGCTGCAAGCGGGGCATTTTAGACTGTCAGATTTTTGCAATCCCATGAACTTGGTTTTTTCCATTATGCACCCGCAAATTCTGTGCTCAAAGAGATGCAGTTTATTGACATTAAGCGAGCTGCATTTTGGGCAGCAAAGCCTGACATTGACCAGAAAGGACGATTTGTGATCAGGACAGATTAAAAACTGGTTGTAAACGAATCTTTCAAGCAGGTTTAGTTTCTTGTGCGAGAGTTTCTCAAGAAATCCGTTGTTTAGGACAGATTCGCCGATTTCATTTAGAATCGGGTACTGCAATACGCCTTGGTAATGATCAATTTCAGGCAGGAGCACGCCGTTGGAATTCTGCTTTATTCTACCTAGTATTTTTGAGATTTTCTCGCTGTTTTCTTCCTGCCAGAGTAGGATTTCCTTGATATCTGTCATATCATCAGCCAAGGCCTGTTTTTGAGCCGATTTTGGCATTTTTTGGGCAGGTGCACCGGCTAAGGCAGCATCCTCTGGTAATTTCTTTAACGGATTTTTATTAAACTGAAACAATGCGCTCCGTCCTTTTTCTAGTCATGACTGCTGCCCAATAGTTAATCTAAAAACCAAAAATGTAAATCGGATGCTGTTCATTTGCACTAACAATTCCTTATGAGATGTTTGCAATCACTACCAAGTATTGATCATTAACAAAACGCAGGGCGATTCATTTCTTATTCG
>CAZCWI010000076.1:3371-7541 GCA_964502325.1 uncultured Candidatus Nitrosotenuis sp. | reverse complement strand
TGTACAAATCCTTTTTCTGAACTGGCGGGAAGATTTACTCGATTCTTGTCCAATGAAGTTGAAATACCATCAGACGAAGTTATAAGACTCGCTCACTGATCGAATAAGTGATTTTGTTAGATGATGATAAAATAGAAAATTATTTCTGTAGATGATTTCAAGTTTAGGCACTGCATTTTTAAAATACATGACAAAATTTTACAGATTCATATCAGATAAGAAAATTCTATGGTGAGAGTGTGTAGTTTGTTCGTAGCGATCAAAAAATAGTTGATGTCCTTTGAGGAGGTGAAATCCGAGATTTGAGTCACTCAAATTTTGCAAAAATTTAGACACAAATTCGATGAAATTTTTTCATGAAAATTATGTAGGCCCTCGAGGGGAATCGAACCCCTGTCCGGGGATCCACAGTCCCCTATACTAGCCACTGTACTACGAAGGCCACCTAAAAAAGGTCATTTCACATCAAGTATTAACCTAACTCTGATTTTTGAAAGTTTAATATCATCTGGAAAAATGGTAAAATCATGCAAGGAAAAGGCTGGTTTATTGGAATGGCAATAACCGTAGCGGTAATTTGGGCAGGGGTAAACTACCTATTCCCGTGGCGTTAATCTATTAGCCATCCGCGCTTGTAAAAGTGGAACAACATGAAAAGCGCAGGTATGCCCGATATTATCAAGACAAAGATGAGCGTAGTGTACGGGCCCAAAAACGTCCACGAGCCGGTCTGTATTCCGCCTGGAAGGTTTACATTCATTCCGTATATGGCAGCAATCACAGATGGCGGAATGGTCAGAGTAAATATGATAGTCAGCACGCCAAGTATCTTGTTTGCCTTTTCTGTACTGAGCATAAAGTCAGTGTCCTTGTAGATCTCCATTGTTTCCTTTGCCTCGTCCAGAGTTTCAGCAACTTTGTCAATATGGTCAATTACGTCGTCAAAGTGAATGATCAAGTCGTCTTCTGCATTTGAGAATCGCTGCGTGTTCTTTGATGTCTCCAGTACAATTCTTCTCAACGGATGAACCACCCGCCGCAGAATCGTGATTTCCCTCCTAAGCATTGATATTTTTTTAGGGGTTGATTTGTTTTCGTCAAACACGTCATCTTCTATTTCGTCCAGGTTTGCCACAATTCTTCGCAGCGTATGCAGTAGGTCGTCCACTAGAACGTCTACAATTTTGTACAATAGAAAGCCCGGCGATTGTCCAAGTAGTTCGTTTCTATACGGTATGTTTTCCTTGCACATGGTAAACATTTCAACTAGAGGCTTTAGCTCGCCATAATGTATGGTAACTAGAAAATCTTTTCCGATAAATATTGCCAGCTGGTTGAATCGCGGCAATCCTCGTTTTAGGACCATTGGGGGAAAGTGCAAAATGACAAAAGAGTGATCGTCATAGTTGTCTATCTTTGGAAGCTGAATCTTTGAAATAGAGTCATCCAAGTTTAGTTCGTTAAAGTTGTATGTCTGTCCAAGTTTTTCAATTTCCGTCCTGTCAGGATTTTGAATGTCAATCCAGGAAAACCCATTCCCCGAGATGGTCTCAACATGGCCCTGAACTACTGCATCAGGTTGAGGCTGCTTTCGGAGATGAGGCAACTTGCTTGTGAAAATGTCCTTTTTCAAATCAGATACTTGCCTTTTGCTATAAATTTAAATTTTTGAATATCAGGTAACGCAAAACGCAATGTGCGAGAAATTGAAAATGGCGTGACCCCAAGCGCAGAACTCGAGAGATTCCCTCTCACGTCCATAACGCTAGTGCGTTCATGGTCACAAATTCGTTCTACTGGGTCACGCGCGTTTTATTTGTTAGGATTTGCATCCTTACGCATCGTTTCGTATAGGAAATCATCATATTTAAGATTTAATTCAAATTTTTTGACGGATCATATACTAATATAGAAAATTTTTACATACGCATGTTTCAAGCAAACATTTCATATTCCATGAGAACCATGATTCATCGATGAGCTGCTCAGGCGAAATTGTAGAACCGGAAAATGACATCATCCAAATAAAATCATCAATCCAGGAGCAGCTAAAAAAGGCAAAGTATGGGGTCTCTGATCACTCAACAGTAGAGCTGTGCCACTGGACAAAAAAGTCATTCAAAAACGAGGGCAGCTGCTACAAGCACAAGTTCTATGGAATTTCAACCCATCAGTGCATGGAGTTTTCGCCAGCTGGAATGCACTGCGAGAACAGGTGTGTCTACTGCTGGAGGCCGATGGAGTTTTACGACTCGCTAGAAATGGACGCATCCAAGGTTGCAACACCTGAGGAAATACTGGCAAAGTTGATGAAGGAAAGAGAAAAGCTGATCATGGGCCATTACGGGGATCCAAAGTCAGATGCAAAAAAGCTTGACGAGTCATTGCTCCCAAGCCATTACGCCATATCGCTATCGGGAGAGCCGACAATGTATCCCAAATTACCAGACATGATAAAATACCTAAAAAGCCTAAAGGCGACAAAATCAGTATTCCTAGTGACAAACGGCCAGGAGCCTGACATGCTGCAAAGACTCTCAGACGAGGATGCGCTTCCAACCCAGCTATACCTGTCAACAAATGCAGCAGACTACAAGTCGTTTATCGAGATAAACAAGCCACGGTACAAGGATTCCTGGGAGCGATGGAACCGCTCACTTGAGATGCTCTCAAAGCTTGACACCAGAACAGTTCTCAGAGTAACCCTGATTAGAAACTATAACAATTCTGATGAGATGATTCCGGCGTTTGCCGAGATGGTAAAAAGATCAGATGCCCATTTCATTGAGATAAAATCATACATGCATATTGGCAGGTCAACTAACCGGCTTGACAGATCAGACATGCTAGAATACGAAGAGGTGATGCATTTTGCATCAGAACTGGCAAAGAAAAGCCAAATCTATTCCATAATGGACGACAGCCAGGTATCAAGAATTGTAGTTCTACAGAACAATCAGAGGTTTATCGACCGCTGGATTTCTGCATATCAAACCACCTAGCAAATTTGCCTAGCGCCCTGTACCTGTGCGATACGGTGTTTTTGTCATCTAGCTCTGCGTATGTTTTGGTCTTTCCCCTTGGAATGAAAATCGGGTCATATCCCCAGCCTTTGCCCCTTTGCTTTTTTGATATCATACCTTTGGCGACTCCCTGAAATTGCACCGGTTTTTTTCCATCGCAGTATGATATTACTGAATGAAACTCGGCTGCCCTTTTTGACTTGACCAGATTCAAGATTCCGGCATTTCCAATTGTTTTAAAAACATATGACGAGTACGGGCCTGGAAAGCCCCCAATGGACGGTATGAACAGCCCGTCATCTTCCACTATGACTGGCTTTTTGCACGACAAATACGCGTCAAGCGACTTTTGCGTGGCAATCTCCAAAATGGAATGAGATTGGATCTCAACTGGCGCAAACTCAAAAAAGCCCAGAGCAATGTCAAATTTTGACAGGATTTCCTTTGCCTCAGAATACTTGTTCTGATTAGACGATGCAAAATACAGATCAAACGACTTGCGCATATCTTCCTCGTCCCTCGATTACCGAAACATGATTCAATATCTGGGCGTACCTATCATTCCCTACTGCAGATCTATATCCTTTCAAAAAGCTTGACCAGAGGCTTTTCATCACATCCACGTGCGCGCTGTTTAGTATTTCCTTGAACAGTCTGAGATCCACTGCATGATCCTCGATTTTTGTGGTTCGCTGCGACAGCCCAAAGTCAATTGTGTAAACTTTGCCGTTGCTCAAAATGAAATTTGATGTCGTAAGATCCCCATGCATTATCCCGTTTTTGTGAAGCGTTCCGGTGAGTCTTCCAATTTCCCTGCATGCAAAAACTAGCTTGCCACCGCCAAGATCGCGCACCACCATTCCCCTGATGTGCTGCATAAGTATGGTGCAGTCATTGTGGTTTACCAGGTACACCAGTGGAGTCCTGATTCCAAATTCCTTTACCTCCGATAGAATAGTTGATTCCCGAATCGTTCTGCTCTTTCTTATCTTGTCGTCTAGGATCTGGTTTCGGTACTGCTTTTTTTTCCTCGTCTTTAGAATTGCCAACATGTTCTCGTGTCTAGTGAGAAAGATGTCTCCTTCTGCGCCTTTTTTTAGCAATCTCATTGCAATTATGATTTAACCGTAAAATATTAGCTTAACAT
>CAZCWI010000076.1:0-3271 GCA_964502325.1 uncultured Candidatus Nitrosotenuis sp. | reverse complement strand
TTTTTTAGCAATCTCATTGCAATTATGATTTAACCGTAAAATATTAGCTTAACATAGTAAAGGGGGATTGAAAGACAAATTTGGACGGTTTCTGCGGAAAAAAGTAATCGTTTACGATCTCATGATATATTCCAGAATATACAAAAATACAACCCACATTGAAGAACATTCCAAGTCGAACACATTTTCATCAAACACAGAGTTTGATTCCAAAGTACAGCTAGCAAAGAAATTAGATGTCACCATGAGGCCGCCAGTACTTGATGTTATTTTGAAATAGTTGGAAAGATCAAACAAGATTTTGATCGATGGTGACGGATCATTGGTATGGATTTATGCCAGTTCAAAGGCAAAGAACGTTCTGGGAAAAGTCAGTCAGACTAAGCGCCTAACTAGGTAAAATTATAACCTAACCATACAGGATTAAGCTAGTCATGGACGAATCAGAAAAGAAACTAAAGCAGGAAGACTGCAACGAGGACTCGTTGGGAGCAGGAATACTCACGCTTACGACAAAAAGAATCGCCTTTGACAAGACCCGGGGAAGAATCGCTGATTTTACAAAAAGAATCGACGAAACCATACTTGATGCCCCGCTTGAAAACGTGGTAAAAGCATGGAAAGAGGGACTGCTGATGAAAAAAGTCTGCATCAGGGTAAAAACCGAGCAGGGCGAAAAAGACTACAAGTTTGGCGTCTTTAGCAACGGCGGATGGCTAAAGGACATCCAAAAGGCACTTGGCAGTAAGACTCAGTAATCAATTTCTACAGTATCCAGTCTCCAGGACTGTCGCACAAACGTATCACCGAGTTTTGCGCCCTTTTTTGCAGTGGCCTCTAGCAATCCAGTCCAGGCGATTTGCGAGCCGCAGTCGCCTGCATATTCTATCGGGGAGACAAAGAACTTGCATTTTTGCCTCTGGCATATTTTTTTCAGTATCTCTGACAGCCTCTTGTTTGCAGACACTCCTCCGACTATCATCAGTTCCTTTTTTTCTGTAAACGAGAGCGCCCTTTCTGTTGCCTCGCCAATCATCGCAAACGCAGTTTCCTGGAGCGAGTAACAGGCGTCCTTTTGGTTTGAGGAGATTTTTTTTGCAGCAGAAAGCAGTCCTGAAAACGACACGTCGTTTCCCTTAACGACATATGGCAGGGAAACATAGTTATTTGATTCCAGTGCTAGCTCCTCGATTTTTTTCCCGCACGGTGATGCAAATCCCAAAGAGCGGCCGAACTGATCAAGCAGCTGGCCCAGCGTAGTGTCAAGTGTTTCTCCAAATATGCGCCATTTTTTTTGCTTTAGTGCAGCAAGCATTGTGTGGCCCCCTGATACTAACAACACCAACGGGTCCTTTGCGCCAGTCAGCAATTTCCCAAGCTCAATGTGCCCAATTGCGTGGTTCACAGGATAGATTGGAATTTTATAATATGACGAAACGGTCCTAGCTATCACCCCCGCAACCCGCAGGCACGGCCCAAGTCCGGGCCCCGCCGCATACGATATGATGTCAATGTCTCCTATCTTCAGATTGGCTTTTTCCAGACATTCTGAGAGAACGTCAGGGCTGTTCTCTATGTGGTGGCGCGATGCCTCCCGCGGGTGAATCCCCTGGCCCTCTGGCGGTCGGTATATTTTTCTAACATCGGATAAGATTTTCCCGCCACTTTTGCTCTTCTGCACTATGGCGCAGGAAAATGTGTGTGCGGTGCTTTCTATCCCAAGGCAGATCATTTTATCCACGGCTCATGCTGGAGACAATCTTTACCACGTCGCCGTCGTGCAGTACGTGGTCTGCGCTTATTCGAAGCTTTGTTTTTGCATCTATTGCAAAGAGGAACCCTTTTGCCAGGTCAGCGTGAATGGTTCCAGCCAGGTCCTTTGCGTTAGAGCCTGCAAGCAAGAGCCGCGCATCAGGCAGGATCACCCCGTCCTTGTTTGAAAGCTTGGTCTCGTCCTCTACAGGATACACTGTGATGAATTTTAGCAAATCAAATACTGCGTAATTTATTGCCTCCTGGATTCCAGTGGTGCGGGTTTTTGCAAGGACGGTTCTTACCAGGTCAAGTGCCTGCTTTTGCTGCGCATTTAGCGACTGGCTTTGTATTTCAAATGCAGAATCGCCTGGAACGTATTTTATCAGCCCCGCCTTTGAGGCCTTTCTGAGCAACAGTTCGGATTCTGCGCTGCATATCACGACGTGGTTGTTTTGTCTTATCTTGTCCACTATGGAGAGGTCCTTGCAGAGGTCTGCCTTGTTTGCGGCAACTAGCACCGGCTTTGTTTTCTTTCTTAGCTTTTTTACAAAATTAAAAATATCAGAGTCTGTCCATTCTGCGGGCTTTTTTGCGTGCAGGTCCAGTTCCTTTAAGATTTCAGATACCTGAAACTCCTTGACGCCAAGTCCGCTGAATCTCTTTGTTATCCCGTCAACTAGGTTAGTTGTCTTTTGGGTTATCTCCCTGAGCAGCTTTTGCCACTCCCTGTCCAGGATTTGCTTGAACCACTGGTCAAACTCGTTTTCGACAAATGCAATATCCTCCAGAGGATCGTGCGTCCCGACAGGAACCGGCTGGCCCTGAATGTCAGTTGTTCCCGCAACATCCACTACGTGGATTAGCACCTCAGACTGTCTTGCGTCGTCTAGAAACTTGTTTCCAAGACCCTTTCCCTCGTGCGCGCCAGGGACAAGTCCTGCAACGTCGATTAGCTTGACTGGAACCAGTCTGATTCCATCAATGCACAGCTCGTTTTGGTGCGCAATCCCAAAGTGCTTGCATGCGCACTTTGTCCTAACATATGTGACGCCGACGTTTGGCTCGATTGTGGTAAACGGGTAATTTCCAATCGGGACTGCGGTTTCAGTTGCCGCAGAAAAAAAGGTTGATTTTCCGACGTTTGCCTTTCCCAAAAGCCCAATTAGCATTCCACAGTTTGGAAAATTTTTACTTCATATTAGTATTGCAGAAATTATAAGGGCACTATTATGGTAAAACTCGTTGTCAATTGTGATTACCGGAAACCCGGGCACTGGAAAGCACACCGTATCGTCAAGACTGGCTGAAAATCTAGGCTATGCCGTCCTAGACCTAAACCAGATAGCGATAAAACACAAAATATTTGAAAAAAAAGATTCCACGCTGGATGTGGATACGAAAAAGCTTGCCAAGATAATCAAAAAATTAATCACCAAAGATTCCATCATAGTTGGCCATCTGTCACCATATGTTGTGGAGAGGTCACAAATTAAATTGGCAGTTATCCTACGGAAAA
>CAZCWI010000075.1:6492-7589 GCA_964502325.1 uncultured Candidatus Nitrosotenuis sp. | reverse complement strand
CCTTTAACATGGAAACTGAAAGTCTTACATCCTCAAGCTCTTCCTTTGCCGCCTTCTTGTCCTCATATTCTGATTCCGCTTTTTTGATTTTGACCCTTAATTCTTCCAAATCAGATTTGAAGGCATCCCTGTCTAACTTTAGATAATCTAGAATTGCCCTTACATCCTCAAGCTCTTCCTTTGCCGCCCTCTTGTCCTCATATTCTTTTTTTGCCTGTTCTATTTTTTGTTCTAATTCTCTTAGTTCTTGTCTTGGCTCTCTGTTCTGGCTTTCTAATTTTTTAACTTCATCTCTTAGGAGATCTCTTTTTTCTTCTAGTTCGCTTACTTTGTCTCTTACATCCTCAAGCTCTTCCTTTGCCGCCCTCTTGTCCTCATATTCTGATTCAGCCTTTTTTGTTTTCCATCTTATCTCAAGCAGTTTTTTTTCCTCTTCTTTGATTTCGTGTCGTATCTTTGAGAGTTTGCCGCCCTCTTGATCATCATTTTGTATTGAATCAATATTCAATGCTTGATTTGAAGTTATAACATCAAACTCTGTATTCTGTTTCTCTTGGATAATGTCTTGAATCATTCCATTGTTGAATTCACTAGTTGAGAAATCTACATTTGCAAACTCTTTTGCATGTAATCTGGCCTGATTCAGTTTTGTTCTAAATTCAACAAGCTCTGACTCTTTTTGCTTTATGTCGTAATTGAATTCCTGCAATTCATCTTTTATGGAATCAGCATCAAACCGTAGATTTGACAGCGTGTCAGTTGTGTATTCTGACACGTCATCTACACTCTCTTCATCATAGTTTGCTTGCCCGTCATTATTTTTTGATTCTAGCATTGACGCACTTAGTTCATCTAGAGTCAGACTTTGCTCAGAATCAGTTGAGGGCTTGGGCGCAAAATCTACTCCATTGTAACTGCAAGAACCAAATGGATCACACAACGGATTCCCAATATCTGCCAAATTGGCAACCTTTTTCACCCTTTCAAGTCCTTCTTTCATAGATGAGACAAGTTTTGCGGTTTCATTCATGTCTCCTGCCATGGCAGCAATTGACTTGCTACTCTCCTCAAATATCTGGCCGTATTTTGAATTTGGA
>CAZCWI010000075.1:0-6476 GCA_964502325.1 uncultured Candidatus Nitrosotenuis sp. | reverse complement strand
TTTTCATCAGATTGTATTGCTGGTTCCTTTGGAATGCCTTGTTGTTCTATGCCTTTTTCCTTTAGTCGACTTGCAAAGTAACCTGCGCCTTTTTTTGGTTCACTAGGACTGTGCATACAAGTAAACTAATGAAAAAGTGGAATAATACCGCAATGTCGTTCGAAAAGAACAAACTAATTTCCAATGTTTACTCAATTAACGCATCTAGTCTTCTCTTATCACGCACACTTTTTACAAAAATTAGTGATGTTGCAATTATTCCTACTGTCATAAGCGGGGCGGCGATCTCAGAGTATCTAAGATTTGCCGTTGGCTGTTCCTGGGTAGCTCTCTGGCTTGGGGCTTCGGAGATTACTACGTTTCCTAATTTGTTTCCACGCTGCTCAACAAACCAGACATTTCCATCCTTATCCGAAGTCACAAACTGTGTAAACGATGTTTTTGTTGGAATGTCTACTTCGGAAAACTCGTTTCTGGTATGATCGTACACGCCTAACTTGTCCACTGTGTGCTGTGCAAGCCAAATATTGCCAAATTTGTCCGATGTCATACCAAACGGCGCAGCTTGTGGATCGTTTACTGGAATCTTTTCAAATGTCTCAAGTAACGGATTGAATTTGGTTACACTCAAACCTACATGTTCTGATATCCAGACATTTTGTTCTGAATCAATGAACAATGCAAAGGGTTCGCCTAAAAGCCCATCAGGTGCAAACTCTCTGATCTTTCCGCTCTGGGGCTCAATTACGCCGATTTTTCCACTCTGTGCTTCAGCAAACCAAATGTTTCCGTTTGCGTCCCGTGCAAGTGCGGCAGGTCCTGACATATCTGTAGGAATTTTGTGTTCCTCAAATTGACCAGTTATGGGATCGTATTTTAGCAGCATGCTCTGATCCACAAGTGCAATCCAGACGTTCCCGTCAAGATCTGTTTCCAAAGAAATTGGAATTGATTTTGTCGGCAGTGCAATTGTTTTGAATTTTTCCGTTACTGGATCAAAGTATCCTATTTTTGAGTCGGGAGTATCGGTAAACCACACCAATCCATCAGAAGCTAATTTGAGAAACACGGTGGTCTTGCCTTCAAACATGTATGGTTTGAATTGTTTATTTTCTATGGAAAATTTCCATAGGCGAGGCTGTGATGAGTCACTGATCCAAATGGTGTCATTACCGTCATATGCAGGGTATAGCATTCCTGCATCTTTTACTGGCGCCTCATATTCAGTTATCTTCGTTTTTAGTTCAGATATGTGGGGTTTTACCACTACTGAAAAACTGATGCTCTCATTTGCATGATCTTTTCTTTTTGCCTCTATTCCAACATTCCAGTTTCCTGAAAAGCCAAACGTTATGTCTCCACGATACTCGTTTTGGCTCTCTGAAACTTTGCTTATTGGAATGTTGATTGGAGCGATATTTCTTTGTGGATTTGAAACCTTTAGCATCAGATCATCCATATCTGTTAGGGGATCGCCATCAGAATCAAAGACGGATATGGTAATTGTATTAGAACCGCTTGCAAATGGATCCATGTTGATGTCAAACCTTGCATTTTCGGAAAACTCTGATGTCTGAAAGCCGTATACGATCTGCTGCATTTGTTGAGCTTGGCTTGTAGGAAGTGATGAGTTGGTTAACAGCGCAACTAGGCCAAGCAGAATTACTCCGAGCACTGCCTCTATTTTTAACGACCTTCCAAGTTTCCTATGCACGTTAATTGCATCTGATTTGATGTCTCTTTCTGCAGATTTTTGTACTTTGAACTGATTGTACCCGCCAAGTGCTGCCATGATGGTTGCCACTCCAATTTTTGCCATTATCAAAAACCCGTAAGAAGATTGACTAAGCAATGTAACGTCATCCTCTAACAACCACAAAAGTGCAGGCCCTGTAATTATCAAGACCCCAAGTGAGATAACTATAATTGATGAAACCCTTGGAATGGCCAATAACGTGGCGTTCTCTTTCTTGTTACCGTCTAATTTTGATAGCACCGGAAGCAAGACAAATCCAAAAAAGATCACACCTCCAATCCAAACTGACGCAATTAGGCTATGTATGTAATCAATTATGATTGCAGAAAGTTGTTCGCTTGCGGCTCCGTGACCGATTATAGTCGTGGTACTAATCAATACCAGAGACAATCCTAGTAACAAAATCTGTTTTTTGTTTGAGACATTTGATTTGTTTTCAATCAAAAACCAAACTGCAAGTAATACTACCGTTATTGCCATTCTGATTATCCATATTGAACCAAATGATGTCTGCAATACCACGGAAGCAGATGTTTGGAGACGCAATGTTTGGACGACAAGCATCAAAATGTTTGATGCGAAAACCAAAAACAAGCCAATCCCAACAACAGAAGAAAACTTGGCCTGATAGAATTTCTGCAATTCAGAAAGGTTTTCCTTTATGATGCTTTTTTTACGCATTGCGCTCCATATTATAATAGAAGATATCATCGAACCAAGCACTACGACCTGTCCTACAATTCCTGGTAGTCTTGCCCCAGCTTCTGGAAAATATGTGGATTCTGTTATGTCTCGTGGTTTTGGGGGAGGAACAGATACATCGCCAACACCAAAGACAAATGCCTCATCTACTAAATGTCCGTCAACTTTAGAGAGAACCTTGCTTGTAACAGTATAAATTCCGTCTTTTAGTGGGGGGATGGTTACTGCAAGGGTTGATTCGCTACCGATGTATTTTGTGTCCTTGTTGTCTATCTGATTTCCATTACTGTCAAATACTTTGATTGCACTAAATTCAATTTCTACTGCTTCTGAATATTGGATTATAATTTGATTAATTCCAGCTGAAACACTTGAAGATTGACTTGGATTTGAATTGATAATAGCTGGATGTGCGTACGCAAGAGGCATACTGAACATTATAATCAAAAATGTGGCAATTAGAAATTTTTTCAATTTACTTTTGATAGTGTTTTTGCTAATTTAAACAAATTTCCACTTTGGTAGTTCTACCACTCTTGCATAAAGATAATAACATGATTTGGACTAATGATTACTATGAAAAGTCATTTTACGCTGATTCTTGTATTTATTTTAGGATTTGGCTTTTACTCTGCATATGCACACAAGACAGTTACTGTAGAACAATATGATATTGAAGTAGGCTGGAAGGAAGAGCCACCACTAGTCGGAATTCAAAACGCGATAACCTTTGAATTCAGTCAAGACGAAGGAGGCGGAGTCAAAACACCTGTAACGAATTCGTTCAGGGACTTGGAGGCTAATGTAAAATCCGGCAGCCTTACAAAAACGCTAGAAATTCTCTCTGACGCAAAGCCTGGAAATTATTATGCAAAAATCATCCCAACCAAGACTGGCTCACTCATAATTGATCTTAAAGGAACACTAAACGGCGTACCAATAAACCAAGAAATACAAATTGAGGATGTAGAAAGCACCGATATACTTGCATTTCCTCCCTCAGGCTCGTCATCCGGTCAGGATGTGGGCGCATTAAAGAATGCCATGTCATCGCTCCAAAAGGATGTCACAGAGATCAAATCAAAAATAGGTAATGTTGCAGGTGGAGATGGTATTGATCTTTCCAAAGCGTATGACTTTGGAGTTTTTGGCCTTGCACTTGGAGCAGCAGGCGTAGTACTTGCAGTAATTGCAATGGTAAAAAGAAAATAAGAATTCTAAAGTCTTGGAATTACTTTAGATCTTGTAGTGACAGCAACAATGCTTACTATGGCAATTGCCAAAACTATCATGGCAATTTGTCCAAATTCAGGTACAACCTTAACTGACATGGTTTCTCCTATTGGGCCTGTCCAGCTTGCTTCTTCGCCTGGAAGTCCAAGTCCAAGTATTTTGATTTGTACGTCTACTGGACTATCGGAGCTCAGCATGCCTGTTGTCAAGTCAGCTAATCCATCATGTGAGTGTTGACCTGATTCAGAAAGAACTTCGGTTCCATCTTGTGTTGCAATTATGTCGTAATTGACATGTTCTATTGCATTTCCATCAGCGTCAGTGAATTCTATCTCGAGGGATAATTCTTCACCTTCTGCTGGCACACCAGAATGAATTCCTACAGTAACTGAACCGTCAGCTGACATTGCCATCGCACGTTCTACCTCATCTTCATGTCCATCTTCGGCATGAGCTTCTTGCACAATCACTGTGCCTTTCATCCAAGGATGTACTAGGCAGAAGTATGGAAATTCTCCAGCTTCTTCAAATACGTGTGTGAAGCTTTTTCCTGCCATGAAAAGGCTGCTGTCAAAATGTCCGTCTGGTCCATCTTTTTCGATGTCACCGCTTGTGACAGTATGGGCAGCAGTATCGCCGTTTAACCAAGTGACTTCGCCACCGACATCAATAGTTACTACGCTTGGATCGTAACAATTGCTGGTAGTCTCGCATCCTGGGGACGATGATCCCGGAGTGATGTTTACAGTCTCTTTAGCGTGGTCAGCAAAAACTGCTGGTGCTACTGTCATTAGGGCAACTAATACAAAGATAGAGCCTATGACTATTGTCTTCATTGGCTTAGCTCTGGCGGAGACCAATAAAAATCCTTATCCAGATTACCCGGTGAAGCAGGAATTATTTTCTAAAATTTCGTATTTTTGATATCATTATGGCTGGTATAACAAAATACATTCCTACATTTAGTAGAATTATTCCAATTCCGTATCCTAACATCTCTCCCTCAGAGTCTATGTTGGCATAGTTTAGTATTGATAGCGTAGATAGCATTGGTGTTATTGCCATTTTTACGGTTTCCTTGAAAATGGGGCTTTGTCGTTCTACGTCTGCAACCGCGGGGCTAAATGAATAATAAAGTGCGTTGAACGCGCTCATGAAACTTGTTCCAGAGCTTGTACTGAACAATACGTTATCTCTTATCTCCCTGAGCAGCTGAACCTGCGGTGCAAGCTCAGACCCATATGCTGCAGTCGCGATCATGCATGATCCTTTCTCATTTGAAGTATCGTCGATCACTTCAGTAAAAATTACCGTTTCTGACGGTATTGGTTGAAACAATATCCCTTCAATATCTACAATTATTTTGTGTTCCCCGTTTTCTTTGAATTCTACTGGGATTGTCACTGCACCTTCTGAAGTGTGAGTCAGCGGTATTGGCCCAAAAACCGGGTTTCCATCTTTTGTCACTGTTACCTTGTAGTCAATGTGTTCCTGGATGTTATTTGTTTTTGGATTTATGAAATCAATTTTTAATTTTGTCAGATCTCCAAGTACTGGCTTTGCAGGATCTGTGGTTATTGATACAAGCAATGTTCCCTTGTCAGTGGGTGATTGAAACTGATCAGCAAACGCAGGTAATACTAGAATGGGCAACAAAAATAACGCAAAGAAATACCTCATAAACCAAAATTGTCCATGATTGTATTAATAACTTACTCAAATTCTTGCATTACGCAATCCTAACATTATAATGATTGATCATGCACAACAACATAAAATGACTCTGACTAAACTTTTTATCCTTCTGGGAACGTTTTCGTTTTTTTCGATTTTACAAGCAACAGATTATGCATTTGCGCAAAACGTGACTGATGCGCAGCCTGACATTCAGGACATAACATACGCCGCAAAATTTGTCTGCGGCTCAATCCCAGATGACAGTGGACCTCTACGACCCGGCCATTATGACACCGCAATCAGTGTACTTAACAAGAAGAACTATGAAGTCAATGTTCTATGGAATGCCGTAGTAGACGATGGCCCTGCATCAAATGCGATTTTAAAGACTCTTGACGCGGAGAAATCGACTGGTATAACGTGTAGAAACATCAAGGACGTATTTGGAATCATAACAAAAGAAATTGTCGAGGGATTTGTGATAATAAGGGTTCCAGTTGACTCACTACGCGGCTTTGACAACGAGCAAATCGTATCTGACTATTCACAAGATGCACTAAACCTGCTTGACGTACAAGTGTTCTATACTGCCAATGCCTTATCCACATTGCCTCATGAAGTAGCCCAAGAAAAAATTTCGTTTTACATAATACAAGATTTTACAAACAAAATCCCAAAAGAATCGTTTCGAAAATTGCTTGACATAACGTTACCTTCTACACTAAACGAACTCTCTGACACTGAGCAGAAAGTAAAATCTGTATTGGCTAAAAAATATGATCTTGACAATAAAGACCTTGAAAAGATCGTAATTCGCATAAAGAGCATATCTGTAGGAGTGGGGGCATTATTGGATGATCATGCCATATCTTTACATGTTGTAAGGCCGCAAATCAACTCATAATTTTCAATAGCTCAAATCTTCTTAAAAGTTAAATATCTACAAATTTGCTTTAGTGCATTGAATTCTACAAGGATACTTGCACCGATTTTTGCTATGTTGCTACTGTCTCAAATGTTTTCAATTGCACAATTTAGTGCGTATGGCGATGGACTCACACAGGAAAACCTTCCACCTGCAAGCTTCGGAGACAGACAAGCCGCCCTT
>CAZCWI010000074.1:7112-8332 GCA_964502325.1 uncultured Candidatus Nitrosotenuis sp. | reverse complement strand
CTAAATATTGGAATGTATTTTGTTGCGCCCGCTGTAATAATCGTAAAAGCTAGAAAATATTTTAAAAATTAACTTTCGTTACAAATAGTCTGGGTCTGCTCTCGCAAAAACTGTGTCAGGTAGTATTGCCCACCTGCGCCTTTTCCTGAAATTCCAGAGTTTTTCCATCCTACAAAGGGCTGAGATTGAACCATTGCGCCTGTAGTTGCACTCTGAGCCCTGTTAGCATATGTTACTCCCGCCTCTATTTTTGAGAAAAACTCGTCAATTTGCTTTTTGTCTTGGCTGAATATGCCTGCGGTAAGGCCATACTCTGATTCGTTTGCCTGCTTTATTGCGTCATCAAAGTTCTCAAATTCTTCAACGCACAAAAACGGCAAAAACAATTCTTCTTTAACCAGTTGGTGATTCAGCGGCAGATTGGTCACAATTGTTGGCTGGACATAGTAGCCGTTCTGGTATACTCCGTCTTTTAGAACCAAACCTCCATATGCTATTTTCCCGTCTTTTTTTGCAATCTCTACGGCTCTTTCGAATTTTTTCTGCGCTGCGTCGTTTATGATTGGCCCAAGATAGGTGTCCTTTTCCCATGGCTTACCAATTTTGAGCTCCTTTACTTTGCCGACTAGTTTTTCTGTAAACTGTGGTGCTACATTTTTTTGCACGTAAACTCTAGAGCATGCACTGCACTTTTGTCCACCATAACCAAACGCAGCTCGCAAGACACCATCTGTTGCCTTTTCCAGATCAGCTGATTCGGTTACTATGACTGGGTTCTTTCCTCCCATTTCTGATATGAATGGCCTTGGTGACTCGCGAGTAAATGTTCTAAATCCTGCAATCCCCACCTCCTTTGATCCCGTAAATGCGATTCCACTGATCAGGGCGCTTTCAACTATTGCCTGCCCTACTATTCCACCTTTTCCCGTTACCAAGCTTATTGCAGATGATGGAATTTTTTTGTAAATGATATTTACAAACTGGAATGCGGAAATCGGCGTATCGCTTGCAGGTTTTAGCAAAACAGTATTTCCTGTGATTAGTGCACCACTGCTCATTCCAATTGCAATTGCTGATGGAAAGTTAAACGGAGAAATTATTCCCCATACTCCATATGGCTTTAAAACACTCTGTGTTCTTTCTTTTGGGTTTGCGCTCTTGGTCGGTTTTACAAATCCATAGTTTGCATCCAACTGTTCTGCGTAAAATCTGAGAAAGTC
>CAZCWI010000074.1:0-7012 GCA_964502325.1 uncultured Candidatus Nitrosotenuis sp. | reverse complement strand
TTTAGAAAAAATTTAGGCAAACTCTAGTGCTTCTGGTGCACAGTGCTTGTGAACCCAAGTGCCTGATCCATTTTTAGCTATCTCCTTGCCTGGTGAAATTTGATCGCCGCATTCAACGCAAGAGGTTTTGAATTTTGCTTTCATGATTCCAATACGATTTAGATTCTTTATCAACGATCTCATTTATTGAGTATTGATTAATGGTTAGCTAAAAATCACGCAGTCTACAATTGTGAACTACTGGAAAACCCAATAACAGTTTCCTGCTTCAACGACCAAGTTTCTGATCTCTACAGGCGTGCATTCCCGCAGTTCCTGCGGTAGTATGTCTGAACTCAATCCTGTTTCGGCTTTACATGGTAACAGGTAAAAGTTCATATCAATACCATGACGTTCTTCCACTCTGCCTAGCTCTGACATTGGCATGATATGGATTCATCAGATTTATGATGATGGTTATTGCATTATTACCTAAATTCACACAAAAAACAATTCAAGACATTCTTGCCTTCAAATTTATAAAACAACAGCTTTTGCTCTCATCAATGCAGTTTGATTCTTACGGCAATAGAATACGTTCTGGTACAAGTGTTTCTGACGTTGATTTCAAAAAGGCAAGTATGCACGAGCCTCTTTCTCTGATGGACGCATTGGACCTAGTTGGGAAATATGCTGGAAAGGAACCTACCCAAAAACAACGAGATGTCATCAAAAAGATCCAGCATGCAATGGAATCAGGATACAAGAAAATTCTTCTTTCTGCCCCTACTGGAACTGGGAAAAGCTGGATTGCGATTGCATTATCACTATATCTCAAGTCTTCTACGATTCTGACTTCAACTGTTCTCTTACAGGACCAGTACAAAAACGAGTTTGGTTTTTTCAATACCGTGCGTGGCAAAAAGCGATTTTTGTGCGAGCAGTCAAACCGAGTTTTTGATTGCACACAGGGCTACTGTAATGACTGTGCATACAGACCGCAGCCAGAATCATATACGATATTCAAGCGTGGAACCATGGCCGAAACAATATCAGGTAACGACCTTCCAAGAAAATGCCCGTACTATGACCAAATAGAAATTGGAAAAAAATCAAGCTTTGTCGCATATTCGTACGCATCATATCTTTCGCATTTATTATCAGGAGAAGAGATGCCAAAAAGAAAACTGCTAGTCTGCGATGAGGCACACGAACTAGATGAGGAGCTGGCAAACCAGCTTGCAACCAATCTAAATGGGTTCTATGGCGAAATTTTAGGAATAGAAATGCCCAAGTTTTCAGTTGATTCAGATATCGATAGCATCAAAAATTATGTAAACTCGTTTTCAGACACGTTTCAAAAAAGAGAGTCTGTAATGAAAAACTGCGCAGAGCACACATTGTTCTTGCAATCAGAGGATCACATCAAAAAACACCACTCTTGCATCAGACATGGTGTAAAAATCAAAGACGGTTGCACTTCCTGCGGAAAGGTGCGAGAATACATCAAGACAAAAGAATTTCTAAAATGTAAAGAGCATGTCGACTGCGAAAACGATCACAAGTACATTAACCATTTTGTGCTAAACGAGCTGAAAAACTATACTACGAAAATGAAAATCTTACAAAAGGGTTTGTCATCATCTGATCAAAATTACATCATTACCGACATCCAGTCAAAGACGCAGGATCAGGGGAAAAACCGCCCGTATAATTTCGATGAGATAACAATCAAGCCATGGCACATACACTGGTTTATGGATGAGCTGACAGGCAATTTCGATATCACGTTATTCATGTCTGCTACAATAAATCTGGAATTGTTCTGCAAGGAAACTGGTTTCAAAAAGGACGAGGTTTTCTTTATCAACGAAGATTCCAATATTCCAAAAGAAAACAGGAAAATCGTTTTTCTTAAAACTGAATATGTGGAATCTGGTGACATGGAATCGGTTCTCCCACAGAAGATCATATCACAAATTGAGGCTATTTTGAAGATCAGGGCAGAACAGCGCGGAGTTATTCTGCTTACTAGCTATTCCCAGATGGACTATATTTTGGAAAATATTGCATCACACCTAAAAACAAGGCTACTCCCGCTGTACAAGGGTCAGGACAAAGGAGAGGCGTTAGAGGTTCACCGAAACACAAAGAATTCTGTTCTGATATCACCCGGGCTAGAATCTGGTGTAAATTTGCCTGATGACGAGAGTAGATTTCAAATCATTGTAAAGGCGCCATACTATCCAACAATGGACGATATGCGCATGAAGAAAATTTACAATTCGGAGCCTGACCACCGCAGATATTATTTGAAATCCGCATTCAGATTGTTGCAAATGGCTGGACGCTCAGTCAGGCATGTGGAAGATTACGCAATGACGTATGTTCTGGATTCAAAGGCAGAAAGAATGGTATATCATCAGAAAAACGATCTCCCCAAATGGTTTATCGAGGCATGCGACGGAATTTCTTTTTCAAAATAACTACAGGTCTTTTTTCATCAGGCAAAAAAGCATTCTTCTGTCCAAGTCTTTCATTTTTAGTTTGATTTTCTGCTGAGCCAAAATTTGAATTCGTTTTGAATTTTGTTCATATCCTTTGTTTTGTATATGGTATAGGATGTTTCTCATTCCAGCATTTGTACCGTTCAGATAACCAACTTGTAGCACATCGTCATCTATCTGTGAGTTATTCCATATCCCTACTGCCAAAGCTTTTTTGTTTTGTACGAAAACAAGCATCTTTCTTTTCTTGATTAGATCAGACGTTGTAGACTTGTCAAACACAAACCATTTCCATGACTTTGAATATGTGCCAGAAGTGATTAGATTTTCAATCTGTTTTGGATTAGTAGCTGGAATAGCTTTAGATTGTTTTCTTTTCGGTTTTATGTTATACAAATACCACTTGTCCTCAATGATATAGCCAAGCGATTTTGCAAGCTTGATTGATTTTTTGTTGCTATTTGATACTATCATCCTTGAAATTTTGTAGTTTTTTCGTTTGGCAGTTTGCTCAGCCTTTAAAACAAGATTACTTCCGTATCCCTTTTGCCGAAATTTTGGATTAATCCGCAAGCCCTCGATCCAGACTTGGTTTTTTGAGAATGATGCGTGACAGACACCAATTGGTCTGCCTTTGTGCTCCATTGCAAGGAATACCCCATCTTTGAGCCAGAAATCCCAGACATTTGCAATGTAATCAATTCCAGAGTACGGGCTTTGGCAAAAATCCAAAATCGGTTTTTTGTCGGATTTGAGGGCTTTTCGGATTCGCAACTTTATGATTTACTATCTGGTGAATTATGTTTCTTGTTATCTGCCATTATCTGAGTTCTTTATGGCATCATTTTGTTTTCATATTCTTTGTTGGAGACGGCTTTGCTTTCACAATTGTTGATTTTTTTGGTACAGGGTCTGTTGGTTTTTTCTTTATGACAATTGGTTTTGCTTTCACGTCTGATTTTTTCTTTACATCAACTGGTTTTTTTACTGCTGGTTTCGGTTTAGGTTTTTCTGGTTTTTTTATTTCTTTTTTATCCGGTTTTGTTTTTTCTTTCGGTTTTGTTTTTTGGGCAAAGTCTTTTGGTTTTTTGTCGTTGTTACTCATGTCAAGGGATTCAGTTAAGTTGATGCGAAGTTCTTTTGCAGATGCCGAAGTCATCAGCGAAATAGAAAGGAAACATGCAATCAAACCCATCAAAAGAATCCTGTTCAAGTGAAATCTAGCGATTTTTTGAAATGTTTTTTCTGATCGCTGATTTTGTTTTAACATTGATAGTGCACCCTAGTTGAATCTCTTTGCAAGTGATTGATTTGTTTTTCTCGCAATTTACTTAAAAGCTAGGAGTATGATTTCTACGAGATTATTAAATACAAAATTGCACTTGCGTACATGATTTGAGCATAAAACATCTACTGCTCTTTCCGATTCTGATCGCTTTTGCAATTATTCCCGTTTTTGCAGACGATCAAAATTTGACAGTTCTAACAGACAAAGAGCAATACCATACTGGGGAGGTGTTGACAATATCCGGACTTATTCTAGAAAAAAAGATGCCAGAAATTGCAGTGAGAATGTATGATCCGGATGGTGTGATAATTTCTGCAAACAGTGTGGAGATTGACGAGCTTGGTTCCTTTTCAAGAACGATATCTTTGGATTCGCCATTTTATGACAAGTCGGGAATGTACCTGATCAAGTTTGATTATGGAAAGGCAAAAACTGAGATAACTTTTGAGGTGCATGGCAGTCTAGAAAACCAGCCTGAAACAAATACGGAAAAAATCATTCCCGAAATACTTACGCTTGATACAGACAAATCTACATATCAGGATGATGATTTCATTACGATTTCTGGAACTGTTTCTACAGTTGACGAACCGTCAGTCCTAATTGGAATATACGATCCCTTTGGCACTCCGACCGGATTTTATTTCGGCAATATCAGCCCAGATCTCAAATTTTCAGCTTCATTTTTGGCAAAAAGCGGGATTAATTTTAAGACTGAGGGATCGTATGTTGTCAAGGCCCATTATGGGGAGTCAAAGCGGGAAATCAGCTTTGGATTCAATGACGTAATAGAACTCCCAAAAGAAAATCCTCCCATAAGCAATGTTCCTGAGAAAAAGCCAGAAACGACAACGGTGCCAAAAACCATACCTATTCAAAGTACCAATCCAACAACTTTCATTTCATCTACACCAAAAACAGTTGAAACAGAATCAGCGCCAGTAAAAGTTCAGGAAAAAGAGCCAGAAGTGCAGGACAATCTTACGGTAAAAGACATCGAACTAGGAAAGATGTTAAATCAGATTGCTTTGGACTGCGACAACAGTGAATATGTCGACTCTATTTCATATTACGATGGAATGGGTCCTGCATTAATGCGATTATGCAAGTATGATTCGGCAATTACATTTTTTGACAAATCCCTAGAGGAAAACCCAAAGAACATTGAAGTTCTTATCAACAAGGGATCTGCCCTAACTAGACTTGGCCAATATAACGAAGCAATAGCTCATTATGACTTGGCACTCAAAATTGAGCCAAATTATTTGCCAGCAATAAACAACAAGGCAAACGCTCTGGCTGAGATTGGAGATTTCAAAGAGGCAATCTCGCTATATAATTTGGTCTTGGATCATGAACCTGAATATGCGGTAGCACAAGATAATCTAGAAAAGGCAAGCAAAAAGCTTCTCCTATTTACTAAAAATCAAGAACAAGAATCAGCAGATGATACCGTGACTCAGATATCCGAGGAACAGTCAGAGGTTGTAGTCGAGGTACATGAAGAAAAGCCATCAAACATACTGGAGCAGATTGGAAACGTGTTTTCTTTTCTAGGCATCAATGTGTTTGGGTTTATGAAATAAATCGGATGATTGAAACATGTCTAGTGTTTTAATTCTTTAGAATCAAACTTTCCGATAAGGATCTTATTTTTTGCAAATATGATGGGCCGCCTTATCAAGCCAGGATATTCTGACAGGATTTTGATTATTTGGGAATCTGTGAACTTTGGATTGTCTAAATCTAATTCCTTGTACATTTTGTCCTTTTTTCTGACAAGCTCACGCGGTGTTATTTTTGCCAGTTGTATAATTTTTTTAATTTCAGATTCTGATAGTTTGTCTTTGAAGATATCTCGTTTTTGTATGTCCACTTTTAGCCTTTCGAGATCCGATACGGCTCTCTGACATGTTACGCAAGTTGGCTTGAGGTATACCTTCATCAGAGATTTGCCCAAAATCTAATTTTTAAGACTATCCAAGCTGATTTTAGAGAGAATAATTCTTGTCCAGTATTTTATTGACAGAATCAAGGATTTCTTTAAAATCTATGTTTGTGTCAGTGCTCATCAATAACAACTCACTGTCGCTTAGTGGAATGGTGATTTGCCTTACCCTGTCATATTCCGTAATGGAATATTTGGCGTTACCGACCCTATGGGACATGTTTCTACGGGTTTCCCATCTTTTTGCCGCATAGTGAAGTGACATTTTTACTTCGTCAGGAGTAAGTAGTTGTTCCACGCCGGTATTGTGGTCTCCAGCGACAAGATCGCCGTTTCTTCCAAGAACCCCTACAAATCGTATTGCTTTGTTTGTTTTGAGTAATGTGTTGCAGATCTCATCATAATTCATGATTGTCCAATATTAGCCGCCTTTTCGGAGTATAAATTGCATTAGAGCTTCTTTGCTGTATTCTATTCCATGTTCATCCAGCGTATGTTTTCCAAACTCGTCTAGAACGGTTGGAACTTCATTGCCTTCTGCGATAAAATCACAGTCAAAACCGTAGTCACGGCATATGAGCTTCATAGCTGTATGTTTACCAGCTGACAAATAACCTTTGTCCAAAATCCAACTAATGGGTTGATGTTTGTGACTTTGTCTTTTTATAGCGAAAAAATGGAGTTAGAGTCTTGAAGACCGGAAAATATCTGCCAAAGATAGGAACGTTTGATGGTGCTGGGTTTTGGAAAAGGGCATTTGCACACCAGCGTGGGAATTTGCTCAGGGCAGTCCAGGTTCCAGACGAACAAATCAAGATTTTGGTAAACAAGACGTATCAGGATCTTCCTGCACCATTACGATTTAAAATAGAAACTAGCGGAATAAGAGAAGAGAATCTAAAATAATTTCCACAGATTATCTATTGTCACGGATAATTTTGACTATAATTGGTTGGCCCTTACCAGCTCTCTTCGTTTCAGCTCATTTGCTTCTGCCAGTTCGTTTGCAATGAAAATTAACGAATTGATTTTCATTATCTCGATGTTTCTTGGAGATGTCTCATCTTCTGTTTTTATTAGATCTACTCCATGATATTTGTCCAATAATGATTTATCTTCTTTGAACTAGTTATGTATTTAGTTAGAAAAGCCAAATGTATACTCAGGCAAACGGGACGATCTCTTGTTAGGAGTCTCCTAGTATCATGTGAACCTGTTTGCTTTATTCGATTAACACTAGATTTCAGGAGATTTCCCTTTTTACCAGACATCATCAACTTCATCCAGTTC
>CAZCWI010000073.1:0-8336 GCA_964502325.1 uncultured Candidatus Nitrosotenuis sp. | reverse complement strand
GTCAGAATGACTCCCGCCAAAATTGTGCTGCTTTAGAACATCGGAGAGCTGCTGAGATACAGTAAACACAGGATCAAGGGAGTTCATTGCGCCCTGGAACACCATTGAGATCTTTTTCCAGCGATGTTTTTTATCAAATTCCTCATCAGATATGTCCAGTATTGAATCTCCATCTGCCAAAATCGTGCCAGAGATTATTTTGCCTCCAGGAACCATTCGAATTATCGACAGTCCAAGCGTGCTTTTACCACATGCACTTTCCCCCGCAATTCCAACTGACTCGCCATCCTCTAAACTGAAACTAACGCCATCTACTGCGTGCACGTTTCCTTTTTCCGTGATATAGTGTGTGGTCAGATCTTCAACTATCAAAAATTGCGTCATATGATCATACTCCTTGCCTAGATAACAGAGAGGAACATTTAACTTTAGTTTCATTGCGAAAACGATTTACTTGCAAGTTCCAATATGTAATTTCGATGCAAAAAACGCAATCTTGTGCCCCCAGTGCGAGTCAAAGGTCGAATCAGGCCAGCTGACAAAAGCAGATGTGGATGCCTCAATAAAGCTTGCAAAACTTGCAAAGACGAATTCAGAAATAGACAAGTTTTCCCTGTTTTCATGCAGAGAGGTAGACGGTGACTTTGTGATATACTTGTCAAAAGCAGACATTGACACCATCAGGCAGAGCAGGGTGCTCTACAGAACACTGCAAAACGAGTTTTCAGGCAAAATTTGGCTTGTAGAGTCAGAGGTAAACGACAGGAGGTTTATCGAGGATCTGTTCTTTCCCACGAGGGTTTTGTCAATAAACGTGGTTTGGGTTCCAGGCGGAATTCAAAAGACAAAGGTGATCGTATCTGGAAAGTGGACTGTCAAGTTCCCAATCGACATAAACCGCGTCATAAACATTGTAAAACAGGTGCGCCAATTGGACATAGTAATAGAATTTGAGGATGGTCAGCGAAAATGAAATTCAAGAAGACCCACAATATTGATGAAATATCGGCAAGCATGGAAGGCCAAGATATTGTAATCGGCGGATGGGTCGAGGATCTCAGAAAGCTTGGAAAACTCACGTTTCTCACGGTGCGGGATGTAACAGGACTTGCCCAAGTAATTGCCAAAGACGCTGCAAGCGTCCCAGACGATTTGACAAGGCAAAGCGTCATCATGGTGAGCGGAACAGTCCAAAGCACAAAGGCCCGTGATTTTAAATTTGAAATAAAAGCAAACGGAATTGACATTTTAACAAAGGCAGTGCACCCGCTCCCGATTGACCCAATAGGGAGGCTTGAGAGCAACATAGACAACAGGCTAAACGCAAGGGCGCTAGACTTGAGAAACCAGAGAGTTGCGGCAATTTTCAAAATAAGACATCATGTCTTGGCATCCTTGAGAAAAACCCTCTCGCAAAAAAGATTCATCGAGGTAACAACGCCAAAAATAATTGGCAGTGCAAGCGAGGGCGGCGCAAATCTGTTTTCACTTGAATATTTCGGCAAAAAAGCATACCTTGCCCAAAGCCCGCAACTATACAAAGAACAGTTAACCATAGGCCTTGAGCGCGTGTTTGAAATCGCGTCATTTTATCGCGCAGAAAAATCCCACACAGGAAGGCACCTAAGCGAATTTACCAGCATAGACATCGAGGCGGCGTTTATGGACTACACCGATGTGATGGATGTTTTAGAATCGCTTGTTGTTTCTGTGTTCAAAGACGTAGTGGAGAATTGCGCCGAAGAGCTAAAAACATTGGAGCGGGACCTGAAAATTCCGCAGCAACCATTTGAGAAAATAACATACCAGCAGGTCATAGGAGAGTTGGCAAAAGAAGGAATTGCCGTTTCGTTTGGCGAGGATCTTCTTGACTCACATTTGAAAATAGTCGGCAACAATCACCCAGGACTTTTCTTTTTGATTGACTGGCCGATGAAACTAAAGCCGTTTTACATTCATGAGAAAGATGAAAATCCAGAATTATCAAGATCATTTGATTTACAGTACGGATACTTGGAATTGTCATCAGGAGGGACAAGGCTCCATGATCCTAGCAAGCTAAGGGCGCGCCTTGCAGAACAGGGGCTGGATCCGGCAAATTTTGAAGACCACCTAAGGGCCTTTGACTGGGGCATGCCGCCGCACTCCGGGTGGGGAATGGGCCTTGACAGGCTAATGGCAGTAATAATCGGAACAGACAATGTCAGAGAGGCAGTCTTGTACCCACGCGACCCAGAAAGACTAAGCCCGTAAAAAAATAAATCTAAAGAAAAAGAAAAGACTCCAATTGGCAACTTGCGAATTTTGCAGCTCCAGGTTTGGCGACAGGAAATGTTACTTTTGCCAAAAGCAAGTCTGCACGTCCTGCATGACAGACGACAGGACCAGGTGCAAAAAATGCTACATCGACAAGCGAAAACTTGGCTTAAAGTCAATAATTAAGAAAAACAAGATAATTGTAGGATTTGTCGCGTTTGTGTGGTTTTATGCGGTGTTTCCAGGCCCGTTGATTCCAGGACTACACCAAGGATACTATGTCGTTTTTGTAATTGCCGCCATAGTGTGCATGATACCGCTTTGCCTGATGATGTTTTTCTGGTCAAGGAGCCCGCCTGCATCAGACGTCTGATTACAGTAATGAAATAATTTCCTTTGTGAACTCTTTTGTTGTCTTGTCCCCGCCAATGTCACGCGTCTTTGCTCCGCTTTTGACAACATCAAATACGGCACGCTCTAATTTTTGCGCAACCTCGAGGCATTTTTTGTCATTGTGTTTTGTCCCAAGCCATTCAAGCATCATCTTTGCAGACAAGATAAACGATGAAGGGTTTGCAATTCCTTTTCCTGCAATGTCAAATGCGGCACCGTGTACCGGCTCAAAGAGTGCAAAGTTATCCCCAATGTTTGCCGCAGGCGCCATGCCAAGGCCCCCAACTACCTCTGCGGACTCGTCAGATAGGATATCACCAAACAAGTTTGTCGTAACTATCACGTCAAAGGATTCAGGCTTTCTGATCAAATTCATCGCGCACGCATCAACATACATTTGATCAAGTTGGATGTCAGGATATTCCTTTGCGACATTTGAGCACATTTTTGAAAACAGTCCATCGGTTTTGCGCATTACGTTTGATTTGTGGACGCATGTCACCTTTTTCTTTTGGTTTCTTTGTCTTGCCGTCTCAAAGGCGTACTTTGCAATCTTTTTGGATGCTGCTTCTGAAATTATCCTAAAGGCTACCGCAACGCCATCCATTTCAAATTCTTGCCCGGTGTAAAGATCTTCGGTATTTTCACGTACAATTACCAAATCAATGTTATCCTTTAGCGCAGGCATGTGTGGATATGACTTGGCAGGCCTAATGTTTGCATAAAGATTAAGCATTCTGCGCAATACCACGATGACGTCTGCCGCACTCTCGCCGACTGGCGCTTTCATGCACGCGTCTGACTTTTTGATCGAGTCTAACGTCTCATCAGGAAGGGCCTTGCCAAACTTTGCAAGCGCCGCATCGCCAGCGTGCAATTTCTCAATGTGAAACTTTACTCCAAGACTGTCATTGATTCTTTCCAATATGGCAACTGCAGATTCTGATAGCTCAGGCCCAATACCGTCACCAGTGATTAATGAAATGTTGTACATTTTAAAAAGCAGTTAACTGCCAATCTTTTTTTGTTTTAGTGTTTTCTTTAACATTATTCTATTAATTCCATCAATCATTGCCTGAACGCTAGTAGTGACAATATCTTCGCCAATTGATTTTGCAGAAGACATGTTGCCAAACGCATCCTCTACCTTTATTGTCACTTCACACAATGCCGCAGATCCACCAGAAATCGAGTCAAGCTTGTACTCTTTTACTCTAACTTTAGCAATCTCACCTGTGATTTTTTGGATTGCGTTTAGTGCCGCATCGACTGGCCCCACACCATAATCAGTTCCAACATAATCTGTGCCATCGATGTTTAGCTTGACAAACGCATATGGCATGGTTCCAATTCCAGTAGATACTGAAAATCCAGTTAGCTGCACAAGTCGCTTTATCGCGTGTTCTCCGAGGATCTCATTTGCAATCGAAAGCAATTCCACATCTGTGATGTGTTTTCCCTGATCACCGATCCCCTTTACTTTGTCCAGGATCAAGCGAAGCTGGCCTTCGTTTGGTGTTACACCATACTCCTCAAGCATGGCAGAAATGCCGTGGATTCCAGCGTGTTTTCCAACCTGCATCCACCTAGTGCGCCCTACAAGCTCTGGGCTGATTGGCTCATACGTGAGAGGATTGCTCAATATTCCATGGGTGTGAATCCCAGATTCGTGGCCAAACGCATTTTCTCCAACAATTGCCTTGTTTGGCTGCACGGTAATTCCAACCAGGTTTGAAACATACCTTGATGTCTCATACAATAGCTTAGTCTTGATTCCAGTTTCCCATTTCTGCTCAAATGGCAAACATTGTAACGCCATTACAAATTCCTCAAGCGATGCGTTTCCTGCCCGCTCACCAATCCCGTTAATCGTAACATGTGCGCACTGCGCACCGGCCTGAATTCCAGAAATCGCGTTTGCCACTGCCAATCCAAAGTCGTTGTGGCAGTGAACGCTTATTGGCAATTTGGATGCGGCAATTGCGTCCTTTGTTATTTGTGCCATGTATTGCGGCGTCGCATATCCGACAGTATCTGGGATGTCTATTCTATCAGCGCCTGCCTTTGCTACTTCGGAAAATACACGCTTTAGGAACTCTCTGTCTGATCTTGTAGCATCTTCTGCTGAAAACTCTACCTGCAATCCGTGCGCCTTTCCATATTCTACTGCTTCAATTGCTTTTGCAAGTGCCTCGTCTCTAGTCATCTTTAGCTTGTACTGCAAGTGAATGTCAGATGTCGCAATGAAAGTGTGGATGTAGTTTAGTCCGCAGTCTATTGCTGCATCAATATCTTTTTTGCTTGTCCTGGCAAGGCCGCAAATTTCTGCAGAAAAGTTTGCCTTTGTTATTAGCTTAATTGCTTGTTGCTCTCCGTCAGATATGATTGGAAACCCTGCCTCTATTGCATCGACGCCAAGATCGTCAAGTTTTTTTGCAATTGAGAGTTTTTTGTCTGGTGATAGTGCAACGCCGGGCGTTTGCTCGCCATCTCGTAACGTGGTATCGAAAATTCTAACTCTCAATCTCCGCCCCTCTGTAATGCCGCAACTCCGGTTTTTGCCATGTCCAAAATTTCATACTTTAACAATAATTCCTGAAGATTGTCTATTTGATCAGGTGTGGCAGTTAGTTCAAGCATGATGGAGTCTTTTCGGGCATCGTGAATTTTTGCCCCAAATGAATTTGCAATGTTGTTTATTTCCATGGTATCGGATGCCTTTGTTATTTTAACTCTTATTAGGACCAATTCTCTATATACGGTTTTTTTCTCATCTAGGCGTTTTACCTCTATTGTGTCAATCATTTTGTCAAGCTGCTTTACAATTTGTTCAATTTGTTTTTCATCGCCTATTGTGGTGATTGTCATCTTGGAAAACTCGGGGTTTTGCGTCGTCCCAACTGAGATGCTGTCTATGTTAAAGTTCCTCGACCTGAAAAGATGAGTCACCTTAAAGAGGATTCCCGGTTTGTTTTCAACAAGTATTGAGAGTATTGCCCACATTTTGAATCACTACGACGGTAATATCATGTCCTTAAGTGAGGTGCCTGGTGCGACAAATGGAAGTACATCTTCTTCTGGATCAATTGGAATATCAATTACAGTTGCAACATCGCTCTTTAGTCCTGCCTTGATTGCGTTGCCCAACTCGTCGAGGCTTCCCACTCGGATTCCTTGTGCGCCGTATGATTCGGCTAGCTTGACATAGTCAGGACAGTGTTTTTGATCAACGCCAATCATCCTCCTGTCATAGAAGGTCCTCTGCCACTGGGCAACCATTCCCAATGTGTAGTTGTTTACTAGAAATACAATTACAGGTAAATTATCTAAAACCGATGTTGCCAACGAGTTCTCAGTCATGTTAAAGCTTCCATCGCCTGCAATATCCACTACTGGCAAGTCAGGCCTTGCAGTTTTTGCGCCAATTGCAGCTGGGAACCCCCATCCCATCGTTCCAAGCCCAGTTGAGCTAAAGAATGTGCCAGGGTGTATCACGTCATAAAATAATGACGCCCACATTTGGTGCTGCCCTACCTCTGTTGTGACAATTGACTGGTGTGGCAACACCTCTCGCAACTTTCTCAATATTTTTGCCGCTGTAAGCTCACCTGGATGTAGCTTCAAGTTTTGTTTCCAGTATTCTTTTACCTCAGTTACGTGATCAAACCACACGTTGTGTTCTGATTTTTTAGTTGCCTTTTGAAGTAACAATCTTAGAAATATTCTCAAAGACGCCTTGACATCACCCACCACTGCAACGCTCGTAGTTTGGTTCTTGCCGATTTCTGCAGGATCAACATCAAGGTGGATAATCTTTAGGTGCTTTTCAAATTCGGTAAACGTTCCTACTGATCTGTCAGAGAACCGCGTTCCGATTGCAAGAACACAGTCTGCTTCGGCCATTATTTTATTTGCCTCTGCGTGACCGTGCATGCCTATTGGACCAACAGATAACGGGTGAGTTTCTGGAAACGCTCCTTTTCCTTTGAATGTCGATACTACTGGAATCATCAACATTTCTGCAAGAGACTGTAATTCTGCAAATGCTCCCGAAATTATTACTCCTCCTCCTGCCAAAATAACAGGCCTGCTTGATGATAACAACAAGGTGATTGCTTTTTCTATTGCAGTAACGTCTGGATCAGTCCATGGGTGATATCCGCGGATTTTGATTTCATCTGGGAATTCCATCTGTGCCTCATTTTGCTGCACGTCTTTTGGAATGTCAATTAATACAGCGCCTGGACGGCCAGTCTCTGCAATGTAAAACCCTTTTTTGATAACAGTTGGGATTTCAGATGCATGTCTTGGCTGAAAAGAATACTTTACCACAGGATTTGCGATTCCAATAATGTCACTTTCCTGAAACGCATCGCGTCCAATCATGTTTACCGGTACCTGGCCAGTGATTGCAACCATTGGGGAGGAGTCTGCCTGTGCAGTTGCAAGTCCCGTTATGATGTTAGTTGCTCCAGGTCCTGAAGTTGCAAAGCACACGCCTGGCTTTCTGCTAACCCTGCCAAACCCGTCTGCCATGTGCGCAGCTGATTGTTCGTGTCTTACAAGTATGTGACGTATGTTGCTTTTGTACAACTCATCGTACATCGGTAGGTTTGCACCTCCCGGTAGGCCGAAGACTTCCTTAACACCTTCCTTTTCCAATGCTTTCATTAATGCGCGAGCGCCGGAGATTGTTTCCATAAATTATTCACCTAAAAAATTCGCTGTAGTATAAAGTTACAGCACCAGCTCGACCAGCAGCAGAACGGTAGGGGCAGTCGAACTGTAAATTGTCATATTCAGTGGTTAACACGGATTTTAGCATTATAAACATTACCTTAATAGACTCGGCTAAGTCGGCAGTTGACTTTTCGATTTAGAATTCATGCTAGGCATAATGCTTAAACTCCGTATGCCCCAAGCAAAAGCGATTTTGTCAGACAGGGAAGAAATCATCAAAATAATCGAAACTTTTTTCGAGGTTGGAAAAACAAAAGACTTGGCGCCCCTAAGGGAGATTCAGCTTGATGACAACAGTTTTTCTAGCTTTAGCGATGTTCCGCCGTATGATCTTAAGGACTTTAAGACTACGATATCTCTAGAGGAGCTGCGGTTTATCAGCATATCAGATTACGATCATCAGATAAGAAATCCAAAGATAAGCGTCTTTGGTGATGTTGCAGTGGTCGCCTTTGAGCTAACGCAGAAAGGAATGCTTGTGGATAACAAGGCATACACCGGAGAACACATCCTAATTGACGGCAGAGCCACATTTGTCCTGATAAAAAAACCAACGTGGAAGATAGTACACATTCACCTCTCCAGAGTGCCGTAATTAAAGAAAGATTAGAAAAACTTATTGTGTTTTTGCAGCAGCTGGTGCAGGTTGTTTTTTCGGTTCTGATTTCTGTGGTTTTGGTTTAGACTGTTGTTGCGGTTTAGATTGTTGCGGTTTTTGTGGAGGGCGTTGTTGGTTTTGCTGAGGCTTTGGTTGCTGTTTTTGTTGAGGTCTTGGCTGGTTTGATTGTGGTTTAGATTGTGGGTTTGGAGGGCGTTGTTGGTTTTGCTGAGGCTTTGGTTGCTGTTTTTGTTGAGGTCTTGGCTGGTTTGATTGTGGTTTAGATTGTGGGTTTGGAGGGCGTTGTTGGTTTTGCTGAGGCTTTGGTTGCTGTTTTTGTTGAGGTCTT
>CAZCWI010000072.1:0-8482 GCA_964502325.1 uncultured Candidatus Nitrosotenuis sp. | reverse complement strand
ATGATGTATTTACACATCTGCTTGAGGAATACAATACAAAATTTGATTTCAAGTTAAAGCATGTAAGCTTGGGAAAATTCAAGAAAATTGCAAAAAAACTTGGGAGAATAGAGGCGATCAAGTTCCTAATATGGTATGAAAAGGAATACCAGAAAATCAGAGATGATCCAATGTTCGATTTTTTATTGAAAGATGCCACAAAGGGGGTTATTTTTAACGAAAGTGTCGAAGATGCCAAAAAAACATGCGGTTTGTTGTTGGATAGAATAAGGCAGATGACATATTACGCCTATGAGAATTTTTGATTTTACCTTCCAATAAAAAATAAAAATGGACAAGATTCAAGCATCTTATGAAAGTTCATGTCTTTGATACGTATGTAAAAGCAAAAGACGGACATACGATTCATTTTGACGTAATCACAGACTCTAAAGACAATCAAAAGGCAGTCGAGTATGCAAAAAAATGGCTATCTTCAATAGGTGAACAAGACGCCAAAATCACAACAGAGGAATGTCATTTTTGCCATTCTGAAAGTGTTCCGGACGAAATTGAAATTGAAATCATGACAAACGGTTTTTACATCCAAAAGATGGAAGGCTGCCCAGCCTAGAGTAGCGCTGCGCCAAACACCCCGGCAGAATCACCAAGCTTGTTTTTGAGAATCGGCGTATCCACTAAATCGCTAAACACCTTATCATACACGGAATCACGCCCATCTGTATACAGAAAGTCAATGTTGGATATTCCCCCGCCAAGCACTATGGCGTCAGGATCCAAGATGTCAATTACGTTTGCAAGTCCGGTTCCAAAGTTATCAAGAAATTCGTTCTTCCACATTTGGCCGCCAGCCCCATCAAGGTTGTGAATTATGGTTGTAAGTGGCTGCTTTTTTCCAGTTATTTTGAACCATCTTTCCTCCAAGGCAGGCCCGCTGATGTAGGTCTCAACGCAGCCTGATCTTCCGCAGTAACATTTGTTGCCATTTTGATGTAATGTGTGATGGCCCCATTCTCCAGCAATGTTTGTTCTTCCCCGGTGTATTTTTCCATCAATTATGATTCCGCCGCCGACGCCGGTTCCCATTATCACCCCAAACACCACACCATATCCAACTGCCGCACCCATGGTCGCCTCTGCCATTGCAAAGCAGTTTGCGTCGTTTTCCATCGCTATTTTTTTTCCAAGCATTTTTTCTAGATCGTTTTGCAGTGGCATTCCGATAAGACATTGAGTATTGCTGTTTTTGATCACGCCGGTTTTTTTTGAGATCGCACCAGGTGTGCATATTCCTATTGTGTAATCCGAAATGTCTTTTGTAATATCAGCCGCCAGAACAGATATCGAGTTTAGAATTGAGTTGTAGCCTTTTTGTTGGTTTGTCGGGATCCGCTTTCGCTCAATTGTCTTAGATTTTTCATCAAGGCATACTGCCTCGATTTTAGTTCCGCCCAGATCAATTCCAACTTTGTACACACAAAGTGATATTGGAGATGTGTTTTGAAGTTTTGCAGTTATCTTTTGCCGGAAACAGCAATCACGTCATCTATTCTAAGAATCATGCATGCTGCCTCGGTTGCAGATTTGGAGATGTGCTCCTTTACAGCAACTGGCTCTACAATGTTTAGTGCGAACATGTCATCGATTTTGCCTTCTTTTGCATTGATTCCTGCCCATTTTCTTCCGCTGTTCTGCTTTGCTCTAAGGCTTGTCATGGTATCAATTGGATCCATTCCCGCGTTTTCTGCAATTGTAAGCGGAATTACTTCTAGTGCCTCAGCATACTTGCGAATGGCAAGCTGCTCTCTTCCCTCAAAGTTATCCGACCATTCCTTTAGTTGAGATGCCAGATATGCTTCTGGTGAACCACCACCTGCAACAATTGCAGGCTTTTCAATTACATCCTTTACTACCATAAGTGCGTCATGAAGTGATCTGTCTGCCTCATCCACCACTCTTTGTGAGCCTCCCCTTACGAGAACTGTGACAGATTTTGGATTTTTGCATCCCTCGACAAATACCCACTTGTCAGACTCTACTTTCTTTTGGTGTACCAAGTCTGCATGACCCAGATCCTTGTCTGTTATATCATCAAGGTTTGTTGTGATTCTGCCGCCGGTAGCTTTTCCAAGCTTTGTCATGTCGCTTTCTTTGACTCGTCTTACAGACAAAATTCCATATTTTGCCAAATAATGTTGTGCGATATCGTCTATTCCCTTTTGGCAGATCAAAACATTTACGCCAATTTTTTGCAACTTGTCAACCATGGATTTTAGCATCCGGTTTTCTTCTTCTAGAAACATTTGCATTTGGGTTGGGTCGGTAATTCTAATTTCAGCACTCATTTCTGTTTTTTCAACTTCTAGTGCAGCATTTAGTAGTGCAATCTTTGCACCCTCGACTTTGGTCGGCATGCCGCTATGGACTACTTCTTTGTCAAGAACTATTCCTTTTACCAGTTCAGTGTTTTGGATTGAGCCGCCTGTCTTTTTTTCAACTTTGATATTATCAAGGTCGACAACATACTTGTCTCCTTTCTTTTCTGCAACCCTCAATACTGCATCAACTACTAATTTTGAGAGCACACCGCTATCTTCTGATATTAGCTTTGACTGCATGCTAGTTGTTGCTATTTTTAATAATGATTCCTCGTCGGTTGGATCTATTTTTTTTGCTAATTGTGACAAGAGTTCTAGTACCTTTTCGTGAGCAGCTTGGTATCCATCGATTATTACTGAGGCATGCACATCCTTTGCCAAAAGCTCTTCTGCTTTCTCTAAGAGGGCGCCTGCAAATACAACTGATGAGGTAGTGCCGTCGCCGACCTCATTGTCAACTGTTTTTGCAATTTCCACCATCATTTTTGCAGCTGGGTGCTGGACATCGATTTCCTTTAGAATGGTAGCGCCGTCGTTTGTTATTGTAACATCGCCAATAGAGTCAACTAGCATCTTGTCTAGTCCCCTTGGACCAAGGCTCGTGCGTACTAGATCTGCTACAAGTTTTGCAGCAGTGATATTATTTTTCTGTGCATCTTTGCCTTTCTGTTGAAGTGCACTTTCTTTTAATACTAAAACAGGACCGTTTGGAGTTTGTTGAATTGAAGCCATATACGAACAAAGTTCGTTTGACCCTTTTTTAATAGTTTTCTAGGCAAAGACGTCAATAAACGATCTTTTCTTGACATCGATCATCCCGCTATACAGAATTCTAATTGATGGGAGTGCAAGAAACGGCAAAAACAGAGGTATGAGGTGAGGCCTTTGGAACACACATCCACTCTCATTCAGCGTCAAGTTCAGCTTGACAAATCTTTCCAGTACATCGTCAAACGGGTTTGAGGATATTATTCCGCCAACCTGCAGCGGTAGAAACGATATGACTTTTCCTTCCTTTACCACCACCATTCCTCCTTGTGACTTTATCAGGTGGTTTGCCGCATACGCCATGTCTTTTTCGCTTGAGCCAAGTATTATCATGTCGTTTTCATGAAAGCTCCAAGTAGATGCAAATGCCCCGACGTCAGCACCAAAGTTTTTCAAAAATCCCAGCGCATGTTTTGCTGAGCCAAACGTCCTATCAAAGGCGGCAACCTTCCAGACGTCTTTCTCCTTTGATGGAATTACATTACCATTACTTGTGCGAAGTTCTGCGGTGGTTAGCTTTGTTATTATCTCAGTCTCCATTTCAATTACGTTTACAGAAACTGTCGGTTTTTTGCTTTTTATTGCAAAATCATTTTCTGTGAATTTTTTTGTGATTTTTACTGTTTTTGTAATCCATTTTGGCAGGCTCGGCTTCCTTGTTTTTGTCACCATTTTTCCATTTGATGCGACAAGCCGTCCTCCAACAAATACCCGTTTTGGCTTTATTTTCTCAAGGTCGTCAAAGACGAGCATGTCTGCGAGCTTGCCTGGCGCAATTCCGCCCAAGTCTTTTCCCATGTTGTAATAATCAAAGCAGTTTTTGGACGCCATTGTAATTGCGTCAATTATATCCATTCCAAGTCGTACTGACTCCCGTATGCAGTGATCAATGTGGCCAAATTTTGCTATATCCACAGGATCCACCCCGTCGGAGCAGAACATCAATCGGTTAAGGTATGGTTTGTTTGTAAGAATTTTTGGGATTATGTTTTTGAGATCACGCCGAATCGAGCCTTCCCTTGCCATTATCCACATTCCAAGTCGTAGCCTTTCCATCACTTGATCATAGTCAATGGGTTCATGGCACGAGAGGATTCCTGACGAGATGTAAGCGTTTAGCTTCTTATCAGACGCACCAGCCGTGTGGCCATTAATGATGCAATCATTTTCAAGCATGTTTGAGAGCTTTTTCATGGTTGTGGGATCCCTTGACGTAACCTTGGTCCAAGAGAACACCTCCCCCAGTCCCACCACGGAGTCAAGCTTGATTGCAGATTTTTCTCCGGACAGATCAATTGTTTTTCCATGGCTGAATTTTTTGTCAACGGGCAATCCCCCAGGTACTACATGAAATATGCGAATAGGCAAATCAGAGGATGCCTTGACAAACTCGTAAAACCCCTTGGTGCCGCACACACTTACAATATCGATTGGATCTGAGAACAAGCTGGTTGTTCCGCAGAGGAGCAGTTGCTTTGCAAGCTCAGACGGCATCACAAATTGATCAATGTGAATGTGAGGATCGGCAAACCCCGGCGTAAGATATTTTCCCTCAAGATCAATTACTGCGGTGTTTTGTCCTGCCGTATGAGATGCGTCAGGACCCACATATGCAATTCTGTCTTGTATGACTGCAACTTGAGTACGAGGAATGATTTCGCGCGTGTAGACGTTTACAAGTGAGCAGTTTTTGAAAACAATGTCTGCTTTTTTGTCGCCCATGGCAACTGCGTTAAGAGTCGTAATCATCGAGGAAAGATTGGTCACGGAATCAGTCTGGCTTTAGACTTTATTATAGATTCAAAGCGATGTTTAAATTACCATCCAAGTTGGTGTTTTCTATGAACGTACCCAAGGAAATAAACAGGTATTGTCCAAAGTGCAAAACGCATACGTTGCAGAAGGTCGCCCTATACAAGGCAGGAAAGAGAAGAGGTTCTGCAATAGGCGAAAGAAGGCACAATGAGGACAAAATGGGGTACGGTGGTCAGAAATTTCCAAAATTAGCCAAGCCAGCCAAGACCACAAAGAAGCAGACGTTGATTTTCACATGCCCACAATGCAAAAAGAAATCTAATAAAAAGGGCATCAGATTAAGAAAACTCGAGTTGGTTGCACGATGAAACGGGGTCACATTGCTATTCCAAAGCCAAAGAGCAAGTTCCAGAAGGTACAATGCAAAGAATGCAGTGCTGAAAACATTTTGTACTCACATGTTACTTCAGTCGTAACTTGCAAGTCATGCGGCAACACAATTGCAGAGCCAACAGGATCCGTCGCAAAGATTTTTGGTACTGTGTTAGGCTCCCTTGAGTAAATCGTAATCGCGTTTTGTGTTAAGATTTAACGCCAGTCTTTTGTCATTTATTATTTGATAGGTCTCTTTGACGGTATTTAGTGAAGAAATTTTTTTTGGATCGACTATCGATATGCCAGTATAGTAGCATTCCTCGTTGTCGTGACTTACTGAAAATTCCAATGCCATGTTTACGGCATCTAGGAATTTTTTAGTGACAAGAAAGCTTTGCCATGTGCTATTATCGTAGCTTGCAACTAGATCCTTGATTATTTCTCCATCAAGTAACGGCAGATCACCTGACACCACAAGTGTTGGCTCTTGCAGATAGGACAGCGCCATGTTCAGATCAGAGGCGTACCCATCACCGTTTGTTTTGATGATGTCAATTCCCTGATCCTGAAGCAGTTTTTGTGTATTTGGGGAATTATCACTTGTTGCGGCCATGATTTTGGAAAAACAGTTGGAATCTCTTAACGCGTCAATCACATGGATAATGACTGGTTTTTTGTACTGCAGTAGAAGCTTTTCCTCTTTTGCGCCCATACGTGTTCCCTTGCCTCCTGCCATGACAAGCCCGATCATGCCGATACAAAAACAAGAAGCGAGGAAAGTCTTGTGATTTCATTTGTTGCACCCATGATATCGCCAGATATTCCCCCAAAGCTTCGCCTCGATATTACAAGAATTATCAGCGTGAGCGTAATTCCCACGCCAAGTGCCAAAAATCCAACGTTGTTCCCCAGAACAAAGATAGACGCAATAGTAATTGCTGCTGCAATTGCTAGTTTTTTCCTATCTTTCATGCTTTTGATAAATGCAGAGTTAGAGCCCTCCCATGCGGACGGACCGAGGCTAGAAAGTAAAACCATTGAGAATTTTGCTATTATTTCTCCAATCAGTATTGCCGAAAACAGCTCAAATCCCTTCATTGAGGAAAGCGCAACTATCATTCCTGCCACATATATGATAATTGCAAAGATTCCCGCAGATCCAACCGACGGATCTCGCATTACCTGCAGTTTTCTTTCTCTTGTGCCGCGCACCATCAAACCGTCCGCAAAATCAGAAAGGCCATCAATATGATGAATTCCAGTGATTAGTGCAAGCATTCCAGTGATCAAAAGCCCCACAACCAGCGGTTCTAGGAAAAACGAGAGACCATATGCCGCTGATCCTACCATCAGCCCGATTGCGATTCCAACTATCGGGAACAGGTACATGTATTTTGCAATTGTTTGCAGATCAGAGTGTCCAGCTGGAATTATTGTCAAAAATGAAAACACAGAACCTACCTGCCTAAACATGAATCCACCATCCAAGATACGATAAGAGAATTATCAGCGGAGCGGTAACTAGAGCGCAAAATAAAATTCCCGTTACTTTCATCAATAGAACAGCTGATCTGAAATGATTTTCATCTAGTTCCATGGTTCCACTGCCCAGTGTGTAATGATTGATTTTTTCAAACTTGGTTCCAAGCGCTCCTGCCATTGCGGCCATTGGATATCCGGCGTTTGGGCTCTCCGTTTTTTTGCCATCACGTCTCATTATAACTAGAGAACTCTTCCAGTCTGCCCTCACCAGGACAGCTGCAAGTACCATGACTAGTCCCGTAATTCTTGCAGGCAAATAGTTCAGTACCTTGTCGCAGTTTGCGCCAAACCATCCCACATTTCTAAACATGGCAGTCTTGTAGCCAATCATGGAATCTATCGTATTGACAGTCCTGTACACAAATGCACCTGGAAGGCCAAACAGTCCAAAGTAGAACATAGGCCCAGTTATGCCGTCCACAATGTTCTCACTTATGCTCTCAAGCGTGGCTGAAACGACATGGTTCCTGCCCAAATCCCTTGTATTGCGCTTGACTAGCATTGAGAGCCTTGATCGTGCCTCCTCCAGATTGTTTCTAGATATGGATTCCATGACTAGGCTGCCGTGTTTTTCTAGTCCTTTTATGGCAATCGTGGTTTTGAGTAATAACGAGCCAAGCAAAATAGCAACCACAGTCAGGACTACACCAGATGCATTTTTCATGACATAGTCATACGAAACAAGCAGGCCTGCCACAAGAGAAGCTACAGAAACAGTAAGTATGATGCCGCCGATTTTTTCTCTTGTCTGATTTTGGTTTTTTGCAAATGGAACAAGTCTTGCAACTATAATGCCAACCCAGGCAGTTGGATGAAACTTGTTCTTCGGATCGCCAAACATAAGATCGATTGCCAATGCGGAAAACACAATCAAAATTGAAACAAGCATCATCAGATCAGTCTCTCCAGTGATTTGATATCAAGATTTTTCTTTACTGTGTTTGCCAATTTTTCGATTTCACTGTCAAGTTTTTTCTTGTTTTGTCTTTTGAAGGGTATCATTTTTTCATCAAGCGAATCTTCGTTTGGCAGATTCATCTCAATTAGCGGTATCACGCCAAAAACAGGTTTAGATGTTATCTGTTTGAGTCTTTTGAATCCAGGCGACAATATGTTTACGTTTCCCCGGAACTTGTTTATCACAAATCCCTTTACTAGTTTTTGATGCTTTTTTGGTAAAAGTGACATCGTGCCAACAAGGCTTGCAAAAGAGCCGCCCCTTTCTATGTCAGTTACCAAGATTACGGGCGATTTTGTTCTTTCCGCAAGCAACATGTTTGCAATATCATAATTTTGTAAATTGATTTCTGCAGGGGAGCCGGCTCCTTCCATTATGATCAGATCATACTTTTTTTGCATTGTGGCAAGCGAGTCCAGTGCTATTTGAAATCCCTTAGTCAGGACAAATTTCTTGTAATAAGTATCCGCAGTCATTTTCTTGTAGAATTTGCCTTGGAGTAAAACCGAGCTGCGATAGTTGCCAAGTGGCTTTAATAGAATTGGGTTCATGTGGGGTGAGATTTCGGCCTTTGATGCAATTGCCTGGATTGCCTGAGCCTGAGAAATCTCAAAGTCGGCTGTTTTGTACGAGTAATTTGACATGTTTTGTGATTTGAAGGGGGCCACGCGGTATCCAGAATTTGCAAATATTCTACACAACGCAG
>CAZCWI010000071.1:0-8616 GCA_964502325.1 uncultured Candidatus Nitrosotenuis sp. | reverse complement strand
CACGAAAATCTGCTTCGTCAAAATATTCAGATTCAAGGTCAGAATAATATGCAGATGAATTATCGAAATTTGCCTCATCTAGTAATGAGTCGTATTCGGCACCGCCTAAAGGATTGGTGTTTTTACCGGTAACGTCATTTAGTATTGTAGAATTTACAGGGAATTCTGCTTTTCGTGGAAGATTTGTCATCAGCGATTCTAGTGAGTAGTCAGTACACATTGGAACAACAGACGCTTGAGGCACACATGTGTTTTCTTTACCTCCAGCGTACCTTAACAGATCAAATGTTATTGCCAGTGGAACGTCTTTGAAAACGGAAACCGGTTTGTAGATCACGGCTTTAATCGGCATTGGAAAATCATCTTTGATTTGCAAGAAGCTGTCTCTGACAAGCGAGTATCCGACTTTGTATGTCGGCATGATTTCTTCGCCCATTTGCGTAGAATCTGCCTGCATGACAATCAGTTCTATCTCTGGGATAGTATCAGATGCGACAACGCCCCACGACTTGCCAATCACAAGCGGCTGCGGCTTGTGATTTGACGCAAACTTCATGACCCATTCCAATGTTCTCTCCAGAGAATCAGCATATGGAATGCTAGAACCATCAGTTGTGATTTTAAATGTGGAATCAGGCATGTGTAAAATAAAATCCACGCTCCTTACACGGTGGTCCACATGTGCAGACATGACCCATGTATTTCCTTGCGGACTGGGCAAAAGGGCGACCACATCAAGTGCTATGACATAACAGCCATCAGGCGACTCTGGAATTTTTAAAAGCGAGTCGCAGATGCGGTATTCAAAAGAATCGCCAGGTTTGAGACCCTCGCCAAAATGCCAGTAAGGCTGCTTTTCTTTTCCAATCATCCCAATTGAATTTGCCCCTTGAGTAAATGATCCTGTAATCAGAATTCCTATGACAAAAATGACAGAAAATAGCAGCGCATTGTTTTTCACAGTCTAAAAGAAAAACTACTTTTTAAGGCAATTTTTTATTGCAGTGATCAACAGCGCAAGCTAGAAACAAAATTGAAAAATGATAAAAATTGAAGATTTATTCTGTGTTAAAAGAATGACCACATGAGCATGATTTTGTGACATTTGGATTGTTTATTTTAAATCCAGATCCCATCAGGCTTTCGATATAGTCAATGTTTGCTCCTTGTAGATGTTCTTGACTGTAGCTGTCTACGAGAAGTTTTACACCAGATTCCTCAATTATAGTGTCGTCCTCTTCTGGCTTGGCTTCAAATCCCATGCCATATGAGAGTCCTGAGCATCCTCCGCCTTGAACATAAACTCTTAGGAATTGTGGCTTTTCTGCCTCTTCTTTCATAAATTCCAAGATTTTTTCTGCGGCTTTTGGCGTGACGGTCACAAGTTTCTGTGTTTGTTCAGTTGCCATGGTGCTATTGCCCCTCCAAATTATAATAAGCTTTTGACACCATGCCAAGTAGGAATAAAAAGAAATTAGGTATAGCTTATTTTTTTGACTTGTTTACAAACGCAGTCATTCGCTCTACTCTGTCAGGATCTGTAAAGCAGTTTCTCCAAGCCAAGAGTTCAACGCCAAGACCTGTATCCAAGTCCGCATTTCGCCCCTTGTTGATTGCTATTTTTGACATCCTAACGCCGGAAACAGAGTTTGCTGCAATTTGCTGTGCCATCTTTATTGCCTCATCCATCAGAGATGCAAGTGGAGCTACCTGATTCACAAGACCGATTTCTTTTGCCTCGTCTGCTTTGATTATTTTTCCAGTATACACAAGCTCCTTTGCCTTTGCGATTCCGACTATTCTCATCAGTCGCTGGGTTCCCCCCCATCCAGGTGGAATGCCAATCGTTACTTCTGGCTGCCCAAGTTTTGCAGTATCTGCTGCAATCCTAATATCGCATGACATTGCAAGCTCACATCCACCGCCAAGTGCAAATCCATTTACGGCGGCAATTGTCGGCTTGCTCACGTTCTCAACGGTTGCAGTTACCAGCTGTCCAAGCTTTGCATATTCAACTGACTCGTCTGCGGTAATCTTTGACATGTATTCGATGTCTGCACCTGCGGAGAATGCTTTTTCGCCTTCGCCGGTCAGGATTATCACTTTGACTTCAGAGTCGGTGTCCAATTGCGTAAAGACTTGGACTAATTCTTTTGCAACATCCATGTTCATTGCGTTTAGTTTGTCTGGCCTGTTAATTTTTACAGTACAGATTCCGTTAGATTTTGATGTCGTAACTAAAGCCATGTCTTGGATCCGATTTTATCGTCGAAATAAATGTTGTCCAGATTATGTAACTTGGCAGGATCAAAGGAGCATGCAAAACAATGAGATGATTTTGGGCTTTTTGTGCGTAAATTTCAATCTCAAAGCGCACAGATTCATCAAATCCAAGTTTCGCATCGACATCATCTAAAATGATTTCAAGATATCAGAGATTTTCCATACAGATGTCATAGCATAATGGTTTTGCAAAATGCCAATACATGGCAATTCGATCAGAATGCGGACTTGGGTTTTTTCAGCCTAAAGCCTCGTTTTGCCAGACTAGAGTCATGGAACGATCTGGATTTCGTATTTTTCCAACAAAACCCGCTTTATTTCATTTTGATTAAATGGCTTGTAGATTATTGCAGAAATGTTCATCGCCTCTAATCTTTGCTGCGTTTCCAGAGTAAAATCCGCAGTCACTGCGACAATTTTTGCACTAGGATCACGTTCTCGGATCTTTTCAATTGCGTAAAACCCACTTTTTTGCGGCATTACTATGTCAATGAAGGCAACATCAGGACGATGGCTTTGGTATAATGATACTGCCTCATCGCCACTATACCCTTGCCCAGCTATATCCAGTCCCATTAGTTCAAGAATGTCTGAAAAGACCTTGGTCGTATTTTTATCGTCATCTATCACAATGCAGGTGATCAATACTGTTTCCGAAAATGTTTGTTATTTAAACAGATACGGATTATTATGTAACATTACATCTTGGAGTTTCACAGGTAAACTCAGTCTCCAGAAAAATTATAATTTCTTAATATGGGGCAATATCAGAGATCACATGATGAGTTTTCGTGTGAAATTAAAACTGATCATATGTTCTTTGATTATTATTTCCAGTGTAGTCATGTACGAGGTATTTGTCAACGAAATGAAAAAGATTCCGACAGACTATGAGATAATATCGGAACACGAAGGGCAAGATCGAGTGTTGGAATCCATAAACGGGGATGTTTCGAATCCATTCTGGATAAGAGAGACGTTAAGAGAAAGCGTGGCCAGCATTAATGGAGACATACTTGAGATCACGTCACACGTAACGGGGATAGATTCCGCAACAAATCAGATTATCTTTGATAATACTCAGACCTTTTTTGTTGACAGGAATAGCAGAAAACACCAAAACATGGAAGAGTATTTCACATTCCCTCCAAATGTGCAAAAGAAAAACTATGAATTTTTTTATCCCATGATGTTTACCAAGACCACTTTTGTTTTTGACAAAGTAACAACCATCAATGATCTTGAGGTTTATGATTTTTCATGCAAATATAACGGAGTTGACGTGTCTTCAGCCTTCCCACAATTTCCATCCAAAAAGATTCACTCTGACGGAACATGCATGATCTCAGTTGAGCCGGTCACTGGAATGGTCGTATCTTTTTCCAAAGAATGGGATGATTATTTTGTAAACGACGGAGTGAGAGGAGAACAGGTAGAGATTGGAGGCAAGCACACGACGGAATACTCAAAGGCCATCTTGTCAGACAACGCAAAATCTACAAAATCGCTCTATTACTTTCTTGACGCAATTCTTCCAAGTATGATGATCATAATCGGAGTCATCATACTGTTTGTGGTGATTCTATTTGAGAAGACAAAAAATCAAGCCAGAGTAATCATTGAAACGCAGAACGAACTAATCAAAAAAGAGAGACTGTCTGCAATAGGCGAAATCACGGCAAGAATATCTCACGATCTGCGAAACCCGCTAAGCCTAATTAAATTGGCAACAGACGGGATTCAGATGAGGGTAGAAAAAAAACTAGACCCAAAACTTGACGAATACATTCCAATGATCAGCGACGCAGTCCTTAGAATCACACACCAGATAAACCAGGTATTACGATTTGTCAAAACAATGCCACTGGATATCAGACTCATCTCAATTTCTAATGTATTGGAGGACTCTATCAAATACGTGCCAATTCCAAAAAACATATCGGTAAAACTGCCAGAAGAAGATTCGTCGCTCATGGCAGACAAGATTCAGCTGGCGATTGCCTTTAGCAACATTTTATCCAACGCAGTTGACGCAATAGGGGAAAATGACGGAAGCATCACAATACGCACCAGGACTGAAAAAAACAACCTAGTCATAGAGTTTGAAGATTCGGGAAGCGGAATACAAAAAGAGCACATCAGTGAAATGTTTCAGCCATTGTTTACCACAAAACCGCATGGAACCGGCCTTGGCCTTTCTAGTGTTCGCGACATTGTTGCAGCGCATGGCGGAAATGTGTCTGTCAAATCACCTCCAACAGTTTTTACAATAACACTGCCGCAAAATCCAAATATCAAAAAATGAGTTCAGTGTATCAGATTACAAAAATTCATCTGTTCAAATTTGTCAAATAACAAAAATGCAGTTTTTGTCTCTCTATTTCTTGCCTATATCCTCATCCCATAATTTAGGATTATTTTTAATAAAATCGTCCATGAGAGACATGCATTCCTCAGATTCCAAATTAATTATATTCACATCGTGTGATTTCAGAAATTCGATGGCACCTTGGAAATTTTTTGATTCTCCTACTATTATTTTTTTGATGCCAAATTGAACAATTGCGCCTGCGCAAAGATAACAAGGCATTAAAGTTGAGTAAAGCACAGTTTGATCATAACTGCAGATTCTGCCAGCATTTTTCAAACATTGAATTTCAGCGTGTGCCATGGGGTCGTCATCTTGTACACGCCGATTATGACCACGCCCAATGATTTCGTTATTTCTGACTAAAATTGAGCCGATTGGGATTCCGCCTTCTTTCAATCCCTTTTTGGCCTCTTCGATTAATTCTCGAATAAAAAGATCATCAGCAGCGTTCTGTTTATCTGGCATATTTGGTAACTGAGCAGGCACATTATCAAAGTTATTTTTTGAAATAACTTCCCATATGGATAGATAATACTCATTCCATATGGATAGAATTTGTGCTAGTGCCAAAAATCAAATCATCATAGTCAAGATTCCAAGTTTAAAACAACTAGTTTTAGAATTATCTTAAAAACGGACCCGAAGGAATGCTCAACAACAGTAGATTAGATTTGGATTCCATAATACGATTTTTGGTGAAAGAATTAGGCGACTTATCATCACACAGTCAATGACTGCGTGTCGGTTTTACCGTTATCGGTAGAAATTACGATTGTTACGTTTCCTCCTGAGATAACATTATTTGTTAACTTTATGCAAATTCTTCCAAGCTCTCCATTGTTTAGTATTTTAGTATCCGAATCATCTGAAGTGATATGGTCTATTGTCCACTGACCAGAAGAAATACTCGTACTAGAACAGTCATAAACTGCTCCAGGTTGCGGCGGAACCTGAAGTTGCGCCCAAGAGATATCACCAGATGTTCCCAGACCAATACCACTTGCGGTTGCGGTAAACTCTAATCTCAAATCAGAATAATCGGTAATGGAGTTAGCTTCTGCAGCAGTTAGTGTTTGTTGTGCCAATGTAAAAGACGAACCCACACCGTTATGTGTCCAACTGACTATAGGAGCGACCCCCTGCATCAATCTGGTTGTAATATCTATTGTGGACGCACCGCCATTTTTCCTATAGACATAACTAACTATGTGATTGCTCGATGTTTCAGGATCAACTACATTTGACAAACCAGCAGTCCATGTATCGGTTGTGCTAACAGGCGGGATCATACTCAAGGATCGCGCATAATTAAGATCATTTCTTGCAGATTCGTTGATCTCATCATATAGTACCCCATCACTGTCCCCTCCCGCCGTATCCGTCCAGCCCCCTTTTGAAACATCGGAGTCAGGTCTTGCAAATTGCAGATTACCTACACTGAATCCAGATTGCGCAAAAGCTTGCGCACTGTTATAGATTAGTTGTTCTGTTGTTGATGTTGAAATTCCACCGATATCAGCATCATATGTAACTAGTACTGTAAATTTATCAAAACTCCATAGTTTTTCAGTTCCATTTTCTGCCAAGCTGAAACTAACAAAACTACTTCCAGACGATGCGTTTTGATATTTTATGTCTATGTTAGTTTTTGAAATAGAATTGTCAATCTTTACCGAGTCTGATCTTGACAAATAATCACTATAAATGGAATTACTTATGAAGCCATAACTGAACAATACGGCAAACAGGGCAATTGATGCTATGCCTCCTGCAATCGCAATACTTAGGCCCATTTTAATGAAAAAGTTTTAATCACTAATGAAGTTTTAAGTTAAAAAATTATGATCTAGTTATGATTTCAAGATTCTATACTCATCACACATTAACGTGAAAATCAATTAATTTGTTGTAAAACGTAGTTTTTGTTTTGAACATGTTCAGACAGCATAAATTCAAAGATCAATTCCAGTAAGATCTGGACTGACAGTTAAAACGGGCCCGAAGGTTCCCTGAGGAACAGTCAGTGCAAGTTCGGCGTGTCTCGTGCACAAAAACAGGCTCTGTTCAACAGGCGGTTGAGAAAAGGAGTGTTGTGTCGGTAAACAAAATTTCTTGATAATTACCATTTCATACACAAATCTTGTTTAATGACCAATGTGTTGACCTGACTGAAAGTCCATGAATTGACTTATTTCATCAAGAAGTTCTGGATCATTAGTGGTTAAAATTAGAACTGAGCCGCCCTCAATATCCTTTATTGTATATTGAATAAGATCCTTCTTGTCAGTCATGACTTGAGTGCCCGGAACAATCTGACCGTGGATATAGAATGGTTTACTGAAATCACCTTGAGAGAACTGATGTTGAATGTCCTTTACGTGAGACTTTATCTCGTTTATGGTTTTTGCATCGTTCATGTCACGCGACATTATCATGATCTCGCCGCCTGTGGATGTAGCCATGAAATGATGCATGATCTTAGTCTGATCAAACCCCATTGCAATATTCCCCCGTTCTAACATTGCCGTTTGGTTGAAACCGGTTGTGCTGCTAGAACCAGTATGCATCTTTCCCATGTCACCCATATTGTCATGACCCATACCACCACCCATCCCACTCATGTTTCCCATGTTGTGGCCTGACATCATTTCATCCATCATTTTTTGGTGTGCTGGGCTACTCATCATCGAGCCAGCTAATTGGTTTGCAAATCGATTCATGGCTTCAGGATCACGTGTTAAGGCAGAATATGGATCACTGGCCAAGTAATACGTATATCCAACTTCTAATCCGCCTACAAACGCTATGACGGTTATTACTATCCAAACATAATTGATGTTCAACAAAACAAGTTACCCATTTGGCGTATTATATTGAAACTAGAATTTCATAATTGAGAATCTGCCAACCATTCAAGTATTCGATCACTTCTAAACGCTCTACACAATAGATTATTCCACTAAGCGTAGCGGATATTTTCTGGCACTGTCTAGTCCTGTAAGATTCAGACTGACAGTTAAAACGGGCCCGAAGGGATGCGAGTAAAAATTTACTCGCACCGTATTAGTTATTCCAGTACAGTTTTCATTAAGCTTGAGAGGGCTTAAATAAGAAAACGCCACATCTAAACTCAGATGAAGTATAGAATAACACTGCAAAAGGACGAAGATGAAATGTATGTTGTAAAATGTCCGTCACTCCCAGGCTGTATTTCACAAGGAAAGACAAGGAATGAAGCATTGAACAACATCAAAGATGCAATAGAAGGCTATCTTCAGAGCCTAAAAAAACACGGTGAGCCAGTTCCTCCAGTAGATGAGGAAGTGGTAGAAATCAATGTCTAAACTTCCAGTCATATCTGCACCAAAACTAATCAAAATATTATCAAAATTAGGATATCATACAGATCACCAAACTGGAAGCCATATCATACTAAGAAATAACACCCCGCCTTTTCGAAGGCTCACAATACCAAACCATAAAGAAATCGCGAAAGGCACGTTAAATGCAATAATCGAAGATGCAGGCCTAACAAGAGAAGAGTTTTTGTCTCGGTTGTAGATTAAGATTCTCTGATCCAAATGGGATTTGGACTGACAGTTAAAACGGGCCCGAGGGGGATGGTTAACAATATTGTACTGATTTCAGTTCCATTTTCTCGATGAATATTGTGTAATTAGTTTGCTTTCCTCCAGATTTTGTTAATAAAGAAAACAATTTGAGTTAATATTTCTTGTAGATTTTTCCCCTATGATCAGTTTCTATGACAAAGATTATCATCTTGTTTTGCTGTAAATCCAGAATAACTCTGTAATTACCTACTCGTAATCGGTAAAACGGTGAGTTTGTTAGTCTTGTCACTGCTTTGAACGGATCTCCTACGCAGTCTAACACCGAATCATAAATCTTTTGTGCGTTTTTTGTATCAATTTTTTCTAATTGTTTGACAGATTTCTCAGACC
>CAZCWI010000070.1:0-8685 GCA_964502325.1 uncultured Candidatus Nitrosotenuis sp. | reverse complement strand
GAAGACCGAGCATCGCCATGCCATGATTACAGTCCGGAAAATATGTCGGATTGTCGCAACAAGGGCGGTATATATTTTTTGCCACGCGTTCCACCGCCGCTTGCGCCTGTGGCGTAAGAGTGATGAAAGGATATTTTGAATAATGCTCCATCGCACCCCCGCGCGCTATGATCCAACCGCCCGTTGAAGCAAAGTTCCCCGGATCTTCGTATTCACCCATCGGTCCTTTCTCTAAAATATCATTTTTCGCGCTCAGACCCAATGCCCAAAAAAGATTGAGTAAAAAGCCCGCGTTGTCTTTATTCATGACGATGGGTCCATTGTCACGCGAAAGAAGCAATACCCGCTCCTCGGAAGAAAAACCCCCGCGTTTTTCATACAACGCATCCAGCTTTTCAAAGTCGATGACGCCTTTTTCCACCATTTGCGCGCCGAGGTCGTTCCACCGCACTGGAAGAACGATGCCCTCCGCAGGCAGAACCGCTTGGGCAAGCGCGTCATCGGATGCTAAGAGATCGCGTGCCCTATTCTTTTGCTCACCGAACCCCGGCATGACATTTCCGAACACGACATATCCTAAAATAAAAACTGAAAAAAACGAAAGTACGGTCATTTCCTTAAAAGATAAAAATTTTTTTTCATTTTCCATATGTGTCTTTGTTTTGCGTTGCGCCCCGGCGAAATGCGCGCCAAAGCAGCAGAGAAAACACGCTAATGATAATAATGCCCCATACGCCGTTGGGAACTTCCTCAAACGCGCCGATAAGACGGATAGTCCACTCAAAAAGAGAATCTCCTATGCTTACCTGGAACGAAGGCGCCCAGTATGTATTGCCTGTCGCCGCAAGGATAATGATCGTAAGACCCATAAGCAGAAAAATCCCTCCCGCAATAAGATTTGTGGAATGAACAAATATGGTTTTAGAACCGATCTTAAACTCAAATAATTTCCCCTGCATAATGCGTGATTGTTCTATGTGGAATGCATCATACCAGTATGCCGTAAGGAAAAGCGGGAATACCATCCCGAATACATACGCGAATGTGACGATAATCGCTTTCCAAAACGCGCCGGAAATAACCGCAAGCGTTATCGCTCCTGCAAGCACGGGCGCACAGCACGATGTAGCGGCCCCAGAAAAAATGCCGAGCAAAAACGAATCTGATCAAAAGGACACAAAGTAGCCTTGACGAATATTTCATTTAACAAGATCTACAACGTAAGCTGTATTGACGGAATGAAATCCATTTTGCCAAACAAGATAGATCTCATAGTGACAGACCCGCCGTTTGCAATCGACTTTAAGGCGACCAGGCAAAACTACAACCGCACCGCGTCAAGGGTGATGCAGGGATACAACGAGATTAAGCAAAAGGACTATTACGATTTCACGCACCAGTGGATGTCTGGGGCGTTTAAGATTCTAAAAAACTCCGGAAGCATGTACGTTTTTTCAGGATGGAACAACCTCAAGGATATTTTGAATGCGATAGACAGCGTCGGGTTTACCACCATAAACCACATAATTTGGAAATACCAGTTTGGCGTAGTCACGTCAAGAAAATACGTCACGTCGCACTACCACTGCATCTACGTCTGCAAGGACGAGAGGAAAAGAAAGTTCTACCCGTTTGTGAGATTCAAAAAGACAGACCGCTCACCTGACGGGCACAGCCTCCACTACAGGGACAAAGAAGACGTCTGGGAGATAAAGCGCGAGTACTGGACTGGAGACAAAAAGACGCCGACTAAGCTTCCTGCAGAAATCATAAGAAAGATCCTCCAGTATTCTTCAAAGCGGGGGGACGTGGTCTGCGATCCTTTCCTGGGATCCGGCCAGGTGGCAGTGGTAAGCAAGATGCTAAAGCGCAAGTACGTCGGCTTTGAGATAGTCCCAGAGTACTATGACTTTGCCAAAAACAGGCTTGACAAAAACCAGTACAGAGTGAAAGCATAATACAAAAAGAGTAGGGAGATTTCGGACTAGATGTCCAAATATGTCTCCGTTTATCTATATTCCATCTTTGCCTTGATGCGTTTGACTTCGTTCATCTCTTCTTTGAGATGTTTTGCAAGCAAATTTTCTGACTCCTTCTTGTGCTTCCAATAGGCATTCAGAACTGCTTGTCTTGTCCTTGCATGTTTTACGGCAGACTGGTATTTTTTGTGAATTGCGGCTACGCCTCTTGCATAGCTTCCTGCGCTACTTCCCATGAGACGTAAGGAATGATCATTATACATAACTAGGCGGAGTTTATCATATTATCATATTTACTGAGTTAAGGTTGACTAGATCCAACAGTGATGTTATTCCACAATAGACCAAATGCATGACCCCAAACCAGCACCACCGTACCACCAAACCATAAATCCCTACTGCACCTAAGAGGGTGCAAGACATGTATTCCTGCCCAAAATGCAAATCGGCACTTGAGATCCAAAAGACGTTTAACAAAAAGTACATGATATCGTGCAAAAAGTGCGGCCTTGAGGATCTAGTCGAGTTTACAAAAAACATGGACGAGGTGTACTTGGAGTTTCTGGCAAGATATGATGAGGGATCGACTCCAAACAAAAAGCAGCTAAAGGCGGAGCTAAAGGAGTCGGGAATAATCCGCGACGAGTCTGAGATAAAAAAGATGATCGGAGACGCCAGTCCGGATCCCATCACAAAAGACGTGCTGTACTCAAAAAAGGACTATATCTCATACTACAAGGCAATATCAAGCCCTCCGCCAGAGATGGGAAGCCAGGTTGAGGATCTCGGGCTGGACGACGCAATGGTTGGATACCTGCACAGAAAGGGAATTACCCAGTTTTACAAATTCCAGGAAGAGGCAATACGCGAGATAACTTTTGGCCAAAGCGTTGTGATTACCGCACCCACTGCGTCTGGAAAGACGGAGGCCTTTGCCATTCCAGTGATACAGAAAATTGCAAGCGAGGACAGCAAGGGCATACTTGCAATATTTGTCTACCCCACAAAGGCACTTGCGCGGGACCAGCTGCCAAAGATAAGAGAGATGGCGCAAAGCGTCGGGATTGCAGCAGATGTCTTTGACGGCGACACAAAAGGGTCGGAGAGGGCAAAAATCCTCGACTCCCTCCCCCAGATAATAGTTACAAATTTTGACGTCTTGCACTATCACATGATGTACAGGACAAAGTTTGCATCGGCATGCACCACTGCAAAATTCCTAGTGGTCGATGAGGCGCACGTGTACTCTGGAATATTTGGATCAAACGTGCACTATATCATAAAGCGCCTCAAGCGAATCTGCAAGAAGATTCAGTTTGTCGCATCGTCTGCAACGCTTGACAATGCAAAAGAGTTCTGCGAGAGCCTTTTTGGCGCAAAGATGGGCCTCATAGAGGGTTCCGGGAAAAAGGGCGAGACTGACTTTGTCATGGCGTTTCCATCACTTAGGACCCAGAGGGCACTCATGATAGACCTGCTTGAAAAACTGACATCAAAGAAACACAAGACAATGGTGTTTTCAAACTCTCACCTAAACTCTGAGCTGATAGCGATGCAGGCAAGAAAAAAGAAAATCGATATCAAGGTGCACAGGGCCGGGCTGATGGCAAACTATAGGAATTTTGTCGAGAAATCGTTCAAAGAGGACAAGCTGTCTGCAATATCGTGCACCCCCACACTTGAGCTTGGAATAGACGTTGGAAACGTTGACGGCGTGATATCGTCCACCATCCCAATCAACCGACTACTCCAGAGAATAGGAAGGGCTGCAAGGAAGGGCCAGCGTGGGTTTGCGTTTTTGGCACTTGGCAACGACCCAATATCGCAGTACTACAAGAATCATCCGGACAACTATTTTGAGGATGTTGAGCAGACTTACATTGATCCGAAAAACCCGTTTGTCGAGGAATTCCAGGTGCTTGCAATGGCGTGCGACAAGCCAATTGCCATGCATGAGATGCCAGAGCACGCAGAGACGATAAAAAAACACGTAGAATCTGGCAACTTGGTCCTGCAGGAAAACAGGTACGTCCCCAACTACACCATGATAAAGGACATGCAAAGCGAGTACAGCATACGGGGGATAGGAAAGTCAATTGACATTTTCCTAAACGAGAAAAAGGTAGGCGACAGGGTCCTCCCGATGGCACTAGAGGAGCTGCACGAGTCTGCAATTTACTTTCTAGCCGGGATGCGCTACAAGGTAAAGGAGTTTGGCTATCCGAAAAAACAGTTTGCAAAAATCATATCCATCCCAAGGAATTATCCGTACTATACAAGGGCCCTGACAGAGGAATGGCCTACAATTGAAACCGTATACGAGAAAAGGAGGGCCTTTGGGGCAGAGGTATTCTTTTGCAAGCTGCACATACAAAAGAAAGTCTACGGGTATGTCAACATCGAGCTTGGGCAGGAGGTGACCCAGGGGCAAAAGATCCTCCTTGAGAATCCGCTAGAGTATGACTTTGTGACAAAAGGGATTGTGATACATGCGCCAAGGCCTGCAGAGGAGATGAAAAAATCAGAAAACTCGGAATACACAGAAGCAAGCGGATACCATGCGACAGAGCACATCATAATTGAGGGAAGTAACATGGTCACAGGCGGGGTGTCGCAGGACTTGGGCGGAATATCGCTTGGAACGTCAGGGCTTATTTTCATTTACGACGGGGCAATTGGCGGAAACGGTGCAAGCAAGGCCCTGTATGACAGGTTGGAAAAAGCGCTAGAGCGCAGCCTTCACATAGTAAAGGAGTGCCCGTGCGCAAGCGAGGCAGGGTGCCCGCGATGCACTTTCTCATACAGGTGTGGAAACAACAACGAGTTTTTGCACAAAAAAGCATCAGGCGAAATACTGCAGAGAATCAACGACGGTGAAGTAACTGACATCATAGAGCCGACAGAGGGCGACAGGCCACTGGTATGATTTGCAAGTCAGACGATTTTATAATTAATTAAGAACCAAGAATCAATACCAACATGGAAAAAGTTGCCCTAGTCACAGGATGCTCAAGTGGCATAGGACTTGAGACTGCACTTGGACTTGCACGCGACGGATACTTTACGTATGCGTCAATGCGCAACACATCCAAGTCATCCAAAATCGAGGAGGCTGCAAAAAAGGAAAACCTCGCCCTAAAGGTAATTCAGCTAGATGTTGATGACAAGGACTCGATAAAAAACGCAGTTGCGCAAATAATCAAGGAAAAAAACAGACTTGATGTTTTAGTAAACAACGCAGGGTATGGAATTTTTGGCTGCGTTGAGGACATTTCAGTGGACGAGCTAAAGGAGCAGTTTGAGACAAACTTTTTCGGAGTGGTAAGACTGATTCACGAGGTCGCCCCAATAATGAGAGAGCAAAAGGCAGGATCAATTGTAAATGTGAGCTCAGTTGCCGGAAGAATCGGATTTCCAGGCTCGCCTGCTTACATCAGCTCCAAGTTTGCATTGGAGGGGCTAAGCGAGTGCATGAGGTACGAGATGTCACCATTTGGAATAAACACCATAATCATTGAACCAGGAGTGATAAAGACAAACTTTCTTGATTCCATGAGAATGCCAAAGAACCCAAAGCCAGACTCGCCGTACAAGGAGCTGACAGAAAAAGTGGTAGGCGGAATCAAGATGATGGCGCAGATGGGAACGCCCCCAAAAGAGGTGGCAGACACAATAGTTCGGGTGCTAAAGGAGAAAAATCCTCTTCCAAGATATCCTGTTGGAAACGACGCCGTGATGTTCCTTGAGGCAAAAAAGATGAAAACCGACATCGAGTTTGAGAACTATCTAAAAAAAGAACTGTTCTAGATCAAAAAGACAAGTATCTTACACTCTAAACAAAAAATGTGTACATGAGGCACGTTTTTTGTAAATAAAGTACCCCCCTAATTTCCAAAATTTCATAAATTTTAATAAGAAAGGGGGGTACTTACACTTGTGGTATCCATCAAAAAGAAGATGAAAAATGGAAAGACCTACTACTACCTAAAATATCATGCCGGCAAGACATACCGAGAGATCTACTTGGGAAAGGAGATTCCCAAGAACGTCCAAGAATTATCGCGCAATTTTGAGATAGAGATGCAACAAGAGAAATGGAAACCCCATCTGATTCAAATTAAAAAAAACTATTCTTTGTTTCTTAAAGATGCAACAAGATCAGAAATAAGAAACCATCAAGAGTTGTTCTCGTATGATTTCACGCACGATTCAAATAAAATCGAGGGCTCTTCACTAACCAAAAAAGAAACCTACAGACTATTACGATTCAAACTAACGCCTGCAAACAAACCAGAACACGATATGGTGGAGGCGCAGAACCACCATGCGGTGTTTTTAGATGCAATTAGATCAAAGGCATTCATTTCCAACAAGAACGCACTTGAATGGCATTACAAAATTTTCAGGACCACAAAACCGCAATTTGCAGGACTAGTTAGAAAAGACAGAGTGATCGTCACTGGAAGCAGGTCCACATTTCCTCATCCAAACTTTGTGCCATCACTGCTAAAACAATTCTTCAAATGGTACAACAAGGCCAGAAAAGTGCAAAATCCTGTCGAGTTGGCAGGTCTGGCGCACTTTAGGTTTGTATCCATCCATCCTTTTGGTGACGGAAACGGAAGAATTTCAAGGCTGATGACGAATTGCATACTGAACCAGCACGGTTACCCCATGCTGAACATTAAATTTTCAGACAGAGATCGTTACTATTCAGCTCTGGAGAGAGCACAAATTGGCCTTGACGAATCAATCTTTCTAAAATGGTTCGTGTCGCATTATGTCGCAAAGAATAAAAAAATACACTTTTGATAGCATCGTTTCACGCACTAGAATGATACAAAAATCACCAGATATGCGGAGGCGGGAATGAGATCGGCCAAAAGTCATCAGTGGTTAAATTGATATATGCTAGATGACGAGTTTTTATCAAAGTCTGCAATTTAGGCATGATAAATTATGAAATGGAAAACACTACAACACAATGGCATAATATTTCCGCCAGACTATGAGCCAAAGGGGTTCACAGTCAAGATAAAGGGCCAGCCAGTAAAGCTTGACGCAAACCAAGAGGAGATGGCATACCAGTGGGCAAAGAAAAAGGACACGCCATACGTCAAGGACGCGGTTTTTCAAAAGAATTTTGTTGCTGATTTTGCCGCCACGTTTGGCGGCAAGCTCAAGGGACTGAGCATTTCTGATATTGATTTTTCTGAAGCCTTCAAACTAGTAGACAGGGAAAAGTCATCGCGCGAGTTGATGACAAAGGAGGAGAAAAAATCAATCGCGCAAAAAAGAAAGGAGCTGCGAGAAAAGATGAAAGGAGTCTACGGAAAGGCGATACTTGACGGACACGAGGTAGAGGTTGCAAACTACATGGCAGAGCCGCCTGGAATTTTCATAGGGCGTGGGGATCACCCGATGAGGGGAAAGTGGAAACCAAAAATAACTCACAAAGACGTAATTCTCAATTTGGGCAAGGAGGCAAAGGTCCCTTCAGGAGACTGGAAGAAAATAGTGCACGAGCACGATTCCATGTGGCTTGCATGCTGGACAGATGTTCTTTCTGAGAAGATAAAGTACGTATGGCTTGCAGACACGGCAGGGCTCAAGCAGGAGCGAGACATGGCAAAGTACGACAAGGCTGCAAAGCTTGGCAAGGAGATCAAAAAGATAGAGGACGCCATCACAAAGGGAATGAACAGCCGAGACCCAAAGGTCAGCCGCATTGCAACTGTTTGCTATATCATTTACAGGACATCGATGAGGGTCGGAGACGAAAAGGATCCAGACGAGGCAGACACCGTCGGTGCCACCACGCTTCGAAAGGAACACGTGAAGCTTGAGGACAACAGGATTCACTTTGACTTTTTGGGAAAAGACAGCGTCAGGTGGGAAGAGACCATACCTGCAGAGGGAAACGACAAGGCACTGTATGAAAACCTGAAAAAACTCACCGCAAACAAGAGTCCGAAGGACGAGATATTCCACGACATCACATCAAGGCACGTAAACGCGTTCTTGAGCGGGATAGTCAAGGGCCTGACTGCAAAGGTCTTCAGAACATATCTTGCCACCACCCAGGTGAAGAACTATCTCAAGGACAAGCTTGACGTAAAGGGAAAAAGCGAGACTGAGAAACTCTACATTGCAAAAATGGCAAACCTGCAGGCCGCAATGATGTGCAACCACAAGAGGACCATCCCGAAGAACTTTGAGGAGACGCTGCAAAAGAAAAGGGAGACTCTGAAAAACCTTGAAAAGACAAAGGCAAAGACAGACAAGCAGAAAGAGCGCCTAAAGGAGAGGGCAAAAAAGCTCGAGCTTGCAATCACGCTTACAGAGCAGACAAAGGACTACAACTTGGGCACGTCGCTTCGCAACTACATCGACCCGCGCGTGTTCAAGGCGTGGACTGACGAAGTAAAGGCAGAGTGGGAAAAACTATACACCACTTCGCTTCAGAGAAAATTCCTCTGGGTCAAAAACGTAAACACCAGCTGGAAAGAAATAATGTCCCAGTGATTTTTCGGATTAGGTCGCATTTTCAAATTTGCCAAAACTCACGAATCATTTAATTGCACCATGAAATTAGGCGTTTTTGTGCCGGGGTAGCTCAGCCTGGTTAGAGTGCCAGTCTCCAGCAAAGGGCATTACTCATAATCTGGAGGTCGTGGGTTCAAAACCCACCCCCGGCAGACACTCT
>CAZCWI010000069.1:2602-8842 GCA_964502325.1 uncultured Candidatus Nitrosotenuis sp. | reverse complement strand
GGCGATGACTGTCGCGCCCTTTTGAAAATTTCCCGTATGCCTCTTTCTGACTCTCCGATCCATTTTGATAATAGCTCTGGGCCTTTAATTGAAATAAAGTTGGCCTCGCTTTCAGTTGCCACCGCCTTTGCTAAAAGTGTCTTTCCAGTGCCGCTTGGACCGTGAAGTAAAATTCCGCGAGGTATCTTGTAGCCTAGATTTCTATAAAATGCTGGATACTTCATTGGCCACTCCACTGCTTCTTGCAATTCCTGCTTTACTGTTGCCAGGCCGCCTATGTCGTCCCAAGACACATCCGGGTTTTCTATGTAGACCTCGCGCATACCAGCTGGTATGATCTCTCGAAATGCATTGTTATAGTCGTCTGCATTTACTATTAACTTGTCCAATACTTCGGATGAAATTTTCTCATCTGCCAAATTGATTTCAGGAAGCAGTCTCCTTAGGCATTTCATTGCCGCCTCTTTGCAAAGATATTCCAAGTCTGCCCCTACATACCCGTGACTAATTGATGCAATCTTGTCCAAATTGACATCATCTGCAAGCGGCATGTTTCTCGTGTGTATCATGAGTATCTCATGCCTTCCTTTTTTCTGCGGCACCTTGATCTCAATCTCCCTGTCAAATCTTCCAGGCCTTCTAAGTGCTGGGTCAAGCGAGTTTGGCCTGTTTGTTGCGGCAATGACGATTACCTTTCCCCTTGCTTCAAGACCGTCCATGAGTGAAAGCATTTGCGAGACCACTCTTCTCTCCACCTCTCCTGTTACCTCGTCGCGCTTTGGTGCAATCGAGTCGATTTCATCAATGAATATGATGGTCGGCGATTTCTCTCTTGCCTCCTTGAATATCTCTCGAAGCCTTGCCTCGCTCTCACCGTAGAACTTGCCAATTATCTCAGGCCCTGAGATGCTAATAAAATGGGCATTGCTTTCATTTGCCACCGCCTTTGCCAAAAGTGTCTTGCCAGTGCCTGGTACGCCGTACAACAAAACGCCTTTTGGTGCTTCCACTCCAAGTTTTTCAAAGATTTCCGGATGCCTCATTGGGAGCTCTACCATCTCTCTGACCTTTCGTATCTCGTCTGTCAGGCCTCCTATGTCCTCATATGATATGTGCGGGATTCCTTGCAGGGACTCGCTTTTCTCTCCGATTACAAATGTAGTCTTTTGCGTTACAATTACGGCGTCTGCAGTTGGCAAGGCATCTATTACCTGAAAAGTTAGCCTGCCGCCAAAATATCGCACCATTACATAATCGCCTACTATGAGCGGCGTGTTTTCTAGCGACTCTGTAAGGTATCTTTCGTCAATCGAAGGAATAACTTCAAGCGGCGCTACGACAATTTTTTCGGCGGGAACCGCCCTTATCTTTCTGACCTCGACTTTGTCGCCAATTGCAATTCCCAAATTGTTTCTTGTGACGCCGTCAATACGTATGATGCCCTTTCCCTCATCTGATGGGTATAGTGGGAGGCATTTTGCAACGGTTCTTTTCTTTCCTTTGATTTCAAGAACGTCTCCTGTTGCTGCGGCGACCGAGTCTGCAGAATCGTAATCAAGACGTGCTATTCCTTTGCCGACATCGCGTGAATATGCTTCTAAAACTTTGAGCAAAGTAGAATTTTGGGTTATGTATTACTGCGTCCGATCTAAGCCTTATACCTTGTTATCAAATTTATGAAAAATTTATTGCCTTTTCAAAATAGATCGAGTTATAATTTTAATGACTCTCTTAATCCCTTGTACCTGTTTCGGATCGTGACTTCGGTCACTCCTGCCGCAAGCGCAATTTCTTTTTGCGAAACATTCTCCTTGCATTTTATGCAAGAAATGTAAAGTGCCGCAGCTGCAAGTCCCATTGGATCCTTTCCTGCGGTAATCTGCATGGCACTTGCCTCCTCTAGAATTGTAAGTGCACGTCGTTTTGTTTTCTCGTTCAGCCCTACCTTGCTTGCTATTTTGGACATGCAGCTAATTGGATCCACCACTGGCATTTTTAGTTCAAGTTCGTGTACTAGCAGTCTGTAGTTTCTTGAAACGTCTTTTCTCTTTACGTTGATTGCTTCTGAAACATCGTTTAGGGTTCTTGGCGTCTCGACATCTCTGCATGCTGCATATACTGCTGCGGCAAGGAGTCCTTCAATAGACCTGCCCCTGACAAGGCCCTTTGCAAGTGCTTTTCGATAAATGTAAGCTGTCTTTTCTACTACTGCGTCTGATAGTGCAAGCTTGTCCCTTAGTTTGTCTAGTTGTGTAAACGCATGTCTGAAATTTTTGTCTGCTTGTACGTGAGCTTGACTTCGACTGTCCCATGTTCTTAGTCGGTTCATACTCATCTTCATAGATGATGAAAGCGGCTTTCCAGTAGCGTCCCTGTTTGTGTGCCCTATTATTGTAGCAAGCCCCATGTCGTGCATTGCAAGCGATGTCGGTGCCCCAGTCCTTGTCTTGTCATCACGTTCATCTTTTGAAAACAAATGGCGTTCGGGGCCAGAATCGTCAATGCGTTCAACAATTACAAAACCGCAACTATTGCAAAATCTTTCGCCTGTGATGTCATCTGTCATCATCATTCCTTTATTACAACGTCTACATTGTCCTTCTTTGTTCAAAATTTGTGCAACCATACTTGTGTCAGACACGCACTATATGCCTGTCAGCTAATAATAACCAGTGTATTTCATAACCTGTTTTTGCTATTTTGGTGCGTCTAAACCCTTGATTTTTTCAATACTTGGTATTTTTTTACGGCTATTGACTACTTGCATGTTTTGTCTTTAGCGGCAATTGCGTTTTCGGCATCTTCCTCACCGTTTTTTATCATCTGTTTTATGGTGGCAATGGAAAAATCAGCATCTTCAAAAAGAAAATGGCTGTCTTCTTTTCGTGATATGCGCGTTATCTGCCTGATTACGGCGCCTCGCTCACAGGCAAGCTTGTGGTATTCAAGCTCAAGTAGTGAGAATTTTTCCTCGTTTTTCTTGTCGAGCTTTGTTGATGCTATGATGTCGTGCATTTCTTTTATCAACGCAAGCTGCCTTGAGATGGCCCTTGACATTCTGACTGTGTGATCTGTTTTATCCGTATGCATGATGTCCCTGGCTCTGTGCCATGTATCCATCATGTTTTTTGGAATGTCGTCCTGTCTTCTAGGAAACAAATTAACGATGTAGACTTTTTTATCCTGCCTTGGGGATGCGTCGATGACCTCAGTTAGTGGCGTGTTGCTCAACAGCGTGCCGTCCCACAGATATCTGCCGCCTATCTGTGTCCACGCTATTCCGTAAAATGGATACCCGGCACTTGCAATGACGTGATCTGCACTAATGCTACCGCGCTTACTGTCAAATATGCACGGTTTTCCGCTCTGGATGTCCGTGCTAGTTATGATCAGTCTTGGGCTTTTTGGATCCTCAAGTTTTTGAAAATCGGTGTACTCTTTTAGTGTGTTTTTGAGCGGCGTAATATCGTAAAGATACGGGATGTTAAGTAAATTAAAAAACTCTTGAGCAAACCAAATTGGCGTAAATGCCTTTGGGTTCCCATACATTGCAGACTGCATTGACGAGAAAAACGCCCTTGTCTCTTCTGGTAAGAATGAGGGAGTCGCCCTCTCTGCCAGGGCAAGCCAGAATTCTTCTAGGCTTCTAGCAGGATCGTCGCCCTTGCTTGCAGTGATGATTGCAGCGTTAATTCCACCAATCGATGTTCCGGCAACAATGTCAAATTTTATTTTGTGTTTCTGTAACGTCTTGTATACTCCGCATTCGTATGCCCCAAGCGATCCTCCTCCCTGTAACACAAGCACTGTCTCAAAGTCCCGCGCCTTGCCGTCTGTTGACATTTCCAACTTGTTATCTACTGCTAAAATGCATTTAAAGTGTAGATATCTACTGCCTCAAACTTGGCAATCCTTGGAACATTAATACTACAATTACCATGATACTAACAAGTGACACTTAGGACAGTAAACCCCACAACTGAGGAACTTATCGCCGAGTACGACATTGTTAATAAAGAAAAGATACCTGAAATTGTAAAAAAATCAAAAACAGTATTTGCCAATTGGAAAAAAGACCTCAAAGAGCGAACTCACTTTATTCACATTTTTGCTCAAGAGCTGAGAAAAAATAAAACCCAACTTGCGCAATTGGCAACAAAAGAAATGGGAAAGCCAATCAAGGAATCCCTCTCAGAGGTTGAAAAATGTGCATGGGCAATGGAGTTCTATGCCGATAATGGAGATATTTTCTTACACGATGAGGCGGTAAACACCGATGCAAGAAAAAGCATACTCTCCTTTGAGCCGCTTGGAGTGATTGCAAGTGTGATGCCGTGGAACTTTCCATACTGGCAAGCATTAAGATTTGCAGCTCCGTCGCTTATGGCTGGAAACACAATTGTTCTCAAGCCTGCCAGCGCAACGATGCAGTGCGGAATTGAAATAGAAAACGTGTTTAGAAAGGCAGGATTCCAAGACGGGGTATTTCAGACACTTGTTGGGGACTCGAGTATAGTTGAGACCCTGATTGATTCTGATGTTGGCGGAGTCACGTTTACCGGAAGCACATCTGTGGGTGCAAAAGTGGCGCAAAGATCTGCACTGAACCTCAAAAAATGTGTGCTGGAACTTGGGGGAAGTGATCCGTTTATTGTGTGCAGTGATGCTGATGTGGAAAAAGCGTCAAGCGGTGCAGTAAAAGGCAGGTTCATCAATTGCGGGCAAAGTTGCATTGCCTCAAAAAGATTCTTTGTCACAAAAAACTTGGCAAAAGAGTTTATTGAAAAATTTGTGCAAAAAACGGAAAGCCTCCGAGTGGGTGACCCAATGTCTGATGAAACAGATATCGGCCCGCTAGTCAACAGTGTGGGGCTGCGCAAAATTGAAGAACTGGTAGACGATGCAAAGTCAAAAGGCGCACAAGTGCTAACCGGGGGAAAACGGCTTGGCAGTAAAGGCTACTTTTACAGTCCTACTGTGATTACAAACGTCTCGCCAAAGATGCACGTTGCATACGAGGAAACGTTTGGGCCTATTGCGCCAATCACAATAGTTGATGATGAATCTGAGGCACTTCGCCTTGCAAACGATTCTCAGTTTGGCCTTGGGGCAAGCATCTGGACTCAGGATCTTACAAAAGCGGAACGATTCTCAAGAATAATCGAATCTGGCATAGTTACCATAAACAACGTGGTGATATCTGACCCCAGAATCCCGTTTGGGGGAATAAAGCACAGCGGGTTTGGCAGGGAGCTATCCCGATACGGCATGATGGAATTTGTCAACATAAAGTCAATTAGGTTCTACGACAACCTAGTAAAGCAACATTATGTGGAATGATTGTATTTCCAAAATGGCAGTCAAGATTCGTGCCTGAAGTTGCCAAAAGCCTAATCCTGATATGGTCTTATTTGAAAATTTGAAGACATTTGTCAATTTTAAACATGCCAAATAATCTTAAAATTCTAAAATAATGAAATCTGTGGACAGTGGCATGACTTTGCTGGAAATTGTAAAAAAGCTGCAAGCTGCAGGACTTGGCGACTCTGGCAGACTGGACTACATATTGCACTCGCTTGAAAAGGGGAAAAAAATCTACGAGTCTGACAAAAAATATCTAAACGAAAAACACGCACAGCTGCAAAAAACTCAGTCAGTTAAGAACGCCGAAAAGCAAAATACAAAACAACTGAGATCCCACGTCACGCCGCATCTAAATTCGGTTCTGATTAACCCTGTGCACAATTGCGCGTCTTGCAACAATGAGCTAAGTCTTGACGAGCGAACAGTGCGATATCACGACCAATGGTTTCATGCGGGCTGCTTTCATTCCGCATTGAAGGCAGAGCCTGCACAATCACAAGTGGCGCAAATTATTGAGCCTGAAATTATTGAAAAACCGAGATCTGCTGAGCCAAGAATAAAACCGATGGCAGAAATAATCTCGTCTAAAACAAACAAAACAAAAACTGATCCTGTCCTGATTCTGCTGGCCTCTGCGATTTTTTCGTTGCTTGTATTTACTGCCTATAGCATGCTTTCGTATCTCAGTCTGGTTGCAATTTCATCTGCAGGTGTGATGGTTTTCTATCACATCCTGACAAAAAAGGATCCAAAATCACAATATTCCTATGGGCGACGTGGCGTGTCATTTTATTCCATAGTTGTGATGATAATGCCATTTGTACTTGGAACCATAGTTGCGTATGACGGTTATGCTAATGGATTTATGACGATACT
>CAZCWI010000069.1:0-2592 GCA_964502325.1 uncultured Candidatus Nitrosotenuis sp. | reverse complement strand
CAATTTTCATTTGGTGCCTGATGCTGTCGTTTTGGCAGACAATGCTCTTTGTTCCGCTTGCAATAAGGAGCGTTTCACTTGAAGCCTTACTAAAAGAACCTGCCTCATATCCAAAAATAAGCGTACTAGTCCCTGCGTATAATGAAGAAAAAGTCATTCGTACCACAATAGAGTCGCTTCTTTCAACAGATTATCCTGACAAAGAAATCATAGTGATTGATGATGGTAGCAAGGATCTGACGTTGGAAATTGCTTCGCACTACAAGGACCGAATCAAAGTAATACACAAAGAAAACGGTGGAAAGGCATCTGCACTTAACGCCGGAATGCTTTATGCGACAGGCCCAATAATTGTAATCTTGGACGCCGATACCATAATTGGCCACACTGCGCTAAAACACATTGCAAAATCGTTCTCAAATGATGACATTGCAGCCGTTGCAGGTAATATAAAAATACGAAACAGGATTAACTGCTTAACTTGGTGTCAGGCCTTAGAATATTTGTCTGGCATCCAAATAATGAGGCGTGGCCTTGATTATTTTGGGGCAATCACTATTGTTCCAGGAGCACTTGGTGCATTTAAGAAAAAAAAACTCGAAGAGGCAGGTGCATATCACAATGACACGCTAGTTGAGGATTTTGATGCCACCATGAAAGTCCTAAGATCTGGAATGATCATAAGTGGAAGTAATATGGCAACTGCGTATACTCAGGCACCGCAAAAACTGCATGATTTTTACAAGCAGCGAAAAAGATGGTACCGCGGAAATCTTCAGGTGCTAAGGAGGCATTCTGATATTTTACTTAATCCTAGATTCGGCTATCTGCACAAGTTCTCATACCCACTGTTGGCAATTCACATGCTTGTGATTCCAACAACGAGCTTGTTGGTTTTGATTTTTACAGCTTACCAATTACTTCTTGGCAACTATTCTTACGTGGCATTCATCCTTGGAATGTTCATTATACTGCAGCATCTGCTTTCTGCAATGGCAGTTAGGATGGACAAAGATGACAAGAAAATGATACTCTATTCTACACTCTTGGTGATTGGGTACAAACAGATAACTGATATCTTGCAGCTAAAGGCAGTTTTTGAAGAACTAGTTGGCCTAAAGGCCAAGTGGACCAGTGCCCAAAGAGTGAAGCAATAGTCGATTACTGTTTGATTTCCTTAAACCCTACTGCGAGCACTCTGCTATTTTCTTGTGGGGGCAGCTTGGTTATCTTAAATGCCGCCTCTCTGGCTTTGAGCCCATAACCTGTGAATACGTCGATGTGCTTGTCATTCCACTCCCCAATGTCTGTTGCCCAATACGTCCTGGTATTCCATGGGGATGGAATGTCTGGTATGCGAAGCAGCGTTCCGTGAGTGATCACCCCTTCTTTCATGTCTGTCTTGCCAGATGTTACTGCGACCATTATTACGGGCCCGTTAAGCGAACTTGTATGTAGGGGCAAGCAAATTCCTGAAAACGTCGCGGCACATTTCCCATAATGATAGAACCTCGTTTTTTCTCCGTTTGGAGAAATAAAATCGTCTCTCCAGCTTTGCAGTATTTTGCTTTCGTTTGTCTTTCCGGAGCCTTGTACTGCTATTTCTTTTAGAAACGTTGATCTGAATTGTTTTAGGTAGTACGTCGCGTCATTTTCTGAATAATCAAAAGAACCGTTTTTCCTCGTGCCTTGCACGTATGCTGACACCAAAGGGTCTCTTGGATAGTCTTTTTCTAGTGGCAAAAAGTATCCTGTAATCTTCCAGCCTGATGATCCAGGGTAACACTTTTTGTTTGTTGGATCTCGTACCTCGTTGCTGGAACATGATTTTACTTCAGAGCACAATTTGTCCCCGCAAATCTTCTTGCTAGGTGCTGCATCTGCAGCGTGTACTAGTACTGGAACCAGTGATGCGAAAATGCCAAATAATATGATGCCAAGTATTACCTGTCTCATTTGCTTACTTTGGCGTTGACTGTATAAAAGCCTGATTCATCTTTGGTCTGTTTCTTTATTTGATTGGTTTTACTGTATTCCTTATTCGGAGATTTTTAGCTATATGGTTATAAAATTATGAAAACTAGCAATAGATAATCATGTTTAAAACGAGCGTATTTTTTTTGGCAATCTCATTTTTGGTATTTGTTCCAGTGATGTCATATCAAGAGTCAATTGCAGGCTCAGTCGAAATTGTCATTAAAAATGAAAGCGGCGACAGAGCCGCCGCTGATAGCTTGTCCCTCAAAGTGTATCAGGATTTTTCAAGTGTCACGTTTAAGGAGATTGATTTACTTACCGCTAATCCACTAACCGTAGATTCTCTGCCAATCGGGCACAGGTACAAGTTTGAAGTGTATGTAAATAACATGTATGGGGATGCGGCATTTGTTGATCTGCAAAAAAGCCAGGGCAAAATCGAAATAACAATAAAAAACAGTGGGGGGATGCTCCTTTCTGTATTTTATGATAATGGTGAGACCCCGCTTGCAAATGCCGGCGTCTGGATAAAATCATTTGACGGCAAAAGCTTGTCCTATTCTGAAACTGATGCTGATGGGAACTCTCTTAGGACATGGCTGTATCCGACAACAA
>CAZCWI010000068.1:0-8935 GCA_964502325.1 uncultured Candidatus Nitrosotenuis sp. | reverse complement strand
AGGAAATTGCAAGCTCGACTGGCCTTAGAATAAACATGGTAAGAAAAGTGCTTTATGACCTCTTTGGGAAAGCACTCATTACAGGAATCAGGGTCAAAGATGAAAGAAAAGGCTGGTTTGTTTACAGATGGCGTTCGAGAAAAGATGAGGTTGAAAACTTTATTGAGAATCAGAAAAAAAAGATTTCAGAACGACTGCAACAAAGACTAGATTATGAAAATTCTTCCCAGTTTTATCACTGTGGAAATGAGGATTGTCAAAGAATTACATTTGAGACAGCACTTGAAATGTTTTTCAAATGTCCAAGATGTGGCAGTGTTGTCAATCTAAGGAAAAATGACAAGCTGAAGAAAGCCCTAGAGTCAAAGATTACAGATATTAGAAACGATATGAGACGTCAGATATAGTAGTGTAGTACAATCTCGTTTTTTTGTCTGATTATATTATGTAGTGTTAGTTTTGCAGAGTTTGTTATTTTAGAAAAGCCATCTCCTTCAACTAACGTTACTGCATCTTTTCCGCCTATAACATAAGGAGTAATTGTAATGATTAATTCATCAACTAATCCTTTATGGATAAATTCCCAGTTTAGTGTACCGCCACCTTCAAGCAATATACTCTTGATGTTTTGTTTTTGCAGAATTTGCAATAGTTTTTTGATATCAATTTTATTTTTACCGGCTATGATCATTTGTAGTGGATATTTGCCAAGTTTTACAAGGTTTTTTTGTGGTATTTTTTTTGAAACTACTATAATTGTCGGTATCGTATGACAAGTTTTGATGATTTTTGATTTTATGGATATTCTACCAGATGAATCCAGGATTACGCGTATCGGGCTTTTTCCTTTTGCGTATCGTACGGTTAGAAGGGGATCGTCAATTTTCACAGTATTGATCCCAACCAGTATGGCATCCACTTTTGCACGTAGCCTGTGGAATCGTATTTTGTCCTGCTCTGAAGAGAATGCAGAATCCCTGTTTTTTGTGGCTATTTTGCCATCTATTGATACCGCTGCGCTCAAAATTATGTGTGGTCTAGAGTTTACCATGAACAATTCTCCCTCCAATCATTACTGCCTTGATTGTCGATTCTGATGCTCGATGAACTATTGAGGCATATGGGTTATGCATTGGTTCTAAATCAAGTGCGTGTTTGTCGATGAATATTCCATCTGCCAGATATTTTGGTTCAATTGAGCCAATTTTTCTTCCAAGTAAAATTCCACCATTTACAGTCGCCATCTTGAGTATTTCTTTTGGATCAATTCTTTTTTTGTGAATTCCCATAGTTACCTTCCAAAGATAATCCATTTCTCTAAACATGTCAGGCGAGTTTATCATTACGTTGTCAGTTCCAATTGCAACTCTGCAGCCATTTCTTTCCATCATGGGAAAATTTGGAATTCCTTCTGCAAGCGATGCGTTTGCCCGAGGACAGATAACAATTCCCTTTGTCTTTTTTGCCGCGTCACACAGATCATTTTGTCTTGCATATGTCATGTGGACAAGAAAATGCGGTTTTAGCAACAATGCCCGAGAGGTTTCAGATTTTCCAGTAATTTTTTTGGATTTTTTTGAGCTTTCTATTGTTTCAGCAGAATGAATTGCCCTTATTTTCTTTGTTTTGGACAGATATTGTAACATGGAATTACTATTTTCGTTTGGTCCGCTAATGCCAAGCCCATCGCAGGTGCGGAGAATTGTCAAGAGATTTTTTCTTTGTAAAATTGGAAGTGGTGTATTTTGTTGTATTTGGAGTTGGTCCTGATAATATTCGATTCTGCCTAAGATTATAGCTCGGATTGGGACTTGCGAAATTGCCTTTTTTAGCAAGAGTATTCCGGCAAGCTCGCTTTCTCTAAAGTCCACAAATGTGGTTATTCCTTTTCTTAACATGGAAAGGCAAGAATTTCTCATAAAGCTAACAAGATGTTTAGGTTCTGACTTTCTTAGGATTCGCGGTTTTACGCCTAGAATTGGATGAATTTTGTCATCTACAGTACCGCTTGCAGCAACATCTTTTGCTATTGAATCCCCAATGTGGGTATGAGAATTAACAAAGCCCGGAATAAGCAGCAAACCCTCACAATCTAGTGATTTTTTATTTTGTGTTGTATTGTTAATTTTTCCAAAAAACTGATCGTTAATTTGCAGGTTTGTAGAGTGAATGTATTTTAGATCTTTACCATGCAGAATGCTGAGATTTTTTAAATGCATGATAGTTCATAGATTTCTGGTTTTTCTTTTTCAGATTTTCTGATCTCCCGTATAGTGTCAAGGGATTTTGTTGCAAGGTTCACTGCCTCCCTTACGGTTCTCGCCGTCCCAATTCCGCAGTTTAGCGTTATGTCGAATTCTTTTTTTGCCAAATCCAAAAACTCTTTTGCGTTTTCTTTAGAGTTGTTTGCAGACACCACCATAAAGTTATCTCCGCCCATAAAGAAAGTCATGGACTTTCTTTTCAGAAAGAACTCGGACATTTTTGCATACAAGCTAAAAATAATTGAAGAGATCTCATACGGCGACTTTACCTTGCGTCTAGATGTTAGATCTTCGACATCAAAGTGCATTATTGTGACTTTTTGATCAGATTTTCCGTCAATAAACCCATAGATGTTATGCTCCTTGTTCAAAACAACAGGTGTTTTTTTGCCCTCATATGCCTTTACGTTGGCATCAAATGGGGTATCAGCATATCCAATTGACATGGATAGTTTTAAGGATGATATCTTTTCCAGTTTTTTCTGAAATTCTATATGATCTTCAAGTGTGAGTCCATTTGTAACTGCAAAGAACTCATCAAATCTATTTGAAAATACAAGTGAATTCTTTTCGGAAAACATCTTTTGCACCTGTCCATAAAGATTGGCCTGAAGCATTTGCAGTTCATGCTCCCTGTCGCTTCCAAGGGTTAGCGTCCATGGCCCATATTCTGTTATTTTGATTATAGTGAGCTGAATCATTGTATTTTCTCCAATTCTTTTGATATCCTAAGAACTGCCTCGACTGCTCGCTCTGCTACAGGTCTTATTCGTGCGTGGGCATGGCGCTCTTGCATTCCGGGACCCGAAATTCCAAGGGATACAGGTTTTTGGTATTTCAGTGACAGTTCGATGAGTGATTTTGCAGTTGCGGCCGCTATTACTTCATCATGTTTTGTTTGACCCTTTATTATGGCACCCAAGGTAACTACACCGTCAACATTTTTTTTCTGTAACAGAGAATTAACAATTATTGGCATATCGTATGCTCCTGGAACTTTGCAAGAATATTTTACCTGTAATTTTAGGGATTTTGCCTTTTCCAATGCTACGTCAAGCATTCTTGAGGTTATCTCTTCATTAAACTCCGCAGTTACTATTGCGATGTTCAACTAATGCACCTTTGAGAGTTCTAGTAACTCTTTTCCATCTATAAATGGAATGGCGTTTTCTTTTGCAAACTTCATTGCTTTTTCAACTGATAGTGCCGAATATGTTTGTGAGTCCATCATTTCACATATTGCAGTGACGGGAGTTAGTTTTGCAGTCTCTGCTAGATAGACTGACATTTCAGTATGACCTTGTCGGGTTGCAAGTAGCCCTTTTGACGCAAGCAATAGCGGCACGTGTCCCGGTGTCGCAAATGACGATATGAATTCATTTTTTGCATTGTTTGAGTTGTAAAGATTTGCCATTTCTTTTATCGTAAGCGCTCTGTCATTATCTGTAATTCCAGTGTATGTTTGTTTGTGGTTAACAGATATTGAAAATGTCGGATGATCACCATATGGAGCGGTGCCCATTATCATCTGTTTTGAGTCAGAGTCCATATCAGTTGAATGGGATAGTATGTTATGCATGTATTGTAAATTGAGGGATTGCGCAAAAGAGTCCTTTAGTGCAATGCAAATGAGTCCACCTCCATATAGGCGCATTTTGGATACATGTTCTGGTGTGACAAATTGGGCTGCGACTACCATGTCGACTTCGTTTTCCCGTTTACCGGAATCATATAGTAGTACAAATTTGCCTTGTTTAAGTGAGGTTATTGCCTCATCTAGTGTCATAACTAGAATTCGCCTGCAGTATAATTATAAAGCTTACTAAGATTTTGGTAATTACCAATATTTTGGTAATGATTTATTCCTACTTTAGAATATATTTGCCAAGAATGTCAGTTTCAATATTAACCTTATCGCCAATCTTTCTTGTGTGAAAGTTTGTTACATCAACTGTGTGAGGTATCAAACAAACTGATGCAAGATTCTTTTGTACATCTACTACGGTCAGACTTATTCCATCAATGGCAATTGATCCCTTTTGCACAACAAACTTTGTTAGATTTTTCGGTATTTCAAACCATATTTTGATTTCTTTGGGTTTTCTTTCAATTTTTTTTATTGTCCCCACACCATCTACATGACCAAGGACAAAATGTCCTTCCATTCTATCTCCAACCTTTAAGCTACGTTCAATGTTGATTACTTCGCCCTCCTTAAGATTTCCAAGATCAGTTTTCTTCGTAGTTTCTTCTATCATTTCAAAACGACATTTTGTGTTTGAAATACCAGTGACTGTAAGGCACACTCCGTTTAATGCAACACTTTGACCTATTTTGAGTCCTTGGGAATGCTTGCCAAGATCAACTGTCATTTTTACAGCACTTCTGTTGCTGGTCTTTTTTTCTATTTTGATTATTTTGCCTACGCCTTCAACGATTCCTGTAAACAACTGTTGTTATGATGCAATATGGCTATAAATTGATTTTTTTCAATTTAACCAATACTTAAAGGACATGTTTGGTTACTCCTTAAAATTTTTACATATGAGGAATGATTCATGAGCATGGTATCAGGCACACAGATAATGGAAAAGGCTCTCTTTGGATTTGCAAAACAGTGGATTGCCGGAAACACCATAGATGATGCATTGTCTGCCGCACAAGCGTCATACAAAAATGGTATGGGTGTGATAATTAACAGACTAGGTGAGTATCACACATCAAAGCAGATTATTGAGAAAACCATTGATGAATACAAATCAGTCATGGTTTCATTTAAAAAATGGAAGGTAAATGGAGGTATTTCTGTCAAACCAACGCAGATTGGTCTTTCGCGAAGTATGAGCGAATGTTTTCAAAATTTTGAGATTCTGCTCAAAAACGCAGTATCTTCGCAGACATTTGTGTGGATTGATATGGAATCAACAGACCATACAGACGAGACAATAGAAATCTATCAAAATTTGTTTTCAAGATATGAAAGACTTGGAATCGCATTGCAGGCAAATCTAATGAGAACTGAAAATGACCTCGTTGATTTGATTACAATGGGAGCTAAAATACGCCTAGTAAAGGGAGCATATCGAGAAAACTCCAAGATCGCATACAAATCAAAAGACAAAATCGATCAAAGCTATCTAAAATTGATGAAGCTGCTTTTCAGAAAGGCAAATGAGTTTGGCATAGCTACGCATGATTCTGCTATGATCGAATCTGCCAGAGGATTATCAAAAAAATATGAACGAAAATTCGAGTTTCAGATGCTGCGTGGGGTAAGGGACGAACTAAAACTGAAGCTTGTAAAAAATGGATTTAATGTTTCGGAATACGTTCCCTATGGAACAAACTGGCTGCCATATTCTATTCGTAGACTAAGGGAACGCAAGAGAAACATACTGCTACTTGGAAGCTCGTTTATACAATCACACAAACATGTCTGAAACTTGAATTATCGTTTCAATAATTTTGCAATCAGATTAGTTTTAGTAGGCTCTTTTGCATCATCTGCCAGTATCGAGATTTTATCACTTCCGTCTAATTTGAATTGTGAAATTGTTCTGGTGAGCTGCTCTGCAAGCTCTGCCATTTGTGTTGCCGCAGTGGATATTTCTTGCGTTTGAGCAGTTTGCTCTTCTACTGCAGCTGAGGCTTCTTCTGTTGCCGCTGCATTTTCTTCAGAAACTGCTGAAATTTCAGTTGCGTCCTCTGAGACTGCCTTTACTTTTACAAGCTGATCTTGCGCAGATTCTGATAGCAATGTCACACTCCTTGACACGTTTTTGATGTTTGCTGCGATTTCATCAAGCGATTTTAGCGAAGAATCAATGACTAGTTTTCCTTGACTAACCTCGTTTGAGCTTGCTTCAATGTCTCCTACCACGATTTGTGCATTTTCCTGAATTTCTTTTAGTTTCTTATCGATTTCTTCTGATGATTTGGCAGAGTTTTCTGCAAGACGCCTAACTTCGTCTGCAACGACTGCAAATCCTCGGCCTGCCTCACCTGCACGCGCTGCTTCTATTGCAGCATTTAGCGCTAAAAGATTAGTCTGGTCAGCAATTTGCCTAATAACGTCAAGAACTGCGGTAATTTCATTTGTTTTTTCAGCCAATTCTCTGACTTTTTGTGCGGATTTGTTTGTCACTTGAATTATTTTATTCATGTGTTCTCCTGCTTCTTTTGCAGACACTGCACCTTTTTCTGATACGGCTCCCACATCATTTGTAATTTCCATTGATTCTTGTGCACTTTGTGAGAGATTGGTGATGGTATCTGCCAGTTGATCAACTGACTGTTTTGATTTTTCAATACGTTGTGCTTGTGTCTGGGAACCTCGTGATATTTGATCTACAGTAGTTGCAATTTGTTGTACTGCCGAATTTAATTCCTGACCTGATGCAGATATCTGTTGAGCGTTTGACGATACGGATTCAGATGCACCTTGCACTTCGCTTATGACTTTTCTTAGGTTTTCAACCATTTGTTTTTCCGAATTTATTAGGATGCCTATTTCATCTTGTGATTTGGATTTTTGTACCGTTACCGATAGATTACCTTCGCTTATTTTTTTGGCAATATTTGCCGCAGATTTTATTGGTTTAGAAATGGATCTTGACATAAAGAACGCGAACGTTCCGACTACACCGGCAATGATGCCGCCTGTGATGAGGTACATGTTTTGTAAAGCTATTACTGGTGCAATGATTTCTGCAACATCGAATTCTGCAATAACGACAAATCCAAGAGATGGCTCGCATTTTGATACACCAAAAATCGGAACGTCTCTATAATCAGGATAGATTAATGCCGAAATGCTTTTTCCATTTTCGATGCATTCCTTCACTGGGAGTGTATCGGCTTTTTGATGAAACTCATACCCTTCATTGAATCTGGACGGGCTGATCATAACTCTGTCGAAGCTAACAAGGTATGTTTCTCCCGTTTCTCCCAAACCATCTCTATCCAACAAGATTTTGTCAAGGGCAGAAACTCCAGTCTGCGCTATTAAGACTCCAAGTTTTGTGTTAGTTTGAGAGTCATAGATTGGGACAGCCGCTGTTGATACTCGCTTATCCCCATCCATAACATACTCAAGGTACGGTTTGTCCAAGCCTTTTTGGAAGATTTTCTCTCCAGAATAACTTGTTCCTATCAAGGAATTATCTTGGGCATAAAAAACATCCCCGTTTGTAGATACAATTTTAAAATTCTCATAGCCGTTTTCTCCCCCTGTCGATTCTTGTATTCTGTCGAAAATTTGTTCAAGGTGTGACCCGTTTGAAACTTGCTTACTTGGATTTACGTCCTTTTCAGAGATTTGCTTTAACTGGTTGATTATTTCTGGGGTTTGCGCTGCCTGCTCTAATTGCTGAATTCTAAAATCATTTAGCTGTTCAAGGGATGTCGCTCTGCCGTTGGCCAGTGTTAGCAACTGGCTGGATGCTCTTTCCTGCAGCGAGTTTTGCGAGGCATTGAAGCTTATTAGTGAAATTGCAGCCATTGGAATCATGGCAACTACAAGAAATAGACAGATTAATTTCGAATTAAGTGATCTAGCCAGTATGTTTTTCAATAATAATTGAGTTTAGTTGGTGGATTTAGGTCGATGTTTGTTTAATTTGATCATCTCATATCATCATACCATATCATCATATCGTACCATCACACCAAATTTGATATGGTATAATTTCAATGTCAGCACCATAAAATAAAAAACAAGTTTGTGTATTCGCCTGAATAGAAAGATCAAATGCTCAGAACAAGGGTTGTCAATATGGGAAATTAGTTTTTGGCCAGATCAAGCAATGCCTTTGCGCGCTTGTAGTGAACTTCGTCAATCATCTTGCCATCAACTACTGTAGCGCCCCTTCCTTTCTTTGTTGACTCCAGATACGTCTCACAGACCTTGTATGCCCACTCGATTTCTGACTTGTTTGGCATGAATGCCTCATGAGTGAGCGGTATTTGATCAGGGTGTATGATGCTTTTTCCAACATAGCCAAGGTTTTTTCCAATTATGCAGTCTTCTTTGAGCCCGGCCTCATCCTTTAGATCTTGCCATATCGCGTCGATCGCATGTACTCCTGCTGCCTTTGCGTCAAGTGGAACTTTGGCTCTAGCGTATTTTGCGCCTTCTGACTGCTTTGTGTATTCTATTCCCATGTCGTTTAGTAGATCAAATACGCCAAAGACCAAGGCGGAGATCCTCTTGCTGCATGATGCGATATCGTAAGCGTTTACAACTCCCTGTGCAGATTCTATTGATGGGATAAGAGAAACCGGTCCCAACTTTCGCTTTTTTTCAAGACTTGCGATTATTTTTTCAATTTTTAACAGTTCCTTTGAATTGTTTACTTTTGGTATCACGATCCCGTCGATTCCCTTTTGTACAATTTGCTCAAGATCGTCTGGGATCTTTCCAGAGGCAGGAGAGTTTGTCCTGACATAGATATCCGGAGCATATTGCAAGCGCGACTTTAGTGCGTCTTTTATTAAATTGCGGGTAGTTGCTTTCTCAGAATCTGGAATGGAGTCTTCTAGATCAAAGCAAACAATATCTGCTTGAATGGTTTTTGCCTTTTCTAAAAAACGTGAGTTATTCCCTGGAACAAATAAAAGGCTGCGAAAAAGCCTCGTCATAAAATCTATGCTTCTGGTTTCATCAGGATTTT
>CAZCWI010000067.1:2639-8943 GCA_964502325.1 uncultured Candidatus Nitrosotenuis sp. | reverse complement strand
TTGTTGTTGCCTGCTCTGATCCAACGAGAACAACAAATGCATACGGCAAGCCAGTAATGGCAATCACACTTGGATTTTTCAAAGACAAGGAATGGCACCTGGCATCTCCAGAGTATGTGCTGCAGATAACAAAACACGAAATAGGGCACGCACTTGGACTGCCGCACAGCGTGGATCCAGATGACATAATGTACCCAACAATTGAGGACTATGAATCGTGGCTGCAGGATTCAGAGAGTGTCCAGACCCCAAGTAGCACTGCAAACTGGCAGAGCAGATCAGAGAGATACCAAGAGATGGCAAACGAGAAAATTCTTCCACTCGGATCAAAGGTGGACCAAATCCAATCACTGCTAAATTCTGCATCATACAACGGCGATGCGGCAAACGAGGCGCTAGACAGCGCATGGACCTCGTTCTGGTGGGCAAAGAAATACCTAAACAGTGCAGAAAAAATGCAAGAAGACGGCGGCGCATCAGTTTTGCAGTCAAGCTACTATGACGCGTACACCAAATTCAAATCATCGTACGACTATGCAAAAAAAGTCGAACAGAAAATATCGCATATAGCAGAGCAGATTGAAAAGGCAGGCAGCCTGTCATATAGCAGCAATTAAGTTTCCCTATGGGGACTTGAGTTTTCCGCCAAATTTGGACTCGAGGATTGTTTTTTCTTGTGCGGTAAAACGGAGGATTCTCTCTTCGGAGGATTCTAGTTTTTTCATGGTTTCATGAGAGATTTTTTCGACAGACGAACTAGAGTTCATAAAAGGAAGTCCGACTAACGATGCAACGGTAACAATAAGGCAGATTCCAACGATTACGGCAATCCTAGTCTTGTTGGCAGGTTGCATTTGAGAGGATCATGCCCAACGATCATGATTAATTATTTGTTGATCGTTTCAAACAAAATATTCGTCTCAGTCAGACTTGGAATACATTTGCCCAAACTCGAGATCACAGACTAACTGATGCCCCAAGTGAGGTGCAAAAGGAATAAGTACCTCACATTAGGCATCAAGCACAAATGAGTAATTGGGACCTCATGATGCCAGGGATGGGTCTTACCGCCATAGGCATAACAGGTGTTACTATCGCGTATTCAGGAATAGCTCATACGTTTATCGATGGAATGCATGCGTTAACAGGGCTTACACTTTTCTTGGGTCTGATCTTCTTGGCTGCAGGAATCTTAGAAGGCGGAATATCAACTAGCAACAAGGCCAAGGCCACCACACTGGTGATTTTGGGAATTTCCTTTTCGTTTGGACTTGCAGCACTTAATTTTAACTCGGTAACGACAATTCCAACATTTGCAGGAGTCATGCTGATAATAGCTGTTCCGGCAATCGTCATAGCATATGTAACTATGAAGATGCCGCAATACGCAAAACCAATATCAATAATTTTCATACTGGCAGTCGGCGCCGCAGTCATAGCATATGTTGCATTTGGCCTAATCGGACCGTCCCAGTATTTGGTCCCACCTCCAGTTGAAGAAGAGACAGTACCGGAAGTACCAGTGTCAACGGCACCGGTGTTTAGCATTTCGATTCTCAAAGATTCATCAATACAAGGAAACCCAGACTTTGAGCCAGATATGGCGCAGGTGCCAATTGGCAACGTCATAGAATGGACAAACAACGACGCCGCAGCGCACACAGTTAACAGTGCGGCAGATGCAGGTGCCACATTTGATTCAAGCCTCATCAGTGCAGGCGACACATTCAGACTTGACACAGCAGCATTAGAGCCAATCAAGTACGATTACTTCTGCATAGTACACCCATGGATGACAGCATCATTTGAGTTAGTATCAGCAGAAGCGTCAGGAGAAAGGCTAACAGAGGATGCAACAGTAACTGATCCAAACTCGGTAGTTCCAGAGCCAGCCCCGGTTGAAATACCAGTTGAGACCCCACCAGAGGGCACACCATCTGAAACCGTGCCAGAGGGCACTCCAGTTGAGACCCCAGAAGATGCAGCAGCCATCACAGAGCCTGCAGAAGAACCAGTTGTAACACAGCCAGTCGAAGGTCAACCAGAAGATGGAATGACAACAGTTACAATTCCAGCAGGCTCAGCTAGTCCAGGATGTGAGACGACCAACGAGTGCTTCATACCAAGTTCCATAACAGTGACAGTTGGAAGCACCGTAATGTGGGCAAACGATGACTCTGCGGCCCACACAGTGACTAGCGGTATCGACATGACTGCAGACGGAACATTTGACAGTAGTTTGCTTCCAGCTGGAAAAACATTTGAGTTTACGTTTGAATCAAGCGGAGAGTACCCGTATTATTGCATGGTTCACCCATGGATGACTGGAAAGGTCACCGTAGAATAAGTTTGGAAATAGTCCTTACGGAAAACCAAAAAGAAATTCTCACAAAGCACGCACAAAGTAATTTCCCAAACGAATCATGTGCGCTTTTGTTTGGAACTGACGACTCCAAAACATGCACAGTAAGAGATGTGTTTTTGGCAGAGAATATAGAGAGATCCCCAATTAACTTTGCAATTTCAAACGAGGAATTGCTCAAAGGATACAAAGAGGCAGAGCAGAAAAAACTCGACGTTATAGGAATATTTCATTCCCACCCACATTCTGAGGCAGTTCCTTCCCTGACTGACAAAAAATTCATGGGCATAAACCCAGTCGTGTGGGTGATCTCAAATAAGGATAACGAGCTAAAGGCATACACATTAGAATCAGAGATCATCCAAGTTCCCATAAAAATAATTTAAAATTATTTTTGTTTAAAACCAGCGTCATTTAGGAAACGGCACTAGAGCATTGTCACATAATATTCTCAGGTAACCCTTATGAGAAATAATTGCAAGGTAAGAACATGTGTTTATCAACATGCAATCGTGTGCTAAACTGTCCAAGATCAAAGGTAGTAGTGTGACTCGGACTTGACAGTGCCAATCATGCCAAAGAGTAAAAAAAGCATCACAATGGATCGTGAAATCGAAATAAAGGTACGTAGGATTCAGGCACGGCTAATTGAAAAAACTGACAAAACATGGAGCATGTCAATGGTTCTCAACATACTTGTGACTGGAGGATTACTATATACCAAAAAAATGAGCAAGAAGGATTGGCAGAAGATCAGATCAATGGTCGAACAAAAAACAATTAATTTTGATGACTCGGTAATCATGGACTTCGTAAAAAAAATCAGTGCTTTATCATCCTAATCACATCACAACCAATCCAAACGTTACACGGCATATCATATTTAACAAGAAAAGATATTTCTCATTTGATCTGTTCATCTTCAGATTTGTATTGTTTCACTATAGAAAGAATTCCCAGAAAATTAAAATGTAAAAACATTTTATCATAATAGAAGATTTTTAGATAGTAATTTTTCAGTAGATATTTCTGTAAATTACATACGCAAAATTGTTACAGATATTTTCATCCATAGTCATAACTACAAAACAACATATCATATCATGAAATGCATCACCAATTCACCAAAAAATGTATCGCAACAAACTGCATCAAAAGCCTACCAATTACAGACGAATCGACAGGGGAGGTTTTGTGCGGACATTGTGGCCTAGTCTTTGCAGAAAGAACTGTTGCGTTGGATGAAACACAGTTTTGTACATTGGAAGATCATCTCAACAAGGCAAGAACCGGTTCAGCTATATCTTTGATAATGTACGATCGAGGGCTACATACTACAATGAACAATGCCAACACAGATGCAAAAGGCAAACCAATCTCCAAAAACATGAAAACAGAATTTATTAGGATAAAATTGTGGGATGAAAGACAAATATCAGGTTCTACCAAAAGATTGCGTTTTGCTCTTGTCAACATCAGCACATTAAGAGACAAAATGTCCATTCCAAGCCCAATAGCTGAAAGAGCATCCTACATTTGCAGGAAGGCCTTGGAAAATCAAGCGGCAAAGGGTAGGACCATCTCAGGTGTAGCTTGTGCCGCACTTTACGCAGCATGTCGAGAGAGTAATATGCCTAGAACTCTAGACGAAATAGCAAAGGCGGCCAATGCACCAAAAAGGAGAGTATCACACACATACAATACGTTGGTGCACATGCTCAATTTGCAACCCATGGGTCATGATTTAGCCGAGCTCGTAAACAAACTAGGAAACCAGCTAAGTGTAAGTGAAAAGACAAAAAGAAAGGCGCTAAACATGTTAGTCAAAATTCAAGATAAGGAGATCTGTGTGGGAAAAAATCCTAAATCAGTTGTTGCCGCACTGTTGTATTTGGCATGTACTCTTGATGGTGAAAAAAGAAATCAAAAAATTATCGCTAAAACTGCATCAGTGTGTCAGACAACAATACAAAATACAATATGCATCTTGAAAAAAAATTTGGATGTCGAATCATTATGAAAAACAAGTTTGCAAAGAAATTTAGTCATATAGTACGAATTTATTAGTATTCAACTACGCTATGATGACTCCAGCTTAGTCATACGTAATGCTTTATTATCATTTCAAAACTAGCCATGTGGTTTGAGAATAGAAAAAAGTGGAAAATCACGAAAAACAATTAGAAGAATAGACATGGAAGTTGTAAAAAGGATAATAACAATTTTGCACGATGGAGGAATGGAAAGAAAGACCAAAATTTCATTAAAAGCTCACTTGTCATACGATAAATGTTTATCGTACCTTGAATGGTTAGAGTTAATGGGGCTGATCAGAAAGGAAAATGATGACAACAATTTTGAGATAATCAGCTTAACTGGAAAAGGAAATGAACTGTATTTGAAATATTCAGAATCGAAAAATTATGTTTCATAGAAGATTGTTAGTATGGAATGTAACCGTCGTGATCAGTGAGCAGTGCTTATTATTTACAACATGTTGAAAATTTTATGATTAATTCAATGACATATTCGAGGAATAAACATCCGAATTATCAAGATATGAAAAAAGGTGAAATGAACAGTGCCAGATGAAAGCTGTAGAAAATGCGGTGGAACTCTCACCAGATGCACGGTTTGTTCTGAATGCAGAGCCATAACAAGCGAGATTTGCACTCAGTGCGGAACTATTACCATGGAGAGATTTCATTCAACATGCTTCTTTGTAGAAGAACCGTCAATTCAAGAAACATTAAGCATTGCGTAATAGAAATATCAAAAATTGGAATAACCACTAGTCATTGCAAAACTAAGGCGAACCCCAAATTAGTTCTCTAAATCGATCTAACAATAAACTGATTTCCAAAGTCGTATTTTCATCGTTAGATTTCATGAAAAAATCCCTAATCATGACTGCGTTTTCTTCCAGATCTTTATCTCCGAGGAATTTTGCGTCGCCAATAATTACATCCACATAATTTTGCAGTGACTCAATTTGATATTTGTTAGAAGGATTTTCCATTAATTTTTTGAGGCATGCAGCAATCATGACTGCCACCATTCCAGTTTCAATCTGGAAGATCCTTTTGTGCGAGCCGATGAGAACCATAGTCGTCATATCCGAAATTTATATTTAATTAGTACAGAAACATTGTTCTATAACAAAATTAGACGTAGTCGTCATTAATTGGAATAATTTCATGACTTGTTCGCATTGTATGAAGGCGTTGCTTTCAGATAGATGCGCTTGAAATTCATCAGTTAATCAGATGGGGACAACATTGTAATTACTTGGGTGTCGCCATGATTAGGATTAAACGCTATCAGATCTGAGCCAGATTGTATCAACTTATCTACAATTACTATTGGATGCAATTGTGCAATGCCCCTGTTGGGGTTGAACGCCTTTATGTGGTTTTCGAGAGTTCCTTGAACATTTACCAACTGAGCCAATACAGGTTGTGATGCAAGAACAAAATACAAAACGGTCAACAGAACAGAAACTACACCAAACATAATTACTGTCGTTCTCATTAAATTTGTATATGCGTGTTATCAGATAATAGAGTATGCGTAAAATCTTCTAGAAAATTTGGCAGTGGTTTTGAAATTCCAAATATCGTGATCAGATAAGTAACCACATACAAAATCATGATGTGAAACATATCTGGTGCGGTCAAGTCGGAATTTCACCGCTTCCTTCAGACTGGTTGCCTGGCGTGCAATTAATACACCATAACCGCATAAGATAATTCGAGTTATTTGTTTTAAGACTTGATAAACAAACGTAGTGAAAAATCTTCTAGTATCAGTGCTTGTTTAAGATTTTTTCTAATTTAGATTTTGTATCTGAATCTAGATCGTGGGAATCGCGGTCGTCAGAGTCTCGGTCGTGGGAATCGCGGTCGTCAGAGTCTCGGTCGTGGGAATCGCGGTCGTCAGAGT
>CAZCWI010000067.1:0-2539 GCA_964502325.1 uncultured Candidatus Nitrosotenuis sp. | reverse complement strand
CTCGGTCGTGGGAATCGCGGTCGTCAGAATCGCCATAGTTGGAATCTCTGTCGTCCTCATCGTCTTTTGTAGCACTACGTTCACAATTGTTTATTGTGTTGTTGCCAGAATTTCCGGTGCACAAGTCATTACCGTTTCCACCGTCAATTATGTCATCACCATTTCCTCCAAATACCTTATCGTCTCCATCTCCTCCAAGTAGACAATCATTTCCTTTCTTGCCTTTGATTTTATCATCGCCGCCAAGACCCACAATCAGATCATTATCATTTGTTCCACCCAGATCGTCATTTTGATCTGTGCCATAAATGACTGCATCAAATGCAGACATTAGAAGTCCACAGAACATCTCTTCAGGTACAATGTCACAGGCATCACCAATTCCATCACCGTCAGCATCTTCCTGACTAGGATTAGATACCACTGGACAGTTATCTGTGAAATTATTAACCCCATCACCATCAGTATCGCCGTTTGTTACTGTGTCACAGGCATCGCCAATTCCATCACCGTCAGCATCCATCTGAGTCGGATTTGAGATGGTCGGACAATTGTCAAGTGTATCCGGAACTCCATCCAAATCAGAATCAACAACAGGTACACTAACTTTGCCAAACGCATAGATGAATGTAACAGGAGTGCCAAGGGTCCTGCCGTCGATGCCACTAGATTGGCCAAGAGTATAGATCTCAGATCCCACGGCATGAAGCGCGCCTAATGCTTCGGTTTCTGTTGGGGCATTACCGTAAAAGGTTGCGAAACTAGATGATTGTCCAGGTAATATCGGTCCTATCTGGAAATCAAATACGGCTCCAATGTCAGCTGGGCCCACATCAACAAAATCAACATCCACGGTGTTTGGTGACATAGGGCCAATGTGATAACCACTAAATGCACCCGTTGTAGAGCTTGGCTCTGATGACAGAAATCCGTTGTTTCCACTGTGCACATGTCTTGGCGAGGCTGTCCCCTGAATTGTTACAAATTCATTAAACGGCGTAGGAAAAACATCCCAATCCATTACTCTCCTATATAGCACAGAATTCATGGTAACGTCGCTTAGATTTTCTACTGTGACAGCTATCTCATAGAGATAAGGCGTATCTAGAGACGGTTTGTAGTCATGGGTCACACGGACTAGAGATATTCCGGAGGCATCGGGCACCTCAACTACAGATGTCGCAGTTGGACCTCCATCTGTTCCATCAAAGGAGATAACATGAAGATTCGATGAACCGACAACGCCCACAACCAGATCACTTGCACTATTTGCATATCCAGATACGTTAGTATCAACTACTTTTATGCCCCACCCCTCATAACTGGTTCCTGTTTCTACGGAAGCAAGAGTTCCAGTAGAATCACGCAGTCCAACAAAACTAGTGCCGGTAAAAGCAGGATCAATTATAGGCAGCCCTAATCCTGGAACTGCCCGATATGGAACACTCAGATGTCCCGCATTATCCACACCCAATATCACATGGCCATTGCCGATGATTGCACCCATTCCCGAAATTGGCAAGAGATGAAGAGCGTTTGCCATGGGGACAGTATCAAATGGATTTTCATTCACCATTTGTAACAATAACAAAGATAAAACGAGTAGAGGTAGAATCTTAACAGATGAAGTACAGATGCGTTTTTTAATTGTATGCACATCGGCGACAGTATTTTTTTTATTGAATGCCAAGCCTTTATTATTTAGGTCTCATTTGTAATATCAATTTCCTAATAAACATCTAGATAAATTTAACATAAGAAAATATCAGACTAATCATACATAACAAAAAACTAGAAACAAGATTATTCACAAACCAAAGCTAGTAAATTCTTTCTAGAAAAAAATCATCATATTCTTGGCACAGACGGAAAACGGGATTTTCTTCAAGCGACTTTAGCAGGTACAGAACTTCCCCACTTTTGGTCTTTCTCACATCTTTGATACGATAAACTTTGTTTTGATCAAGAAGGCGTACCCGTTCACCCTTCTCAAAGACAGGCATAATTTGCCTAAAAAATAATTGTAAATTAATTTTGTCTGTAAATCATACTAAACAATGTTCTACGACATCAAATGGATTGAAAGACGTTTGGACGACGCAGGCAAACACGACGGACATAATTCCAAGCAAATAGGAAATCATGCAGTTGGGATCATGATTTCGACAACAGTATTTTGTTCCATTGGAGATTTGATGATGTGTGGTAAGCCATGCGATGTAACCACGTTTAGGATAGCCAATCGTTTTAAAAGGCGCCTTAGACCGATGGCAGTCTTGCTCGCAACGAGTACAGTATGACCATCCAATGGAAATGACAGCATGGACATGTGTTCTCTTTGCGTCTGCACGTATTCAATTTTGCCAAAATCTTCATCAAAATCCTTTCCCATCGACATAACCAGTACAGATTGCATCAGTAGTATTTCATTCCTTTTTCTATCGATGACTTCAATTCCATTACGCGATTTTTTTTCAACTGCCCGCCCCATTTTGTTTATGATAGAAATTGACTGAATGTCATCAATCTCAAGCACTTC
>CAZCWI010000066.1:5866-8957 GCA_964502325.1 uncultured Candidatus Nitrosotenuis sp. | reverse complement strand
TAGACTTTGAGATGGTTGTCGCCGTTTGTTATGATGGTGCAGTCCCGCGTGAGTTGCTCTGTATTTAGTGGTGATTGGTATAGGGTCGTCATTATGCCGGATCCTACTACGTCTGATCCGTATGCTTGAATGACACTCCAATAATGTCCGTCGTAATTTGCAACTGCTATGCATCCGACAAAGTTGCTGTTAGTTGAGGACACAACATACAGGCCTGACTCAAACACCCCGTCAGAAACAGATGTGTAAGGATTTGTCACAACGGAGTGGAAAAGGGACGCATCCGTAACTGGCGAGACTGCAGCGTGGTTGACCCATTTGCCGCTATATGGCGCTTGTACGCCTATGTGCAGTCCTTGGGAGTCCTCACGGTACTCGCGCAGCAATGGAGTGTTGACTGTGCTGCTCCAAGGAGTCCAGTAGCTGGTATCTCCCGTGTTTAGCGGATCAGATGCGACCAGTCCGGATTTTACGATCTCGACGGATTCAACTGGTTCGGCATTTGCAGCGTGATCGATAACCACTGGCACAAATAATGTCAAAAAAACCACAGATGTTAGCAATATGTTAAAATAATTTCTTTTCATTCATTTCTTACTGTTTCTGATACGTAATCTGGATATCGTCAGATTGTTCTATAAAATTAAAACTTTGATTTCTAGATGTTTATGTTACGGATTGATTTATGTGCATCTGTACTGCCATCTTCCCAGTGATCAAATACAAAGTTCTCCCAATTGCCCATCAACACTTCGTAGTCTGATTCCAATTGCACTTTGACTGCAAATGGTGTTGGTCCCTCCATGACAAATACTCGATAGTCATCGGAAGTACTTGGAGACAATCCAATATCCGAATATTCTGTTGTAGAATCTGTATTGGATGCTATTGTGTCCCATGTGGATCCTCCAGTTGACCTTTCAATCCTGTATTCTGCAACCTGGGAGCTGCCATTGTTTGAAGGTGGGGACCAGGTTAGGTTGATCTGTGACGATGAAACTGCGGTAGCTGAGAGGTTTTGCGGTGCAAACTCATCATACCACGCTACATGGTAAGTCACACTGTTGAGAAATGTCATCCATCTGATGTCTTGAGTCCTCGTAGATCCTAGGCCTGCATAATTCCATACGTGTGTCAAAGTTATCGCCTTGTCCTCATCATGCCCAACATCAGACACGCAGTGCCCGTTACCGTATCCGAAAATGTTGTCGCTATACCAAGTGGTTCCGTCTTCCTGGTTCCCGCCTGTGCTTTGTTCTGCTGTGCGAAGTGTCATGGATACAGAGTATCCTGCATGTGCCTCTGCCTGAAAAACCATATCGGGGTTTTGAATGGGATCAAAGGTGTGGGTTCCATTGTTTAGGGTCATCTCTGTTATGGTCGCATCATATCTATTTGGGCAAGTGCTGGGGGCATCGCCCATGGCAAGCACGTCGCTTGTTGATACGCCAAGAATCAACAGGACTGATGCAAAGGCAATGAGAAAATACTTGATATGACGAGATTTATTATCCATTTTATACATCGCTAAATTCTATCCTATCATTGCGTATTCGACTATGCGTAGATTATTCTATACTGTCAATACTTGAATAGACGTTTCTTGAATCCCAATGGTTCAGATCTTTTTGAACACTATCTCCAACACTGAATTATTGTACGTAGTAGATGTTATCGAAACCCGGTTTGGCTTTATGTCACAGGGAATAGTTTCATGTCTGATGATGCCGTTATCATTCATCTTGAGCTGTATGGATCCGTCCTCAACTTCAAAATCAATGTCTTCTTTTTTTAGGCCAGGAAAGTGAGCAATCACCCTCAGATTCTCCTTGTCCTCGATGATGTCTATGGGCGACTCGGATTGGTTTATCTGAGGGAATATTTTTCTCCTCTGCGAATTCTCAAATAAATCGTCAATTCCAAGTATTGAGATGTTTATCCTGGTATCTAGCAGTCCGCCAAACGAAGAGTGTTGGTTAGACACCTGTCTGCCCACATCAATGCTTACTATGCCTGACAAGATATTATTTAGCGCCTTAAGTGTAGGATCAATGTTTATCAAGACATGGTGTTCTTTGTTTTTTCTTTTAAGAATTGTGTTAGATTCTTACAATCATAAATGCCGTAACTTGCAAGTGAAACGAAATTCATGCTCATATTATGAATTGGTGTTTTAGGATTTTACAACAGAACAAACTTACTCACTATTTTAAACGCATTGCTTTGATCTAAAAGACATGGTACTCTCAACCAAAAACGCCAATGAAAAGACTGAGATTGTTTTTGGTGAGGATGCAGTCTTGAACAAATGGACCCAGTGCGCGTACAATACAACCGACGAGATCAGCATATACGCCGATGTCACGGGCCATGCACTCTCCACGTCGCTTAGCAGTTATCTGGAGACTCTGGAGTACCTCAAGGAGAAAGGTGTCAAAATAAGGTGCATTATAGAAATATCTGAAACAAACATCCAGTCATGCAAACTGCTCATGGATGTGGTTCCTGACATGCGGCATCTGGATGGACTGCGAGGTGCATTTGGCGTAACTGACCGTGAGTATCTTGCCACAGCTACTGCCCACCAAAAGGAAAAATCGGTATCACATGCCATATACAGCAATGTCCGGGAGCTGATAGACGTTCAAAAGCACATCTTTGAGACCCTCTGGAACAAGTCAATTCCTGGGGAGCGGAAGATAAAGGAAATCGAAGAAGGCACCGAGTCGGAATTTCTTGAAGTCATGAACGACTCGAAAAGATCCACCGAAATCATCGTCAACCTTGCAGACTCGGTAACAAAGGAGGCCATGATTCTGCTGCCAAACAGCAAGTCGATGGTCAGGCTTCACAAGCTGGGAATAATTGGCAAGCTGTTTGACGCATCACGGGACAAGAATGCAAAAATCAGAATAATTTGCCCCATTAACGATGAAAACAAGGGGCTAGTTGATCATCTCTCAATCATCGCGCCAAACATCAAGGTTCTGGATGGAACTGAGGGCGAAACTGGGATGATTGTAGTGGATAATTCCAAGTTTTTTATCGCAGAGGTAAAGGGGCTCTCAAACGAGTTTGCAAAAACAATCGG
>CAZCWI010000066.1:0-5856 GCA_964502325.1 uncultured Candidatus Nitrosotenuis sp. | reverse complement strand
GTTCTCCAACAGCACTGCAATAATCAAATCGATCACGTCGTTCTTTGAGGTGCTGTGGAAATCCGATGAACTAAATGAAAAACTGAAAAATCATGAGAAACTGCAGGCCGAATTCATCAATATCGCAAGCCATGAAATGAAAACACCGATCCAATCAATCCTGACTTATTCTGAATTACTGTGCGCGGAGCCTGAAAAAAACTCCACGTTTGAGGAGGCCATTTTGCGAAATGCCAGCAGACTCAAGCTACTGTCAAACAACCTGTTGGACTTGACACGAATACAAAGCAACACTCTGATGATAAGAAAAGAAAAATTCGACATAACTGGCCTCATTTCAACAATAATAGATGACTTTCGCAATCAGATTCGAATCAACATGGAAAACCAAGATGTCAATTTAAAATTTGAATATCCCGGGCAGCTGTTCATCATGGCTGACAAGGAACGAATAGCCCAAGCTGTCACAAATATTGTAAATAACGCAGTCAAGTTCACTGAGAAGGGCACCATACACGTTCTGTTAAAAAGCGAACCAAATAGAATAATCGTCTCTGTAAATGACGACGGTCCTGGAATAGATCCTGAAATAATGCCAAACCTGTTTACAAAGTTTACGACAAAGCATCACAGCGGTACGGGCGTGGGTCTGTACATTTCAAAAAAAATCATAGAGGCCCATGACGGGCAGATCTGGGCAAGAAACCGTTCGAACGGAAATGGATCGATATTTGCATTCTCGCTACCTACAAAAAACATCTCGTGATGGAATCATCTTCTATTTTGTAGCTCTACATTATTGATACAGAGTATTATACATGCTTGGTGTCTGATGATTAATGGATGAAATCAGTGAGAGTTTCTGCGATGGAATTGCCAAAAAGTACAGCAAAAAAAAGTTTAGCAAGACCCGTCTATGTGATTCAGGAGCATCACGCAAAACGCCTGCATTGGGATTTGAGATTAGAGTTTGACGACAAGCTAAAAAGCTGGGCGCTACCAAAGAACCCGCCCTCCAAAATTAATGAAAAACGCCTGGCAGTACAGGTGCCTGATCATCCCATCGAATATGCTTTATTCGAAGGTGAGATACCTGAAGAAAGCTATGGCGCCGGCCGAGTGCTCATATGGGACGCAGGCACGTTTGAGCTGCTAGAAAAAGAACCCAAAAAGATCGTTTTTAACATCAAAGGCAAAAAACTGAAAGGAAAATACTGCCTAATTCATTTCAAACCGGCAGAAAAAAATTGGCTGTTTTTTAAAGTTGCAGACAAGTGACCGTGGACTGAATTCCATGTTTGATAATCTTTGAGGTATTTTAAAAACAACGAAGGGGGAAGATCTCTAGGCACGATTATGAATGACAAAATCTCAGAATTAACATTAAACGAACTGTTTCCGCAAACACTTGCTGATTCGCAATGTGTCTATGTCGACAAGGAGCGAGAAGTCTGGGTTGCAATGGAAATGTGTGCCCAGTATTTGGAATCCGCTGTGGACTCTATTGTTGTTGTAGATGGTGACAGTGTACCTGTTGGAATAGTTGGAGGTTATGATCTGTTAGATAACCTGCGGAAGAATCCTACGCGCGATTTTCAATACAAAACCAAAGTAGAAGAAATAATGTTTAGAGATGTTCCTGAGGTCGAAAAAGAGACAAAACTCAAAGATTTGATAAAAAAATGGCAAAACACAAGACGGGCGTTTGCCATACTTGGCAATGAATCTGACGGATATTCTGCTATTTCAGCAAGGAAGATGCTGGATGTCGGTATGAGGTGTAAGACTGATATCTCGGTTTCATCAATGCCAAAAAAGAAAACCATTACTTTTCAGCCAGATGATACATTAGGCACGATAATTAACACAATGTTTGAAAACAAGACCAGAAAACTTGTTTTGGAAAACACTAATCAGTTCATTAGTGACAGGTTAATTCTTGCAGAGATCTCAAGGATATTAAAATTTGAAAAAGGCGTCGAATCGTTTTTGGACATCCCAGCAAGACAACTTAGATTAGACTATGTAAAAACAATTACCGAGGATTTACCGTTTGATTATTTTTGTTCATTGATGAACAAAATGGAACATCCTTACCTGCTCTACAAGGACGCCTCAATCAGTCCTTGGGATGTGTGTCTTGCCTTGATGTCTGAAGATTTGAAAGGACCTCTTAGAGCAGGATTCCAAAAGAAATGCCCGCACTGTGGTAAAGATATTGTCTAGCCTTTCAGAAATCTGCCAATGTGCGCCTGCAATGAGTGAAATCCCACAAATAACTTCTATTGAAATATCAGAATCCTGTTATCATAGGTATGGTTTCTGAATTTGGACTAAATACAATCCAGGTTTTGCAAAGAAGATATCTTTTGAGAAACGAGGGGGGCCAAATAATTGAGTCGCCAGCGCAGCTCTTCAGGCGCGTGGCAAAGGCAATTGCGCAAGCAGAACTAAATTATGAGCAAAATGCGGACATCGACAAAATCGAGGACGAGTTCTTTGAAATGTTGTCAAATCTTGAATTCCTGCCAAACACGCCGACATTGATGAATGCCGGCACAAAAATGGGGCAGCTTGCCGCCTGCTTTGTCGTTCCTGTGGAGGACTCGCTAAGTGGAATCTTTGATGCTGCAAAATCCACTGCGCTGATTCATCAGACTGGCGGGGGGACGGGATTTTCATTTAGCAAATTAAGGCCGCAGGGGGACTATGTCAAGTCCATAGCTGGCAGATCCTCCGGCCCGATTGCATTTATGACCATTTTTGACAAGACGACTGAGGTAATAAAACAGGGGGGCAAAAGACGCGGCGCAAATATGGGCATACTAAGTGTCGAGCATCCTGACATTTTGGATTTTATACAATGCAAAAGCAAGGAAGGCTTCCTTTCCAACTTTAACATCTCAGTTGCAGTGACAGACAACTTCATGAGTGCAGTGAAAAAAAACCGGAACTATAATCTGATAAACCCGCGAACTAATCAAATAACACAAAGCCTGAGTGCCAAAAGCGTCTTTGATCTGATTGTGTATAATGCGTGGAAGACCGGGGATCCAGGCCTTGTCTTCATTGATGAGATAAACCGGCACAACCCAACGCCGCGTCTTGGCGCAATGGATGCGACAAACCCATGCGGTGAAATGCCCCTTCTTTACTGGGAGGCGTGCAACCTGGGATCGATAAACCTGGCAAAAATAGTTGAAAACAAAAAAATCAATTGGGCCAAACTAAAAAAATTAGTCCGCCTCAGCGTAAGATTCCTCGATGACGTGATTGATGTAAACAAGTATCCTATGGCACAAATTGAAAAAATTACAAAACTAAATAGGAAGATCGGACTTGGCGTAATGGGGTTTGCAGAAGCGTTAATTCTGTTGGACATTCCTTATGGCTCTGAGAGGGCCCTGTCTTTGGCAGAGCGCATCATGAGGTTCATCAAAAAGGAAGGACACTCGTCATCGCAAAAACTCGGTCTGGAGCGGGGGAGTTTTACAAATTTCGAGCAAAGCATTTGGAAGACAAAAATGCACTATCCGGCAATGAGAAACGCCACGGTGACCACGATTGCCCCTACTGGCACAATCTCAATTATTGCAAACTGCTCGTCTGGAATCGAGCCGCTTTTTGCAATCTCGTACATCCGAAACGTGATGGATAACACGGAGCTGCTCGAATCAAATCAGTATTTTGAAAGTATTGCAAAAAAAGAAGGGTTTTACTCTAAAAAACTAATGGAGGAAATCTCAAGGCACGGCACAATTCAACACATCAAAACCATTCCAAAAAAAATCAGACAAACATTTGTGACTGCTCATGACATATCGCCACTTTGGCACATAAAGATGCAAGCTGCCTTTCAAAAACACACCGATAACGCGGTAAGCAAAACAATCAATCTGCCGCATGATGCAAAACAAAAAGACGTCAGCGACGCCTTTTGGCTTGCATACAATCTTAATTGTAAGGGGATAACGGTCTATCGATACGGCAGCAAGCCAAATCAGGTGCTTTCTTTTAGACAGAAGACAAAACAAGGCACAAAGACTGTGGCAGACTCTGAGTTTTCAGGAGGCTGCATTGAGACTGTCTGCCCGCACTGACTGTTGACTTTTGACATGGTTCAACGGTTTTTCTTATCCGTCATGTGATACGGAATTTACGCCGAGTATGATTATTGTAAATTTCAAATTTGGATTCATTCGCGTGAAAGCATATCCCTGATGTAGCTGCAATATGCATCAACCAGATCTCTTGCAGTTACAATTCCTGTAATGTCGTCATTTTTTGTCAAAACCAATCTTTTGATGTTTTTTGCGGCCATGATACTTGCCGCCTCGTTTGCCAAGATTCCCTCATTTGCGGTGACTAGCGGAAATGAAGAATAGAGATCGAGTTTTTCATTTAGCTGAACTTTGTTACTTAGAACCTTGAAGACTAGATCTCGCTCAGTAAAGAGCCCCCAGTTATCCTCTGCCTTTTCAACAAGCACGCTTCCTACTCTTTTTTTGTACATCATCTCAATCGCATCTGAGATTTTGTCATCATATGCGCACTGGCATATTTTTCTAGAAATGACAGAAGAGATTGATGGTGAATAACCAGTTTTCCTAAAGGCTCGGATGATGTCTGACGTAGTGGCTATTCCAATGGGCCTGTCATGTTCTGAGAAGACCAAAAGTCGTGATTTTTTTGAAAGCATTAGTTTTGCCGCCTCATACACGGAGGTTTCTGGCGTGATTTTTTCAAATTTTGAGAGATTGATCTCTCCTACCTGGATGTCTGGCAGAGTGTTGCGGGCGGCAAGAACATACAAAATTTCTCTTTCTGTAAAAATCCCAAGCGGTGTGCCATCATCACCACTGACCACGATGTTTCCAATCCCACGTCTTGCCATAAAACCGACAGTTTCAGGAATCGACACATCTGGTAAAACCGAGATCGGGAACGCAGTCATATAGTTTCCAATGGTGAGGTCTAAGATATTTAGCACAAATGATGACTAGTTTCCAAGTATTTGATTATGAGATGCAAATCTCACTATTGAGATTCAGATGTTTGTTAAAATATTAATTTTAAAATGAAAAAAAAACCGTAATTGGAATTGATCTAATTTTCAAGTTTGAAATTCCACCTACGCTGTATTATATTTCAAGCAAAACCACTTATCATTGAAGGCTGCAAGACTGCACCAATATGGACAACCGCTTCACATTGATGATATAGAAATCCCGATCCCGCAAGGCGAAGAGGTACTTGTCAAAGTAGGCGGGGCCGGTGTTTGTCACAGTGATGTTCATTTTGCAAAGGGCGAGTGGCAGAAACACCTTCCAGCAAAATTGCCGATAACGTTAGGGCATGAAATTGCTGGAATCGTAGAACACGCCGGCCCACTTGCAAAGGACACTCAGAAAGGGGACACCGTGGCAGTCTTTGGCGGATGGGGCTGCAGTTTTTGTAAACACTGTCGATGTGGAAACGAGCAGCTCTGTATGAGGCCCACATTTCCGGGTCTGTCAAAATACGACGGAGGGTATGCAGAATACGTCCTGGTCCCCTCATACAAATTCCTAATCGATGCCGGCACCTTGGATCCAAGGGAAATAGCTCCGCTCACCGATGCTGGCCTTACGCCATATCGAGCAGTAAAAAAAGTGAGACATCTGTTAAATCCAGGATCCTTTGCTCTGGTTTCTGGCGTGGGCGGACTTGGATGCTATGCGATTCAATACCTAAAACTGTTAACTCAAGCATCCGTTATCTCGATAGTGAGAAGTGAAGAAAAACAAAGATTGGCAAAGAAAATGGGCTCTGATTTTGTCATAAATAGCAGGGTGGATGACGTGGGAAAGGAGATCA
>CAZCWI010000065.1:0-9280 GCA_964502325.1 uncultured Candidatus Nitrosotenuis sp. | reverse complement strand
TATACTGTTGCGTCAAACAAGAACGTAATCAAGACTTGGGGAAGAAAAGGCACCGAGACTAGCAGAATGGGGGTCTGGGGAGAATTTGTAGCAGTTGATTTTGATATTTGCGTTGCTGACGGCGCATGCATTGACGCATGTCCAGTCCAAGTGTACGAATGGTTTGACACTCCTGGTCATCCTGCATCTGAAAAGAAACCACTCATGGCACGCGAGCCTGACTGTATCTTTTGTTTGGCATGTGAAGGTGTATGTCCTCCCCAAGCGATCAAAATCTTCCAAAGAAAATCCTAATAACACAATACAGAAATTCCCCGTCGTTCAATCCTGAATGATGGCTGTCAATTCGTTTACGGTATTCGTTTTCGATATTTTCATACTTTCGGCCATTTTGCTTACTGCATATACTGTCAATTTCTATTATCTGGCGTTTTTGTCATTTAGACGCAAAGACAAAAACCCAATAGTGCAAGCTGGAACGCCGTCCATCACAATCCAACTTCCAATATACAATGAAAAATACGTGGCGACAAGGCTTGTGGATGCAGTATGCGCGTTGGATTACCCAAAAGACAAAATGAAGATAATGGTACTTGATGACTCTGACGATGATACGACAGATCTTTTGAGCGGCTTGGTAAACCAGTACAAGAAAAAAGGATACGACATTTTGCACATTAGACGAGAAACGCGAAAAGGGTACAAGGCTGGTGCCCTCAAATACGCAATGAAGATGACTGACACAGAATATGTCGCAATATTTGACGCAGACTTTATCCCGCCTGTATGGTTCTTGCAGAGGGCAATGCCGTACTTTGCAAAACAAAACATCGGCCTTGTCCAGTGCAGATGGGGACACGTAAACGAAAATTATTCTGCGATGACGCAGGCCCAGGCACTAAGCTTAGACTTTCATTTTTTAATAGAGCAAAAGGCAAAGAGCAACTCACACCTGTACATGAACTTTAACGGCACTGCCGGAATCTGGAGACGTGAATGTATTGAGGATGCGGGGGGATGGCACACCTCTACACTGGTAGAGGATCTTGACCTGAGCTATAGGGCGCAGATGAAGGGGTGGCGTTGCATTTTCATTTCTGACATAGTAGTTGACGCAGAACTCCCAGTCCAGATGAATGCTGCAAAAAGGCAGCAGTTTAGGTGGGCAAAAGGCGCAATCCAGTGCGCAATCAAACTGCTTGGAGACATTTTGATAAAAAGAAAGATACCGATTGAAACAAAACTTCAGGCATTTGTGCAACTGACTAGGCACATCGCATACCCGCTTTTACTGATACAGTTTCTTGCCTTGCCTGTTCTTTTGGCATCTGAAATGAATCTGCACATAGTTCGGCTTGTCCCTGGAATCACGATTGCGACATACCTTGCAATGGGGCCTGGCGCATACCTTTTAGTCATATACAACGTGTGGGGGAAAAATTGGAAACACAAGGCAAAAATTCTTCCGTTTTTGCTGATTTACTCTTCTGGAATGGCAGTAAACAACACCGTTGCAGTCTTTGATGGGATATTTGGCAAAAAGAATGAATTTCTCAGGACTCCAAAATATGGAATTGTAAATAACACTGACGACTGGCGTGACAAGGCATACAATCTTCCATTTACAAAAACAACACTCTTGGAGATATTTTTTGGAATTTATGGCCTCATGGGCATACTTATTGCGATTTTTTCAAAAAACCCAGTTTTTGCGCCAATTATAGCGATCCCGACAATCGGATTCTTCTATATCGCATACGTGAGTCTGTCGCACTCAAAATTTAAAAGAAATAAATCCAGTGTACAAAAAACAAGGACAGAAGAAATGGCAGACAAATACTATCGGGCAGCAATCATTGGAATGTTTGCAATCATTACATTTGGAGCATACATGGCATATGTTGGATACCAAAACGACGTGTATCCGCTTGACATATCTCGTGGACTGCTAGACCGAATCGCGGCAAGCAAAGACCCTCAGTCAATACTTGCAGATCTTCACCAAATAAAACAACACCTGCCAGCCAAAGGAAACCCAGTCTGGATATTCCCAACTGACACTACCGATTTTGGCAGAATACAAAAAGACGTTGATTCCATGATTGCAAGCGTCGAAGAACTTACTGGCGAGCCAAGCAACAAGGCTGACTTTAACACCGCCATGCTACACCTCCAGGTGGGTGCAATTCAAATCCGGCAAAACCTGATGGACGCAACGCCGTACATGTATGCAAGCTTTTCAAATATCGTGTTTAGCTCAGTTTGGATTGCGGCAATATTGGGAATCTTTGCCATAATGAAACGAAAGAAGGAACAGCTAAAAATATACGACAAGTCTGACGATGTCTAAAATCAGTTAGCTACTTTAACCAAGTTTTCAGATATGTTTGGCTCTGTGGACTCGCCCTCTGATCCTATTTTGAATTTAGATATTATTTGCTGGAGCTGCGTTGCAAGCTCTGACATCTGATTTGCAGAAGTTGCAATCTCCTGTGTCTGTGCAGTTTGTTGTTCTACTGCAGCTGATGCCTCCTCGGTTGCGGCTGCATTCTGCTCTGCCACTGACGAAATCTCAGTTGCGCTCTCTGATACCAACTTGACTTTAGACATTTCTGCTTGAGCAGAATCTGATAACCTGCTTACATTTTTAGATACATTTCTTATGCGGGACGCAATCTCGTCAAGTACCTTTAGTGAAGAATCAATTACCATCTTTCCTTGGTTTACCTCGTTTGAACTAGTTTCAATGTCCTCGACTACAATCTGCGCGTTCTCCTGAATCTGCTTCAGCTTAGTATCGATGTCTTCTGATGATTTTGCAGAACTCTCTGCAAGGCGTCTGACCTCGTCTGCGACTACTGCAAACCCTCTGCCTGCCTCTCCTGCACGTGCTGCCTCAATTGCGGCATTTAGCGCCAAGAGGTTGGTCTGGTCTGCGATTTGTCTAATCACGTCTAAAACCGCCGTAATCTCATTTGTCTTGTCTGCTAACTCTCTGACTTTTTGCGCAGAGTTGTTTGTGACTTTGATTATGTTATTCATTCTCTCGCCTGCCTCTTTAGCCGATTCTGCGCCACTCTCTGAGAGTTTGCCTACCTCGTTAGTCACTTCCACAGATTCTATTGCGTTTGTCGCAAGCTCATTAATTTCACTTGTCATCTGATCTACAATTTGTTTTGACTTGTTGAGATCATGTGCTTGTGTTTGTGAGCCTCTTGAAATCTGATCAACTGTTGTTGCAATTTGTTGCACTGATGAGTTTAGCTCACTGCCTGACGCTGCGATGTGCTGGGCACTTGATGATACTGATTGTGCCGCCATGTGCACTTCAGATATGGTGTTTTTCAGGCTGGACACCATTTGCTTTTCTGCCTTGAGCAGTTTGCCTATTTCGTCCTTTGACTTTGTATCCTCTACTATAATGGAAAGATCTCCTTCGCTAATCTTGATTGCAATTTCAGTTGCCCTGGCAATTGGTTTTGATATGGAGCGTGAGATAAAGAAAGCAAATACTCCTACTGCTGCATTTACAATTATTCCTAAAATTATGGCCTGATTTGCAAGCCCTGCAAGCTGTTCTTTTGCCTGTTCGGTATCGAGTTTTTCAACCAACTGGCTTGTTGCAGTATAGCTGCCAACTGAGATGACCAGTACAGAAATTACGGCAATTGCGTTAAAGAGTATCTGCAATTTCCAGTTAAGGGAGTGACTGAGCGGGTTTATCATAACTGTGATTCGTTATTACTATATGATTATAGGAATGCGTGTGTTTGGGTTAAACAGAATAATTGCTGCCTTTTGTTCGTGGCCGTTGGTGATTGTATCATTACCTTGGTATTAATAGTACGGTACCATACCGTACTTTATGATAACATGTGAATACTGCACAAAACAGTTCGTTGAGTCACTCACCGGGCTGACAGAGAAAACGTTCCACGAGATACTCCACGACCCAAAAATGGTCAACGAGTAGCTACATTATTTTTTATCTATTTCAGCCGAACCTTTTATTATTTAACAGTCTGTCATTACTTTGATGTCAAAGGCACCAAAGAAGGCAGCAAAACCTGCTGAAAAGGAAAAAACTCCCGCCTCTTTGACAAAAAAGGATTCTAGCACGCTGGTTAAGAAAATCGCGGCAGTATCCGATTCTACAAAAACCTTGTCTAAAGAAATCAAGGGCATGGCAAAGATCTTTTCTGAAAACCAAAAGGTGCTAATCTCAATGAAAGACATGATTGACACACTTGCGTCTGCAATTGAGCAAATCCAAAAACAATCAAAACAGATCAACATCATAGAAGAAGACAGCCAAAGGCTCTTTGCAGGACTAAATCAGGTGCGCTCGCAGGCGTCTCTTGTCACAAAGCTACACGACCAAACCAGTCGGTTACAGGATCAGGTGAGCAAGATAAGCCAGACCCAAAAAGAATCTCCCAGCTCAGAGAGCATAATGAAAACCGTATCTGACAACGTGGCGTCAATTCAGAATAATACTCACATGATAATAAAAATCGCTCAAAGAATTGACAACATAAAAGAAAATCTTGACGACATCTCGTCAAAGACAGAAAAGATCTCCACAGTTGGCACCGAAATCGAGGATCTCAAGAAAAAGATCCAGTCCGTGTATGACAAGTCAGAAAAAACAAATCTTGAATCTGACATATTATCACTAAAGAAAAATCTCAACGATATTGCAGAAAAAACAGAATCTGCCTCGGAAATAATGACCGAACTTGAATCCATCAAGGGCCAAATTACGCAGGTATCTGACAAGGCAGCAAAAATAGACTCGTTTGGAGAAAGAATGCAGGGACTTCAGCAGGAACTGCTCTCAAACATGGCAAAAACTGAGACCATAAAGCATCTTTCAGGCGAAGTCCAAAAAATAGAATCCGAAATTAATTCTCTGGTAAAGAGAGCAGACGCAACTGCGTTTGTAGGCGAGGGATTAAAATCCGTGCAAGAAGAGTTTTCAGGATTCAAAGACGCCGTTTTTAACAAAACAAATACAATAGACCAAAAGGTATCTGCGATATCTGATCTGTTTAAAAGATCTGAAGCATCTGCGTCAGAGTTCCACAAAAAAGCTGATCAGCTGTTCCAGAACATGCAGGAAATCAGAACCGTAACAAACAAGGCGTCAACAAATGTATCTAAGGAAGTAGTAGGGCTGTTGAAGCTGTCCGAGTTTCAGTCTAATTTGAGAATTCTTTCAGAATCAAAATACGGCGAGCTAAAAGACATCGAAAAAATGGCAGAACAAACTGCATCCATAGTGAATCTGTTTGATAAAATCTCAATTGAATCTGACGAAAAGATCTCACTCCCGCAAGAGGTGAGACAGTGGGCACTATCTAAGATGCTAGATTCTGCAGACAAGTGGGAAATAAGATTCACTGACCTGTTTGCAGTATTGATAGACAAGCTTGGAAAAGAGCTGGTCAAAGAAAACATCAGAATCCAACAAGTGCGAGATATCTTTGGTATACGCGGCGTTGACGAAATAAGAAAAGAACTCGATTTGGCATAGTCTTGGGATTATGCTAAGGCGCAGTCAGATACCCCAGGTCTAATTCTTCACCATATCCGATGACCTAATCATCACTCTGCACATCGATTTGCGCGGCATTCCTAATAATTCTGACTCTGTCAGACCTGTGACTGATTGGCACTCCAATCTGCCCGATAGACAAGAATTTTTCACCAAATTGTAGCACAACGCGACCTTGCCCATTAAAAAAAAATTTAGGGATTTTATGGCATGAATTCCCAGATTCTTGACAAAGTAGTAGAATCAGGAGTCTGCGGAATAAAAAAGGCCGAATTAAAGAAGATTTTTGGTAGCGAGTGCGAGCCGTCGCTTGCAGAACTCACAAACGATGAGACAGTCATCGTAGACAACAAAGGCGTGGCGCATTACGTATGGACCAAGGAGAACTATCTTTCCCACATATCGCAAAATGATCCTAAATTCAAGATATTATCAAAACTAGTGAAAAATCTGGAAAACTCTGTCAACCAGATGAAAAGCCAGACAGTTGCTGGCACCAATTCTGACTTGTCATTTCAGGCACTCTTTGACGATTCCATCTCAAAACTGTCGTCCTCACTTGGATGGGTTCAGCTCTCCAGCATACGTGAAAATGTCTGCAGTTCACTTGGAATATCACAGGACAAATTCTATGCATTGACATCATCACTAATTGAATCAAATCAGGCAAAATATGAAATCTCGACTGGAGGACAAGAGGGTATCACGGTGCGCGGCATGTTGCACGGATACGTAAGAAAGCTATGACCTATCCATACGGACTAAAGGCAAACCCGTACCCAAGTAGCCCTACTCCTACTGAACAAGATGCAAAAATTCTTGGAGGAACAAGGCACATTGAGGCAAAAGAGACCATAACAGAATGCATATCTGATCTTTACAAAAAAATTACAAGGAAAAATTCAACCGATAATGATTTTCGAGTAATCACACTTGTCCAAGACGTGGGCTCTGGCAAGACCCATCTCGCACTGCACGTAAAAACCCTAAAGACAAGACAAGACATCATAACCACATATGTTGACCTTTCCACCATATCGCCAAAGACAAACGAGAGCATCTACAACGCACTAATCCACGGATTTGGTAAGGAATTATTCTTTGAGCTAAAGCAGAAATTTCTCATGCGCATATGCGACAAGGCGCAAGGGGGGGACATTTTTGCCAAGAGGGCGCTAGGATACGGAATCATTGACAAGCTAAAGGGAGTGACATTAAAGCAAAAAACAGAGGACATCATATATGACAAACAGCTGGCGCCGAGGGACTCGATTGAGAGGTATCTTGGCGCAAACTATGATTCCAACGAGGCGATACTGGTAAAAAACATAATTTTCAACTCGTTTGACAAAATAACTAATCTTGACGACTTGCTTGGAAGAATAACCGCGCTGTCCAAGTTTTCCCACAACTTGCTTGGCAAGGTAATTCTCTTTGAGCTTGACGAGGTTGACTCCCAGGAAGGAACAACGGAATTTATCAAGTCTCTGATAAACGCGCATATTCCGGCATCTGTTTTATTGCTGATTACCACGCCGTCTGCATATCTTGACATACAAAAGGCAAACGCATCTGTGTTTGATAGATTGGAGAAGGCAAACTACAAAATTGATCTTGCCGGGGCAAACTCTGTTGATGAGCTAATCGAAATCGCAATCGAGTACATAAAAGAGGCAGACAAGACAGCAAAGTTCAACAAAAAAGAACAGCAGGACCTTGCCGCAAAGATACGCGTCCTATGTGACGAGTTTCCAGAATTTAGAAACGTTCGTTCTATAATCAACATACTAAACCACGCTGTAGAGGTAGCACATTCCATCTCTGCGCCGGAAATCACAGAAAACGTCATTGACGAGACTGTCAAGCACACCTATCCTGGACTAAAAATCAGGGGCAGCATAATGGAGGTGCCAATATCGGAATTTATCAAAATTAAAAGAAGTGCAGGCGCAACAGAGTCTCAGATAAAGCAGGCGCTGACAAACCTAGTCAATTATGCTCATGAAATTGGAAACATCTCAAAGGCAAGCAAGGCAAACCCGTCATTTGACGTTCTGTTTAGCGATCCCTTTGGCACAAAAATAGGAATCACAGTGGTAATGGATGATAATCACGCAAAGAACTTTGAGACAATATCAAATGTGCTCAAATCATCTGCGTTTGTAGACAAGCTTGTGATTCTGACAAATACCAGTGTACCACAATCAAACCAAGCGACAATCGTAACTATGGACAAGTCAAAACTCGTAGATTTGTTGTACTTTAGCAGCAAATACACCGAGCGCAAGCTAGATGAGCCTGAAAGTGAAAAAGTCAGGATGCTTGCAAAGACAATTTGCGTAATTTAGCAGACCAAAAATAATTTTAATGAACCATTCTGTGAGTTATTAGTGCAAAATTATCTTTTACAAGTTCTCGACAGCCCAAGTCCAGTTAACAACATAATTGAGATGATTACTCCAGAAATTCCCCATTCTTCATTTATCACTGATTTGGCAATAATCATGATTTTGGCTTCAATTGTAACACTTGCATTTTTCAAGATAAAGCAGCCGCTGATCATAGGATACCTGTTTGCTGGAATGCTTCTTGGGCCGCTGTCTCCGCTTTGGACATCGCTCATACCGGAAGGTGAGGTCATGGGCATTGGAAAATCCGGCATACTTTCAGACATCTCTGTACTGAACATCTTTGCTGAGCTTGGGGTGATTCTGCTTTTGTTTGTGATTGGGATCGAGTTTCCATATTCCAAGATTAGATCTATTGGCAAAGTAGCAATAGGTGCCGGAACCATCGGTCTGTTTTTGACGCTTGGTGTCGTGTTTTATGCCTCAAGTCTGTTCGGCCTTGGTTTTATGGACTCGTTGTTTCTGGGTGCAGCGCTATCAATTAGCAGCACTGCGATAATAGTAAAAATTCTAGAAGACACTGGAAAAATAAAAAAGGAATCATCAATTCTTGTCTTGGGAATGCTGATTGTGGAGGATATCATAGCAGTCATACTGATTGCGACTCTGGAATCAGTGGCATTTGCAGGAAGCGTCTCCTATACTAGTATAATCACAATCGTCATTGTCGCAGTGGCCCTGATCGGTGGAACACTAACTGTTGGAACAAAAGTAGTTCCGAAATTAATTGACAAAGTTGCCGCAACAGAGCACAAAGAAATTCTACTGCTATCTGTCCTCGGAGTGTGCTTTGGATACGCGCTACTTGCAAACATTGTCGGCCTGTCTGTGGCTATTGGCGCATTCTTAGCTGGGGTGCTAGTAGCTGAATCAAAGTCAGCAGAGGTTTCAAAAATACTGTCAAGCCCAATTAAGGACATGTTCGTTGCGATATTTTTTGTCTCAGTCGGGGCACTGATGAACGTTGCAGAGCTTGGAAACTATGTCGCTCTGGCAATCGGGCTTATCGTGATATCCGTACTGGTAAAGTTTGGCAGCGTAATGCTTGGCACTTGGATGTTCAGACAGAAAAGAACAAAATCATTACGTTCTGCATTTGCCTTGGCAGGCCCGAGAGGGGAATTTTCCATAGTTATAGTGAAAACGGGTGTGGATATTGGGGCAGTTAGCAGCTTTGTCTTTCCGCTGATAGGCATAATATCTGTAATCAGTGCGTTTATCTCCCCGCTCCTACTTAGGGCAAGTGATCAGGTTATTCCGAAATTGGAGGATTACAAATGTCAGACGATGAAATGACCAAACTAATGGATCAAGT
>CAZCWI010000064.1:0-9296 GCA_964502325.1 uncultured Candidatus Nitrosotenuis sp. | reverse complement strand
TGTGGAACTGGAACCGTCTTTGACGATGTATCTGGCACGTGCATAGTCGCACCTCCAGTAGAATGCCCACCAGGACAAATGATGTCAGGCGGACAATGCATCGATGAACCGCCAGTAGTCGCACCGCCGACATGCGGCACCGGCACACACGCTGAAAACGGCATCTGTGTACCAGACAAAGTTAGCGGCGATGAAAAGTCAGGCTGCCTTATTGCAACAGCGGCATTTGGATCAGAGCTTGCGCCCCAAGTACAACTGCTAAGGGAAATCAGAGACAACGTATTGTTTAGCACTAGCTCCGGAACAAGCTTCATGAGCGGATTTAACTCTCTTTACTACTCATTCAGTCCGACAGTAGCTGACTGGGAAAGAGAAAACCCCGTATTCAAGGAGGCGATAAAGATAACGATCACCCCAATGCTATCTACTCTCTCAATATTGAACCACGTCAACATTGACTCCGAGTCAGAAATGCTAGGATATGGAATCGGAATCATACTGCTAAACATTGGCATGTACTTTGTCGCACCGGCAATAGTGATAGTGAAGCTTAACGGCCTGAGAAAGAAAAAGGCCCTTTAAGATTCTTATATCCATACTCTAGTACCTAATTTGTGCACGTAGAGTACGAAGAATTTGATTCTATGGAGGACATCTTTTCTTACATGGCATCCGTGATGCCGCCAATGAAAAACACAATGCCGATAAACTCGTACAAAGGCTATGTCTTTGCATTTGTCCCACTTGGCCACAGCAACGGAGACGTGTATCTTATGATATATGCAAAGGGAACACTTGATGGCCGAATACTAGAGTTTGACATCAACACCAAAGCCTACAAAAAGGTAAACGCAATAGAACGCGCTGACAAGACCTACTTTATTGTCCTGACTCCAAAAAGAAACACGATTGCAGACCAAGCAATCAAAAACTTGAACTAAAATTATTTTTTAGAAATCTTATCTGGTGTACGTTGGGGCTGCAACTGATCTGCTTCTTGAATATCTGTCGACGATGTCTTCTGGGAGTTTCCCGTTGAAGAGATCCTTGCAGAGTCCGCGCAAATAACGCATGATTGCCCAAGTTCCGGCCTTGATCATGCCGTACATGAGAACTTTCATTGGAGGGCCGTACGTCTTGTTTCTGAGAATTATTGGAATGATATCATTTATGACGCGCATGTTGTTCTCCCAGCATCTCCAAAAGAGAGTAAATTGGGCCTCGTTTAGGTTTCCAAAGTGCATCGAGTTCTTCTCACTAAAGTCCTGGTACAGCAATGGTGCAACTAGTCCTCTAAAGTTAGTCTTTCTGAAATCCTCAATCAAATCGATGGTGTACTGGGTCTCGTCTGGAGTTTCATCCGGCCATCCTATGATGAGAGTAGCTGCTGGGAACCATTGGTTTTCGTTCATTACCCGCGCCCCTTCTCTTACGACCCATCCCCACTCGTCAGTTGAAAACGGCTTTGTCTTCACGCCCAGGTGCTTTTTGACCATTCTTGGCGCAACTGTCTCGATTCCAAGGTTTGTTGCAAGCCACCTGCCGCTTGTCTGCATGTTGTTGATCTCTGACATTTTGCGCAAAAGCTCAGGATCTGCTGCGACTGCGGAAAATGTCATGTGTGTAGTTCCAACAAAGTTTGCGCCAAGTGATTTCAGACCGCTCCACAATTCCGTGATTGCGTCTCGGTTTGGCTGAAAGTCTTTGTTATCGCATCCGTAAAGCAGCATTTCGTCAGAGTGTAACCATACTGAATCAAATCCGTATTTGAGATTGATTTTTGCCTCGTATTGCAGTCTTTCAAGCGGCAAGTCTTTTTTGGAACGCTTGTTTACGTCGCAAAAGTCGCATCCCCTTCCGCATCCTCTCATTGCCTCAATCAAAGAGTTGACCGTAGGTCCTTCAATAACTGGAATGTTCTGTATGTTTTTTACAAAGCAATGCATCAGCTCCGGCGCATCCCCGCTTTCCAAATCCTTAAACAAATCAAGTGCAAGCTCGTCTGCCTCTCCAACTACAACCGTGTCAATTCCGTGAATCTTCATTCTGTCCGTCTTTGCTAGTTCCCACGCGCCGTTTCCTCCGACTACTACCTTAAAGTCGTATTTCTTTTTGAGCTGAATTATGTCTGCACACATTCGCTTGAATTTCATGGCAACATAGGATAGTTTTTCAGGCGACATCGTTGTTGTGACTGGCGCCATTCCGAGTGGATCCATTACGTTGATTCCAACTACCTTGGTGTCTGGCCCGATTGATTTTGCAAGATGATCTGGATTTGCAATGAATATCTCGTCTCTTTTGTATCCCTGCAGCAGCGCGCTTTCCACTCTTCGAAGTCCGACCTGTGCTACTTTTGCCTCGCCTGTTGCCGGATCAGTTTCAACTGCGGGGCAGAAAACCTTGTCAAAGACCCATTCTGGGAGGAGCTCATACGGTCCACATGCAATAAAGCCATAAAGGAAATTACCACGATAATTCGTCATCAAACTACGATCTGCAGTTAGAACTATTCTTTTGCCGGCCAACTAGTTATCAGCTTTCTATTTGGTATAAATTATTTGCCCTGTTTTTTCAAGCTTAAATTATGCTGGTATCCAGTAACTTTGCAAATGAGAGAAGTATCTGAGCCGCGGCACAGCGAGCCCCACCTGTCTGAGTCTAGCGGGGTGAGGGACTTTGTTTTTGGTTTTGGTGACGGGATAAATACCTCCCTTGGCATAGCTGCAGGAGTTGGCGGCGCAGACGTTTCGTCAAATCTGATAATACTTGCAGCGCTTGTTGGCATGTTCACTGGCGCAAAGGCAATGGCAGTACAGAACTACCTTGCGGTAAAGACGCACCGAGAGTTGCTAAAATCTGAAATTGCGCGCGAAGAATGGGAAATTGAAAACCTGCCTGATGTTGAGCGAAAGGAAATCGAGGATGTCTACAAGGCAAAGGGGTTTTCTGGACAAGATCTTGAGATGATTGTAAACAAGATAACGTCAGACAAAAAAGTCTGGCTTGATACCATGCTTACTGAGGAATTAAAGCTAAACATCGAGGTCTTGGGAAGTCCGCTAAAGAGCGCATTTAGGATGTTTGGGGCGTTTTTGCTTGGAGGAATTTTGCCAATACTTCCGTTTTTCTTCGGGCACGGATACGCTCCGCTTCTAGTTGCAGTCGGGATGAGTCTGACTGCGTCGTTTCTAGTTGGCGCACTAAAGTCTAGGCTGGCCAAAACCAGTATTCTAAAGGGGGGCCTCGAAATGGCAGGGCTTGGTACTGGCATTGCGTTACTGGGATTTGGTATTGGAACTGAGCTTGCAAACCTTGGAATTATTGACGTCTAGAATTTCTTATCTTGTTTGCAATGTTTGATGCGACTGCCCCTGCTCCGACACCGTTGTCTATGTTGACCACCGATAGTCCAAGAGAACAGCTCTGAAGCATCGATGCCAGGGCCGCGACTCCTTTTTCTCCATAACCGTATCCGACAGATGTTGGCAATCCGATTACCGGCACTTCCACAAGTGATGACACGACAGACGCAAGCGCTCCTTCCATTCCTGCTGCGACAATAATCACGTCCACATCCTCTTCGATGAACTTTTTTATTATTGGAAATGTCCTATGAAGCCCTGCTATCCCTGCGTCATAGCTGCAAATGCACGTGCAATTCATCGCCTCGCATGTGAGCCTTGCCTCTTCGGCCGTGCCAATATCTGACGTTCCGGCAGTGATGATTCCGATTTTTCCGCCGGTTGGTTTGAGCGCGTTTTTGTAAAAAAGCAGAGCAGTCGTGTTCTTTCCCTGCTTTATTTTGAGTTTATTTTTTTTCGCAAAGCTGATTATTTTGGGGTAATCCTGCTTTGTGACTCTTGAAACCAGGACAGAGTTTGACTTTGCAAGTATTCTTTTGACAATTTTTTTGATTTCGTCAACCTGCTTTCTTTCTGCAAAGATCACCTCTGGTATGCCCTTGCGATATCTGCGCCCCACATCAATTTGGGCAAAATCCTCGATTTTTTCAATGGAATACAGCGACAGGAGTTTTTTTGCTTTTGAAACGCTAATCTTCCCGTCCTTTAGTGATTCTAAAACATCGATTATTTCCAATATTCGCTATTGGAATATTTCATTAAAAAACTGATCAGGTCAGATGCCGGCAAGCGCGTTTTTGACGCCGTCGACTCCCTTGTTGAACCATTCCTTTTCCTGCTGGTTCAAGTCTAGCTCTATTATTTTTTCGACGCCGTTTCTTCCGATTACTGCCGGAACCCCAATTGAAACATTGGAATGCCCGTATTCGCCGTCAAGTGGGGTTGCAACCGGGATTACTTTTTTCCTGTCTTTGAGTATTGCTTCGACTATTGCCGATATTGCATTTCCTGGGGCATGAACCGTTGCACCCTTTAGCTCAATTACCTTTGCTGCAACTTGCCTTGTGTCCTGGACTAGCTGGTCTAGCTTTTCACTTGGCAGTATGCTTGATAATGGAATCCCTGAAACTGTTGAAAATCTTGGAAGCGGAAGCATGCTCTCGCCGTGCTCTCCAATCACTAATGCCCGTATCGAGTCTCTGGAATGACCCGTTGCCTCGTGGATGAACTGGATGAATCTTGACAAGTCCAGCATGTTTCCCATGCCTATGATTCTGCTTCTGTCAAATCCCGATGTCTTGTATGTGATGTGGACTATCGGGTCAAGTGGATTTGTGACTGGAACAATGATGGAATCATTTGCATATTTTTTGATATTTTCAACAACGTCTTTTACTATTCCGGCATTAATTTTCAAAAGATCCATTCTTGTCATACCCGGCTTTCTTCCGGAGCCTGCAACCACCACGACAACCTTGGAGCCTTTCATGTCAGAGTAATCATTAGAGCCGCGGATGTTTACGTCGACTCCCTGCTCTGATAGCATGTGGTTTAGGTCCATTGCCTCTCCTTGCGGCAAGCCCTTTACGACATCAAGAAGCAAAATTTCATCGTCTAGTTTTTTGAGAGCAGAAAACAGTGCCGCGTCTCCGCCAACTTTGCCGGAGCCGATAATTGTAATCATATTGTGCGACTTTTACGCTCAATAATTAAATCTATTGCAAAAATTTTTCCATTGATTTTACGCAAAATTGTTTTGCAAACTTACTGATCTGAGAATTTATATGCATTTTTGAAGCTTGATCTCTCATGGTTTTGGTAATAGATCCACAAATAGCTGGAATCTCAGGTGACATGGTACTGTCGTCTCTAGTGCATCTGGGCGCAAACAAATCAAAAATCATCAACGGCGTTAATGCGTCACAAAACTTTCTACACGGATCCAAAATCAAAAAAATTGACTTTAAAAAAGTAAACAAGCATGGGATCCAGGCAACATCCATGGTTCTGCAAGTAGATGAGCATCATCATGACAGAAAGGGAATAGAAATCCAAAACTGCATCAAAAAAACCGTCGACAAAATAGGCTTATCAGAGTCTGCAAAAACATTTGCCATAAACAGCATCGCAACTCTGATCAAGGCGGAGTCAAAAATTCACGGCGTCCCAACGGACTCGGTCCATTTTCATGAAGCCTCAAGCATTGATACTGTAATTGACATTGTCGGAACCGCGATAGCGCTAGACGACTTGGGATATTTTGATGAGGAGATAATCACGACACCGGTGTCCGTGGGTAGCGGAACCGTTACGTTTTCGCACGGAACCGTCTCAAATCCTGCAGGTGCAATTTTAGAAATATTTGACAAATCAAAAATTCTGATATCTGGAAATATGGTAAAAGACGAACTGACCACGCCTACTGGGGCAAGTATTCTTGTGAACCTGGCAGACAGGTGCTCTGAATTCTACCCGATGATGAATGTCAAATCCGTTGGGTATGGTGCAGGGCAAAAAAACTTTGAAGGCTTTTCCAACGTGCTAAAAATAATCCATGGCGAGTCTGCCAAAAGTGCCAAGTTGGATTCTGTTACCATTCTGGAGACAAACGTGGATGACATTTCAGGCGAAGTCTTGGCTCATGTGATAGACAAGATAATGGCAAATGGCGCAAAAGACGTCTCCGTCATCCAGACCATCACAAAAAAGGGAAGGCCAAGCCACATGATATCTGTAATATGTGATTCTGATTCTGTCAGCCAGCTGCTAAACCTGCTGGTGTCCGAAACTGGAACACTCGGGGTAAGAATACGAACATCGGATAGATTCCTAGTCCCAAGACAAATAATTACAATGAAGGTGAAAATAAACAATAAAACTTTTACACTAAGATGCAAGGTGGCAAATACTGGCACTCACAAGCAGTTCAAAGTAGAATATGACGATATCAGATCCATATCTGAAAAACTTGGGCTGTCATTTAAGCAAACCGAAGAATTAATCAAAGCAGAAGTGAAAAAACAACTAAAATGACAAGGCTCGATGAACTGCTAGATTGGTTTTCTGACAAAAAAAGCGTCATGGTGGCGCTGTCTGGCGGAGTAGACAGTGCTCTTGTTGCATATGCTGCGCACAAGGCCTTGGGCGGTTCGGCACTTGCAGTTACAGCCGATTACAAAACTCTGGCGCAGGAAGAATTGGATTCTGCAAAAAAGATCTGCCAAGAAATAGGAATAAGGCATCTTGTAATATCATACAACGAACTGCAAAACGAGGATTTTGCTAGAAACGACAAAAATCGGTGCTTTTACTGCAGGTCTGAACTCTCAGAGCATCTCATAGGTGTGGCAAAAAAAGAAAACATCGCATGCATAGTTGATGGCACAAACACTGACGATTTGGGAGACTATAGGCCGGGAATCACCGCATTGCGAAACAACGGTGTCATGAGCCCTCTAGTCGAGACACAATTCTCAAAGCAAGAGATACGACAGACTGCAAAAGCGCTTGGGCTATCCGTGTACGAAAGACCGTCAAATTCATGCCTTGCATCCCGCATCCCGTGGGGCCAGCGAGTCACAGCAGAAAGACTAGCTAGAATAGAAATTGGCGAGATGTTTGTCAAGCAAACAACTGGGGCAAAACAGGTCCGCGTTCGCGATATTGACGGTGCGGCAAAAATCGAAGTTGGATCAGACGAACTGCATCTGCTGGGAAAGCCAGACATGGATGATCTTTTTGCTAAACTAAAATCAATCGGGTTTACCTCAGTAACACTTGACTCAGAGGGATACAGGCCAGGAAAAATTAACGTGATTGCAGATTGATATACCTGGATAATGCCGCCTCGACTCAGGTTCACGACGAAGTATTCCAAGAGATGCTACCGTACTTTAAGGAGCAGTATGGCAACCCATCCTCGATTCACCGATACGGAAGGCTTGCCTCAAAGGCAATTGAAACTGCAAGAAAAAGAATCGCAGAACTGATAGGCGCAAAACAAAATGAGATACTCCTAACGTCTGGCGGAACAGAGTCAGACAACACTGCGTTGTTTGGGGTGATGCGCCAGAACAAGGCAAAGCAGCTCATAACGTCCCATATAGAGCACGATGCAATACTTGAGCCGTGCAGACAGCTCGAAAAAGAAGGATACAACGTAATCTATCTCCCTGTGGACAAATATGGCGTCGTTGACATTGAAAAGCTAAGGCAATCCATCACAAAGGAAACAGCACTTGTTAGTGTAATGTTTGCAAATAACGAGGTTGGTACAATCCAGCCGATAAAAGAAATCGCCCAAATCTGCAAGCAGCACAACGTCTTGTTCCACACCGATGCGATTCAGGCAGTTGGAAAAATCCCCATCGATGTAAACGAGATCGGTGTTGACCTGCTCTCTATATCGTCTCACAAAATAAACGGCCCAAAGGGAATTGGGGCACTTTACATCCGAAGCGGAATAACACTTGATCCATTCATCCTTGGCGGAGGGCAGGAAAACGGCATGCGCTCTGGAACTGAGAACGTGGCAAACATTGTAGGCTTTGGCAAGGCATGCCATTTGGCAAAAGAACATTTGGACAAAAACGCATCACACATGAAAAACCTCCGGGATCATCTGATATCTAGGGTGGTTGGCGAAATATCACACGTCTCAATAAACGGCAATGTGGAAAACAAGACTCCAAACAATGCACACTTTACTTTTCTTGGCGTAAATGGGGAGGACCTGATAATCAAATTGGACGAATACGGGGTTGCGGCATCTACTGGCTCTGCATGCTCTGTCAAAACCCAAAAGGCATCGCACGTTTTGATGGCAATGGGGTTTTCTCATGAGCAAATCACTGGCTCTCTTAGGATTACCGTTGGCCTGTACAACACCATGCCTGAAATGGATCAGACAGTAGACATACTAAAAAAAGCAGTTCAGGAGCTGCGAAGCGTATCCCCATTTAAAACAAAATACGGCTTTTAACTAATACGAAGCAAGGACATTTTCTTTGTGGAGATCACCATTGTCAAAGTTATGGCCAGTACCAAAACTATGAGTGCGATTGGGCCAAACTCCGGAACCACCTGGGTTCCGATAATCTCGATATCCGAGTCTCCCTCCAAGAACTGTATTGTAAGTACCCTGGAATCTGCATCTGCCGCTTCTTGGTATTGTACCTCGGAGCCATCGATGTAAATTATGAACGTGTCGTCATCACCAGTCGTCGTCTTGGCATCAATCCATTCTCTTCCCAAGTCCAAAGTCAAAGATCCGTCGTTATCTGACTGTATTGTCACGATAAACCCAAGCATCTGCTGGTCAACTATGATGTTCTTTACTACTCCCCCACGTATTGTGTATGGAACATCGAATGTCCCAGCATTTTCCGGTCTCAATACCTCAAAAATTTGCGTTGTGTCGCTTGCCGAACTTTTGGTCTGAAAATCAAAACTGGATTCATAGACATTGCCGCTTACCCCGTATGTTGCCTTTACTGTGTACTTGCCGCTGTTCTTCCAGTAGATGCCATTTGTGTTAAACGTGGCAGTGTAGCTGCCGTCCTGAGATACTTCGACTTGTGCAATGTCTACGATGTTTGTAGTGTAGAAAATCTGTATGATTATGGGTGTTTTTTCCAAGATTGCATCGACTTTGCCTGATACTACAACCGTGTCGCCCTGAACGTAGAATTCTTTTGCAATGCATAGTTTACATTCCTGCGCGTATGCCGATGACGCGTTAACTGCAACTAGAGCTAAAACTGAAAATAATAACAATCCATGAAGATAGTTCATTATCAAAGTTGTATACTAATCGTATATTTCCTTTTCTAGATAATCGTACTAAAAAATGAAAAAAGTTGATTGATCTTAGTATCTTGGTAAGATGCTAAGTCGTGTTCTTGCAGAAACTGCAATTATTGATACAATTGC
>CAZCWI010000063.1:0-9496 GCA_964502325.1 uncultured Candidatus Nitrosotenuis sp. | reverse complement strand
TTTCATCAGTTGAGACAAGTTTGGCTATTGCCTCTTTAATGGATTTGCTTGTTATTTTATTGCCCAGTACAAGACTGAAGTGCATGATATCTTCTTTTAATCCGGCCGATATTCCGGATTTTTCAATATTTTTTTTCAGTAAATCCCTTACCAATAACAATGCGTCCGAATGCGGTCTCTTCTGAAGAGAACACACCTTGCCGTCGTCGTTTACCCACATCATTATGCTTTTCTTCTTGTTAGCCATGATGAACTTTGTAGAAAAATCAGCACCAAAGAAATCTGGTCCGACCCTAAGATAGCTTTCATCTAATTTGGTTGATTGCAAAAAAAACAGCAATGCGGCACTTGAAGTGTTCTCCTCAACTAGGGCCGATTTTTTCAAAACAATAAAGCCTGCCTGTCCTATTTGTGTTGCAATTGAGTTTGTCGCTCTTTTTACCTGACCCCAAATTATGTCGGGACTTCGCGGCTTGTATCTGAATGTTAAAACCAGTGTATTTTTGATTACATCTCTTGGCGCCTTTTGTATTTTTCTTGGCATGAAAAATCTCGCTGAGGGGTTTTTCAGAAATGCTCTTGCTACAAACACAAAATTTCCAATGTTGTCAGTTGAAATGGCAGCAGCAAGATTTCTTTTGCTGTCGATAGGATCCATGATTGCTATCGGGGTGTCAAACTCTTTTGTTGCCTTTCCAATAACTTGGCCCTACTTTATCTCAGACACTGCCTTGAGCACCTCAAGAAAGCTTCCAAAGTTCAGTACTAGCACCTCTGCTACATATCCACTAAAACCCTGCCTTGCAATTTCTGCACCATAGATGTCGTTATTCATAAGAAATCTTTTGAGCATTCTGACCTCGTTTTTCATGGATTCTGAGAGCGAGTTTTTCATGAATTTTGTGTGGAAAGTGGATCTGTCAGCGGAGCTCTTCCATTTTCCTTCCTCCACATCGTAACAGGGAACTAGGTTCACCTTGGTATCCTTGATTTTTGCCTCAACAAATGGATGCTCTGCATATCTGACATATGGCTTGTAGTTTTTCAGCGCATCAAAGCCAATCTTCTTTCCAAGATTTGCAAAATCCTTCTCAGATACGCTGGTTTGAAACTTGATAAAAATGTCAATGTCTGCTTTTTCTGGAAGCCAAGTTCCTTTTGCGTAAGAGCCTCCTACCTCAATTCCAGTTACTTGAGCATATTTCACAATTTGTTTTTGCACAAGATCCACCACGGTATCTACAATCGATTTTTTGTGTTCTTGCAATTTGGTACCGGGAATGACTTTTTTTTCTATTTGTTTTAGGATTTTCATCTTGACGCCTTTATCTCCTGTAAATCTGAATATATTGGACCGTTTGGAGTAAGAATGCTTTTTTTGAATTTGATTTCCGAGATTCTCTGCGAACCAAATTTTTCATTGGAGTATTTTGCCAATTCGTCTGTAATGTCGCCAATTTTATTTTTAATTCTAAATATCGTAATGTGAGGCTTGAATTCTTTATCGCTTTTAAATCCAAGGGGAGATAGTTTTTCTTCCACGTTTTTTGCAAGTTTCACAAGCTCTTCTGCACCGTTTTTTACTCCAACCCACACAACTCTTGGGAATTTAGGCTTTGGGAATGCACCAATCCCCTCAAAACTGATATCAAATGAATCAAACTGGATATTTTTTAGCTCATTTTGTACTATTTGCGCCATATCTTCTGATATTTCACCAAGAAACAATAATGTAAAGTGCATGTTTTGCAATTCCACCGGCCTTGCCCCAATTCTAAGATTGGACTGCAAACTCTTTATTGAATTTAAAATGCCTTGATCTGTTATCTCTGCTGCGACAAAGGTACGCATTATGGATTTTCGTTTTTGGCTTTTTAATGGGTTCCGGTAGCTTCATACGCTAGGCACAAAAAACCAGCGTAATTGCCAAAACTAATCGTATGTCTTACAGGGATGCCGGGAGCTGGCAAATCCACAATCGCATCCGGCCTGCAACAGAAAGGATTCACAAGCATCAACATGGGAGATGCTGTTAGAGCTGAGGCAAAAAGAAGAAATCTTGAACCGACCGGCCAAAACCTTGGCAAGCTAATGCTTGATCTGCGTGAAAAAAACGGCCAAGGCGCAGTAGCAGAGCTGGTCAAAGATCAAATTATCAATTCGAAATCTGACGTTGTTGTAATAGATGGAGTTCGTTCTAACGCAGAAATCGAGGTTCTGAAAAAAATTGCGACAGTCAAATTATTGGCAATTCACGCATCAACTGATACTCGTTTTAATTTTCTAACTGTACGGGCGAGATCCGATGATCCGCACGATAGAACGATGTTTGATGAGCGCGACAACAGGGAAATTGGAGTTGGCATAAGCGCATCAATCGCACTTGCAGACGAGACAATATCAAATAACAATCTTACAATTTCTGATCTTATTGATACTGCGTATAATATCATCCAAAAATGGTTAAGGTAAATTGATCCCAGTTTTAGACTGTAAAATAGAAGCATATTGTGAGATCAATCCTTCCGAAGATCCAAACAAAATCGAACAAGTAATGGCAAATGTACTAAACAACGTAGAATTCAAAATCAGCAAGGGTTCCGTCATTGCAACATCAAGAGAAATAGAGTCATTGCTAAAAATTCGCGAATCGATTCAAAGACACCACTCACAAAATGTATACTTGCGTTTTTTGGACAACAATTTAGATGGAGATGAAACTTGGTTTTATCTAAACAAGCAAGCCGCTTTTGTTAATTTCATTTCGCTTTGCGAACACGCAGATGAATCTGCCTTGGGACCAATCAAAATAACAATACGCTCAAAAAACATCGAGCGTGTAATAGAATGGCTAACTGGTTAGTCAGCTTTTTTTCCCATTTACTCAGCTAGAATAAATTTCTGAACTTTTAACACAATTACAAAAACATTGCATAGATGATACTAAAGCTAGTCATAATAGGCGCAATACTGATTGTGGGCGGGTTTTCTCTTTATCCGTATTTAGCAAAATTGCCTTCCAATACTAATGTCGCTTTTAATGCAGTTGCAGACGATGTTAATGATTTCAAAGATAGTGCGATTCATACAGTAAGTGGCAAGATAGATCAAACAATAGACGCGGCACAAAACAAAATTGATACAATAACTCCAAGCGCAGATGATCTAAACCCAATCAAGCAAATACAGGACAAAATAGTCTCGCCACCGAAGCAGCAAATCTACTATGGCGAAGTGTATGAAAAAGACGAAGAGCATCAAAACTGCAAGATCTCAGTTCCTCAAATGGCAAAGACAGTAAATGGCAAAAAAGAACTAACACATACAATTGATTTGGAAAACTGCAAATTTCAAAAACGGGAGCAAGTCCAAGTAACAGAAACGGCCACACCCATAAACACAGAAACAATCGCAGTAGAATCATTACCCCAGTCAAAAATCTTCGAAACCTTACAGCTAAAGACAATGCGACACGATGACAATACTGTTTCTATCCAGTATGAAGATACTTCTGGAAAAACAGTCAAGGTAACAGTAATGTTGCGAAATTCTGACAAGCAATTATTTGTAGGCGAATTTTTTTCATCAAAATTTGATACTAATGTAAACGACATATCAACTAGCCCTCACATAATTGAAATGATAGTAGAACACTCAGACTATGGTACCGTATCATCTTCTGTTTACAACCCACAAGGAGATCAAGACACTACTATCTATGGCGTATTTACAGAGCCACCTATCTAAACCATGAAAGGACTAGAGATCATCTTTCTTTCAGTTGGGGGTGTGCTTGGAACTTTTCTGAGATATAAAATCACAGACACTCAAATGATGCTAGGTACACTTTCTGTCAGTATATTGGTAGTGAACATAATTGGTGCGTTTATACTCGGTCTGTTTGTCGTGCTCGCGCAACAATGGAATCTTGAAGCAAAATACGCGCTTTTTTTGGCGGTGGGATTTTGTGGTTCGCTTACTACAATGTCTGCCTTTGCACTTCAAACAACAAACCTTATGGATAATTCGCAACTGGGCCTTGCTGCAATCAACATAATAGCAAATGTCGGACTTTCAATCGGGGCACTGATGGTTGGTAGAACACTGATGGGCTACATTGTCAGTACATAACTATTCTAATACAGAAACCAAATGAGGCAGCGCATTTGCAGACGTTTCCCTTAGCACCAAATCCATATCTTCAGACATGGCTGTTTGTTCTGGGTTTATTTCTATTAATGCAGCTCCGTTTTGTTTTGCAAGGACTGGAAGGATATTTGCAGGAGACACAGCTAATGAGGTTCCAACAATTATCATAACATCGCAGCTTTTTGCATGATTTATGGCATTATGCCATATATCCTGCGGTAAGGCTTCTCCAAACCATACAACGTCCGGCCTTAGTATCTTGCCACACTTGCATCTTGGCGGCAATTCGTCAAAACTATCTGTAATGTTATCTTTGAAGTCGCAAACCGTGCATTTTATTCTGATTATGCTTCCATGTAGTTCAAGGACCTGCTTACTTCCTGCCCTTTGGTGCAGCCCATCAATATTCTGTGTCAAAATTATGACATCTTTGTATTTTGCAAGATCGGAAACTGCCACATGACCTTTGTTTGGCTGTGCAGCAAGAATGTTTTTTCTTCTCTCCTCGTACCACTCCCAGACAAGCTTAGGATTTTGGTAGAATGCATCAATTGTTGCAAGCTGCATCGGATCATATTTTCTCCAGTATCCGTCTTCTCCCCTAAATGTCGGAATTCCACTTTCCTGCGAAATTCCCGCGCCTGTCACAAAGACAATTTTCTTGGCGTCTCTGACTTGGTCTGAAACAGCTCCAAACATCCTATTTTATCTCAATTTCAAGCAGGTCTCTTGCAGCAATCACTGAGCTGTGGATGGTTTTTGCCTCTTCAAGCAATTCTGTTTCATCTTTATATCTGGCAGAAAAATGAGTCAAGATCAAATTTGAAACGTTTGCGTTTTTTGCAAGCGTAGCCGCCTCCTTTGCCGTACTGTGACCTGTCTCTAGTGCCTTCTCCTTTATCTTATCAGAGAATGTGGAATCAAAGCTAAGATAATCACAGTTTTTAAAAAATGCCTCAAGCTTTTTTGTGGGTCTTGTATCTCCGGATATTCCGATTTTTTTGCCAGGCCTTTTCTCCCCCACAACATCTGACGGTTTTACTGTCTTGTCTCCAAATGTAATCTCTTTTCCCATTTGGAGATCGTGCCAGAGGCTTCCCTCCGGAATACCAAGGCTTTTTGCTTTTTGCAAATCAAATTTTCCTGGCCTGTCTTTCTCTTCAAACAAATAAGAAAATGCCGGAGTAGAATGCTCCGCCTCCTCTACATATATGGAATAAGTTTTTTCTTCGCACACGAGGCCCGGTGTTACTGCAGTTATCTTGACTGGAAACGACAAACCAAAATTAAGAATTTTGACATTCTCACCAATGAATATGTCAATTCCGTCAGGACCGTAGATTTCCATAGCTTCCGTTCTGTGCTGTAAGGTCATCGTTTGCAAAAGTCCTAGCACTCCGATGCAATGATCTCCATGCAAATGAGTTACAAAAATTTTCATCTTTTTGTTCCATCCTAATCCTGATTTTAGATAAGAAACTTGGGCACCCTCACCTGCGTCAAACATCAAAATTTCACCGTCTTTTTCAAGGCAAGTAGAAGACAGTCCCCGATTCTCCGTTGGCTGTGCCGCCGATGTGCCTAAAAATACCAGTTTCATTTTACCAAAATTATCCTTGTTAAGCTTTTATGCCTATAGATTTCATATTTTTTTGTTAGTTTTATCTTGAGATTTGAATCAAGGCCTTTTTTGCACATTATTGCAAATTTTTTCCCCTTTGGTATTTTAGATACAAAACTGTGCATTAGTTTTTGTGGAGGCTCTGATACTTTTGATGCCGTTCCATATGGCAAATCAGTTACAATGCCATCAAAACTGTCCTTGATTTGTAGCATATAGTCATAGTTCTGATTGATTATTTTGGATTTGAAATTATTCTCTCTTAGATTGTCCTTTGATATTTTGCACATCTTCTCATCAAAATCAATCCCAATTGACTTTAGACCCATGGATTCTGCTTCCAAAAGCGTACTTCCGGTGCCACAAAAGGGATCACAGACAATTTCATCATCGTTTAGCCTAGCCAGGTTAATCATTGCACGGGTCAATTTCCAATCCAACTCATGATGGAACTTTGTTAGTTTTTTTGGTCGCTCCTGCGGTTTGAATCTTGTCGCAAAACCAAAGAAATTTTCTGTATCTGTAAATACCAAATAAATGGTAATATCTGGATCTTCCAAGGAAACCTTTGCATTGCAAAATGTCACAACCATGCTTCCTAATGACCGTTCTATTTCTGGAATATCAATTGTCTTTTGTGAAAGATTAATCGCCTTGCACATAAACGACTTTGCGCCAAAGAGCAGGTTGTAGTTTTTTTCATCAAGAAACACTCCAGACATTTTTCGCTCTATCTGGCCTGCAATTTTTACAAATGTGGCACGCCTTGCTATTTTCCCCCAAGGTGTCTTTGACTGCACTATGATGAGATTTGAAATTGATTTGACTTTGCAGAATCTATCGTACATTTTTGCAATAGTTGCTACCTCGTCTACTGCAAGCTCCGGATATTCCTTTGAAACTATGAAAAAGCTTTCTGGCATTCTAAATTGCCTTTGCTATAATTCCTGATACGTCCACAATGGAAGTATTTCCAGGAATCGTGTTTGTAGAAATGATTCCAGAGATGCCTGCCTTTCTTATCTTTTTTTCCGCATTATCAATTAGTAAAGCATGTGTGCATGCAACATAGACTCTCCGGCACTTTTGCTTCCTAAGAAATTCTGTTGCCTTTACTATGCTGCCTCCTGTACTGATCATGTCGTCAACTAGCACCAAATCCCTTCCTTTTACTCCGTCCAGATTCAAGGTCATGATTTCTACTTTGCCAGTCTTTCTGTCCCGTTGTTTTTTGAGTGCAATAAAATCGGTTCCATACAACCTTGCAAATTCTTCTGCACGAGTAGCTCCCCCAAGGTCAGGCGACACCACCAGGGGATCCTTTAGCTTTAGCTTTTTGAAATGATTTACAAGATCCTGCACTGCGGAGACATTTTTGACTGGAATATCAAAGTGCTTCAGACCCATCTGACTGTGAATATCGACAACTATCACTTTTGATGCGCCAGACGCTTTGAGCAATTTTGCTATGACTGAAAGCGTTACTATCTCGCCTGGGAGAAACTCTCTGTCCTGTCTTGCATAACCCAAGTACGGTATGACTGAAACCACATTTGATGAAAACTGTCTTGCTTTTGAGATTAAAGATAATGTCTGCATCAGATTGGAGTCAACTGGCGGATATGTGGAATTTACAATGACGATTTTACCTTTTTTCGGCTTGGAGTTTATGGTAATCTTGCTTTCCCCGTCTGGAAAAATTCTAAGATCGGACGAGATAAAGCTGGCCTTTAGTCTTTTGGCTAGTTTTTTTGCGAGGTCTTCTGATGCCTTCCCTCCAATCACTGTGACTGACAACAAATCAACGAACTAAGGGGGACTCTTAAATTTTGAGGGAAACCATTGATTTTGGCATCTAGGTTGTATCGGTAATTGCGTTTTTCAAAAACGTCTCATGGAAGGACATCTGCACTGATCATTTCTATGAATAAAAGCTACGCCCTAATTATATACAAAAATATCGTTTATTTCATTATGACAACAACAGCTTGGAAATGCTACAGGTGCGATCTGCCGTTCAAACAAGAAGTGCACGCAAACCTACACAAGGACATCTGCAAACACGAATCAAGACAAGTCCAAGTGGCAATGGCATAAAGCGAATTATCTAGTAAATCCTAATCAGATCTATGAAGTGCAAAAATCTCGCGTCTGGCTGTTTTCATGATTCTGCAATACATGACAAAAGCGGTAAATGCCTAGTCAAGGGCTGTAATTGCATGTCCTTTTCATAAATACAAACTAGAACGGATTTGTGCTATTTGATATGAGTAATGACGCCTTTTGCAATATATTCAGAAACGGTGCCCCGAAAAGCAGATCCAGTATCCTGTGTCCGAACTTGTCAATTACGTGGTTTGATGCATCTCCTAACAAGGACGATTGCACAATGTCAAATGTCTTGTTTAATGCCTGGTCTGCAACATCTGACGGATCCACGCCTTGGTCTAGCTGAGATACCAAATCCGGAATGAATCCCTTTACCTCGTTTGGAACAGTATTTTGCATTATGGTGGATGCACTATCTGCCGTTTGCCCCCGTATTGCCTCCTTTACCAGATCATCATACATTTGGCAACCATGAATAGGCTTAATCTATAATATGTGCGTACTTGCTTTATTAACCGATATAGACCAATTTGGCACCATATCATAAAACCAGTTCCGACACGGTACACGATAAATTTTTTTGCTCTAATGATTACAATATATAGTAAATTCAAAACATTTCAGCAAAAATGGATCTAGTATTTTCTGACATTCATGCAGATGTAGATGGACTTGAGACAATTCTAAAAATCGCTTTTTCCTCCGAATTTGAGGAAAAATATGGCAAAATATCGAGAATAATTAACCTAGGAGATCTCTTGGAGAGAGGCACTAGCCCAAAAGATGTCTTGCAAAAGATGGAGGATCTTTCAAAAACTTATCCAATCATATCTGTGATGGGAAATCACGATGAAAGCGTGTTGTACAAAAAAACAATCAGCGGTAGCTCATTTGCAAGCATGAGGGCTCATGAACTATTATCCGAACAAGACCTTGAGTTCTTTCATCAAAACAGGGATGGAACGTTTGGGGAACAACAAGTAATTGATGCACAAAACAAGCTTCTTTGTGTCCATGGTGGACCGCTAGATCCACAAAAAATAACCAAAGAAGGAGATGATCCGTGGCTGTATCAAAAAACATGGCAAAGACTATCTGAGGAAAATAACGAGTTTTACAGTCATTATGGATATCACTACAAGGCGTCTTCCGCATTTGAGGAAGGAAAGACTAAGCTTGAGAACTTCATTATATTGTGCGGCCATCAACATGTAGAAGCAGCCATACAGCAAACCAAAAACGGAATCATGAACATCTGGCCGTCCCAGTCCGCAACAGAAAAAATCGAATCATTTGTTATGCAAAAGCGCGAGTTTGAAATTGACAAAAACAGCAACTATCTGTTCCGAGTTGGGCTCGGCGGCCCAAAAGGACATCATAGTGGTGGCTTTGCAAAACCACACTTTGGGGTAATCCAACATGATCCAAAAAAAGTAATCCTTTTTGGCCTAGAATAAGCAGTAAATTAAAATGAATTGCGATAATACTGTTGTGTGATGAAGGCAATAGTTCTTGGCGGTACAAGTGGAATAGGCAAGGCAATTGCAGAATCACTATCATCTATTGGATGCGATGTGTTTGCTGCATCACGAAAGGACATTGACACCTCAAATTTGA
>CAZCWI010000062.1:0-9735 GCA_964502325.1 uncultured Candidatus Nitrosotenuis sp. | reverse complement strand
GCTTAGGAAGGATTAAATCTTCACTCAAAAAAAGATGAAAATATGTCTGATACTCAATCTGTTTCTGCACTAGTAACCGGCGGACAAGCTTCTGCAGGACCTCCATTAGGCCCAGCACTAGGCCCACTAGGAGTAAACATCATGGAGATCATTCAGGCAATAAACGATAAAACCAGCGATTTTGAGGGAATGAAAGTTCCAGTAACAGTCAACGTCAACACCAAGACAAAAAAATGGGATGTAATCGTAGGAATTCCATCTGCCGCAGCACTATTGCTAAAGGAGGCAGGAATTCAAAAAGGCTCAGGAACTTCTGGTTCCACATGGGTAGGAGACATCAAGGTAGAATCCATTGTCAAGGTGGCAAAGGCAAAACTTGAAAAATCATACGCAAGTTCCCTAAAATCAGTCGCAAAAGAAGTCGTCGGAACTTGCCTTCCACTAGGAATTAAAATCGAAGGCAAGACACCCAAAGAATTCACTGCAGAGATAAATGCAGGAAAATGGGACGCCCAACTAAACTAAGTCACTTAGAAATCAGGTAAGAAGGCTCTTTGTCAGTCTTTTGTAGTTCAACGAAAGTCTCTGTGCTTTGAATCCCCTCTATTTTGCCAATTTTTTCAATGACAATCGTGTGTAGTTGCTCAAGGCTTTCTGCGTGAACCCCGACCATGATGTCAAACCTCCCAGTGACTTCGGAAATTGAGACAATCTCAGCTGTTTGGAACAATTGCTTGTGAATCGCGTCCTTTAGTTTCGGATCCCTGTTTATTCCGATTGTCGCTTTCACGGCAATGCCAAGTTGCGCCTCATCAACTATGACAGTGAATTTTTTTATGATCTTCTTTTTGGTCAATCTTTTGATTCTGCTATACAGAACGGATGCGTTGATTCCCATCTTTTTTGAAAGATTTGGAACAGAAATGCTTCCATCCTTGGTCAACTCGTAGAGGAGCTTCATGTCCAAATCATCTAATTTGTGCAATGTTTACAAAATTGTCGATTTGATGTTAATAAATGTAATTTTTATTATGAGAATTTGTATATAATACAAAGCGATATAGTCAATTTAGAAAATTTTACAATTTTTCTAGAGTTTTGGCTTGCAAGCGACAAACGATTTTAAATAGGCTTTCGCGGAAAACCGTGTTGATCAACGAGTCTGAACTAGCCAAGATGATAAAGGAAGCAAAGTCAGTAGACAAGGAACGCAAGTTCAGACAGTCTGTCGAGATGTATGTAATTCTAAAGGATATCGATGTTAAGAAAGGATTTGCAATGAATGAGACAGTCCAATTGCCAAAAAAACTCAGCAGTCCAACCACAGTCTGCATAATGGCAGGCGGAGACATGGGATTAAAGGCAAAGAGTGCAAATGCAGACAGAGTCATCAGCGGTGAGGAAATCAACGCACTTGCAGCAAACAAACGTGAGGCTCGTAAGTTTATCAATAATTATGACTTCTTCTTGGCAGATACCCAACTCATGACGACTGTAGGTAAGGTCCTAGGTCAGCTCTTAGGTCCAAGGGGAAAGATGCCAGTTCCAGTTCCGTTTAACGCGCCGATTGAATCATTCTTGGGCAGATTTAGATCATCAATTAGAGTCAAGGTGAAGAACTCCCTGTCACTATCATGCAAGATTGGCGACGAGTCAATGGAAGATGCAGATTTAGCTGCAAATGCACACTCGATACTTAGCGCCATTGAAAAGAAATTGCCAAACGGGGAGAGAAACATTAGAAAAATAATAATCAAGACATCAATGGGAAAACCAATCAAACAAACACAGCAGATGAAATAACATGAGAGAAAACAGAACAGAATATCCCAAAAAGAAAATGCAGATGTTTCAAGAGATGCAGGAACTCCCAAAAAAATACAGAGTCACCGCACTAGTCAGAATGGAAAAGGTAAGATCATCTCAGCTTTTGCCACTTAGAAAAAAATTCCTCAGCGAGGTAAAGATAGTTAGCATAAAGGACCAAGTTGCCAGAAAGGCACTAGCGGCACTTGATGTTCCCGGAATTGCAAAAATGATAGAATCCCTCACAGGTCAGTGCGTTTTGATGTTTACAAACATGTCACCGTTTAAGCTAAATGTTCTTCTTGGCAAGAACAAAGTAATGATGTTTGCACGTGGTGGAGACATCGCAAGCATCGACGTTACAGTTCCAGCAAAGAACACCGGAATCGCACCAGGCCCAATGTTGACAGAGTTCAAAGAGGCAGGAGTTCCAACAAAGATTGACCAAGGAACGATTTGGATTACAAAGGATGTCACCCCAGTCAAAAAGGGTCAAGCAGTACCAGACAAGCTGGCAACATTACTGCAAAAGCTCGACATAAAGACAATCGAGGCAGGAATTGCTCTAGAGGCGGCACTTGAGGAAGGACAGACATACAAACGATCAGAGCTGGTAATCGACCTTGACAAATACAGAGAAATGTTTGCAAGAGCGCACCAAGAAGCAGTATCACTGTCAATCGAGGCAGCATATATCACACAGGACAACATAAAACTCATTTTGGCAAAACTAGGCCAAGGCGCCCGCTCTGTCGCAATCGAGGCAGGCTACGTTACAGACGATACAAAAGATGCAGTCTTGCAAAAGGCAAATGCTCAAGCACAGTCAGTTGCCTCAAAGGCAAAAGGCTACACTCCAGCGTAAAAATTATCTCTCTCTGGCCCGCGGCAAATTCCAGTTGTATTTCATTGCAACAAGTCGTAAAGATGTGATAGTTATGATTCCGACTATGGACGCAATGTATAGCGGGGTGCCAAAAACTAGAAGTACAAAAAAGACCACGACTCCTACAAAGCTTGCAGCAGCATACAGCTCCTTTACAAAAATAATCGGAACCTCATTCACAAAAGCGTCTCTGAGTATGCCACCTCCAACTGCACTAAGAATTCCTGCAAAGGTCATTGCAAGAAAATTCAGACCAAAGATATTGTATGCAAAGGTCGCACCAGTTATGGAAAAAACTCCCAAGCCTATTGCGTCAAATTTCAAAAATAGGTTCCAGTGCTTTTTCAAATGCGGATAAAGAAAAAACAGTGCGACTGCAGATGCGACAGAAACCATCACGTATGACGGGTCTGAGATGGAGTTTGGCGGAAACTTGCCAATTATGATATCACGGATTGTTCCCCCAGCAACACCCGTGATAATTGAGAGAATTATTATTCCGACAATGTCAGACTTGTGCTCAATTGCCTTAAACGCGCCCGTCACTGCAAATGCCATTGTTCCAAATAGATCAAAGACGTAAATCAGAACGGCAAACGATATGTCTGGCAACTAGGATTGGTTATACCCAATCATAATTAAAGGTAAAAATGAAAATTTTGAAGATTTAGCCGAACAGTGAAGCGAGGCCTTCCATTGCTTGTTCTTCAGACTTTCCTGCTGCTGCCTCATCTTTCTTTGCATCTCCGCCACCTGCTGGTGCTGCTGCTGCGGCTGGTGCTGCTGCAACTGCTACTGGTGCTGCCTTGATTGCCTCTTCGATGTTAACATCGGCGAGTGCAGACACTAGTGCTTTCACCTGGGCATCATTTGCTGATTCGCCAGTGGCTTTGATTATACTAGTAATGTTAGCTTCATTAATTTCCTTTTTCATTTTGTGCAGAATTAATGCAGCGTAGACGTATTCCATTGTATCGTGATTTTCTTTGGGGATAATATAAAACTATGTAGGAATTATACTAGGATCTTAAGACTTCGGCAAACAGAGTAAAGGTTCTGCTTTAGGTTCTTGTCGTACAGTGTTTCCATTCTTCGTTTCAGGGTGCGCTTTGCTTCATCTTTTTCAGCGCCTTCCGGCAGCGACAGAACGTTGTTGATTAGCTCAGGCAGTGACTCTCGTATCCATCCATCCAAAACAGAATACGCCTTTTCGGAAATTGGAATTATTCTGCCAGAGTCCAGATCGATCACATCGTTAAAGTTTTCATGCTCGGTTCTGTAGATGAACGCAAAAATACAGTTCTCAGGGGTGGGGGATTTTAGAATCTCTTCGGATCGCGGTCCTGCCTTTCCCTGCGATACTTTATTTTTTAGACCGATTGGGTTTACAATTAATCCGCTGATGCCGATTCTAGGGCCGTCAACTCCTGTCACTATACCAAAAATTATGTTCTTGTAGTCGCCGTCTTGTTTTGATGAAAAAGCGTAATCGCCTTCTTTGATTCCTTTTTTGCGACCAAACATGATTCAATGTCGCTAGGTATCGTATTTAATTTATCGTAATCGACAGTCCTTAATATTGGTCAGTTTGAATCTCAGAAGATGGACAAGGAAGAGATCCTTGCAAAGTTTTCAAGTGAGCCGGATAGATACTACAAGGTAAAATTATTTGCCGAGCAGGGCTTTGAGCGCAAATCATGCTCGGTTTGTAAGAGATTTTTTTGGACATTGGAATCACAGAGAAGCACTTGCCCTGATCATTCAGAGGACACCTATTCGTTTATTGGCAATCCTCCCACGAAAAAGAGGTTTGACTACACGGAGGCATGGAAGCAGGTGGAGTCATTTTTTGTAAAAAACGGGCACACCTCAGTATCTAGATATCCAGTAGTATGCAGATGGCGCGATGATCTTTACTTTACCATTGCATCGATTGTCGATTTTCAAAGAGTCATGGGCTCAAAGGTCGTCTTTGAATTTCCTGCAAACCCGCTAGTTGTCCCACAGACATGCCTTCGGTTCAAAGACTTGGAAAATGTAGGAGTCACAGGAAGGCATTTTTCCAGTTTCTGCATGATAGGACAGCACAGCATTCCAAACGGGAGCGGTTACTGGAAGGACGAGTGCGTTGATCTGGACTTTAGATTGCTGACTGAATCTTTTGGGATAAACAGGGAGGAGATTGTTTTTGTCGAGGACGTCTGGGCAGGAGGGGGATCCTTTGGCTCGTCACTAGAGTTCTACGTCAGAGGACTGGAATTAGGAAATGCAGTGTTTACAGAGTTCCAAGGAGATCTAGGGCATCACACCACACTTGATCAGAGGATCATAGACATGGGTGCAGGTCTTGAGAGATTTGCGTGGATTACAATGGGAACACCGACTGCCTATGACTGTTGTTTTGGACCAATAACGCAAAAGCTAATTCAAAAAGTAGGAATCGATACGGACGCAAACATTCTAACAAAATACTTTACCGAAATAGCAAAGAGCCTTGAAAAGTATCCTGACCTGTCACAGGTAAGAAAGGCTGCGATAAAGGCAACGAATCTTACAGACGACAATCTAAACAGAATCATCACTCCGCTTGAGGGAATTTACACGATTGCAGACCACCTAAGGACTTTGATTTTTGCAATATCAGATGGTGCGCTTCCAAGCAATGTTGGCGGAGGGTACAACCTGAGAATAATCCTAAGGAGAATCATGGCTACGATTGACAGGCTCGGCATGAGTTTGGATTTGGATGATCTAATTGACAGCCACATCGACTATCTCAAGGCAACATACCCTGAGCTTGAAGAGTATAGAGACGAGGTCAAAACAATAATTGGAATCGAGGTGGAAAGATACCACGATTCCAAATCAAGAATGGTAAAGATTGCGGAGAGTCTCAAAAACAAGAGCCTAAATGTAGACGACATGATCAGGCTATACGAGTCAGATGGAGTTACGCCTGACTATCTAAAGGAGCACAAGATAATTGCCGAGATTCCCGACAGCTTTTACACCAAACTATCGGATCTTCACCAATCGGAAAAAAAGAAAGCAGGCGAGGAATTTGATCTAAAAAACATTCCAGATACGGATCTGTTGTTCTACAAAGACGATCCGATGAGATTTGATGCCAAGGTAATCAAGGTAATAAAAAACAAGTTTGTCGTACTTGACAGGACCTCATTTTACGCAAGAGGGGGCGGGCAGGAGCCGGATCACGGGAAAATAAACGGCGCCGACGTATTAGACGTTACAAAGCACGGCAACATAGTATTGCATGAAATGAAGACGGTTCCAAGTGAGGGCGCAACTGTCAGCTGTGAGATCGATATTTCGAGAAGAGAGAACATAACAAAGCATCACACAAGCACCCATGTGATCAATTCGTCTGCAAGAAACGTTTTGGGTTCTTGGGTATGGCAGCACTCTGCATTCAAAGAAAAAGATTACGGCAGGCTCGACATCACGCATCACTCCAGCCTAAATGAGGAGGACATTAAGAAAATTGAAAATGTCGCAAACGCGATAGTTCAAAAAAATCTCCCAGTCACAATCAAAGAGTACGATAGGGGCCAGGCAGAGCAGACATTTGGCTTTAGGATATACCAAGGAGGAGTCGTTCCCGTAAAATCAGTGAGAATAGTGAGGATCGAGGACTTTGATGTCGAGGCATGCGGTGGCACGCATGTAAAAAGAACGGGGGATCTTGGGCTGATCAAGATTACAAAATCAGAGAGAATCCAAGACGGGGTGGTAAGACTAGAGTTTGTTTCAGGCGAGGCAGCAATCAGATACGTGCAAAAGCAGGAAGGCGACCTCTCCATAATAATAAAATCACTTGGATCAAACAAAGAAAAACTGATCAAGTCATTTGAGCATGCGATGAATGATTCAGAGTCTGCAAAAAAGAAGCTAAAGCAGCTAATCAAGAGGACCAGCGGCACGGTGGCAAAACAGGTAACTGATAATTCCAAGACCTTTGGCGCCTTGAAATTTTATTCGGTAATCGATGAAGAGTTGGATGAAGAGTTCCACATCGCAGTAGGCGAAGACGTAATCACGCAAAACCCGTCTGCAATTTACTGCGCTTTGATCATAAAGGGCGGCGGAATCAGAATTATTGTTTTTGCAGGTGCAGACGCATCAAAGACGTTCAAGGCAGGAGACTTGGTAAAGGAAATTTCTGCAAAACTTGGCGGCTCTGGCGGAGGAGATGCAAGATTTGGGCAGGGTGGCGGAAAGGACGTAGCAAAGCTTGCCGATGCACTAGGATACGCAGAAGTGTTGATAAAAAAGACAGTGGGCTTATGATAGACTGGAACGGAATAGAGGAAAAGTGGAGGAAAAAGTGGCAAGAGTCAAAAGATTTTGAGACCAACCCAAATTCCAAGGAAAAAAAATTCATCACAGTAGCGTATCCATATCCAAATTCGCCCCAGCACATAGGCCACGGAAGAACGTATACGCTTGCAGATGTTCATGCGAGGTTTTTGCGCATGAAAGGCTACAATGTGCTTTTCCCGATGGGATTCCATTATACTGGAACGCCCATTTTGGGAATGGCAAAAAGGGTACAGGACGGGGACAAGGAGCTAATACGAAACTTTAGGGAATTGTACCATGTTCCCGAAGACAAGATAAAAGAATTTGTAGAGCCGGTAAAAATTGCCGACTATTTCCACGAGGAGATAAAATCTGGAATGATAGAGATGGGATACTCTATTGACTGGAGACGCGAATTTACCACAATTGATCCAGCATATCAGAAATTTATCGAGTGGCAAATCAACACGCTTAGAAAAAAGAACCTAATCATCCAGGGATCCCACCCTGTCGGATGGTGTCCAAAGGACCAAAATCCAGTATCACAGCACGACACACTTGGAGACGTGGAGCCAGACTTTACCGAATACATTTTGATAAAATTCCGCCATGACGATTACATCATACCAACTGCAACGCTCAGACCTGAAACGCTCTTTGGCGTAACAAACCTCTGGGTGAATCCAGACATAGTTTACAAAAAAATCAAAGTAGATGGAGAGAACTGGATAGTCAGTGCAGAGTGCGCGCACAAATTGGAATATTTGGACAAGAAGGTAACATATGAGGGAGAGATTAAAGGCTCCGAGCTTTGCGGAAAGAAAGTCCAGATTCCCCACAGAAACGATTCTGCAGTGATGCTACCAGCTAGTTTCGTTGAATCCCATACTGGCACTGGCATAGTGATGTCGGTTCCAGCCCATGCGCCATTTGACTATCAGGCTCTGCAGGACTTGAAAAACTCCAACAAAGACGCGTCCCTTGCGGGAGAAATTCAAAAAATCGAGGCAATCTCCATAATAGAGACGGACGGATATGGAAACATTCCGGCAAAGGAAGCAATTGACAGACTTGGGATAAAGGACCAAAATGATCCCAGATTAGAAGAGGCAACCAAGGAAATCTACGGGAAAGAGTTCTATGGTGGAAGGCTAAAGCAAAACACGGGGCAGTTTGCAGGAAAAAAGGTAGCAGACGCAAAAGATGTCGTAAAGGAATGGCTAATCAAGGAAAAACTTGCAGACATTTTACTGGAGCTGACAAATGCCCCAGTCAGATGCAGATGTGGTGCAGAGTGCGTTGTCAAAATTCTAAACAACCAGTGGTTTTTGAATTATTCAGACAAGGTATGGAAAGAAAAGGCTGCAAAATGCCTCGATGAGATGAGCATTCTCCCCTCAGAGATAAGGCCTGAATTCAATTACGTGATTGGGTGGCTGCGGGAAAGGGCTTGTGCAAGACAGCACGGCCTTGGAACAAAACTTCCGTGGGACAAGGACTGGATAGTCGAGAGTCTTTCGGATTCGGTCATTTACATGGCATACTATGTCATTGTAAAATTTGTCAACAACAACGAGATAAAGCCAGAAAGCCTAGGGCAGGAGTTTTTCGATTATGTGTTTTTGGGACTAGGCAGCTCTGAGATAGCATCAGAAAAGACAAAAATCACAAAAGAAAAAATTGAGCAGATCAGAAAAGAGTTTTCGTATTTTTACCCCGTAGACTCGAGGCACTCAGGTCGCGACTTGGTGCCAAACCATTTGACATTTTTCATCCTAAACCACGTAGCTATTTTCCCAGAAGAAAACTGGCCGAAGGAAATTGTGGTAAACGGCTCGGTCCTAATGGATGGAAAAAAGATGTCAAAGTCCATGGGGAACATCATCCCTCTGCGAAAGGCGATTCGAGATTATGGTGCAGACCCAATCAGACTAGCAATAATAATATCAGCAGAGCTTCTCCAGGATGCAGATTTTAATTTAGAATCAGTGTCAGGAATAAAACACAAACTAGAATCACTACTGGGAGAATGTTCAAGACTAAAGCCAGAAAAGCAGGACATCTTAGAGCCAGAAGACAAGTGGATAAAAAGCAAACTGCAAAGTGTAGTATCAGATCTCACAGTGTCAATTGAAAAGATGAGACTGCGAGAAGCACTTCACAACATCTTGTTCTCATTTGAATCAGACCTGCAATGGTACATGAAAAGAGTGAATGCAAAACAAAGAACAAACGTTTCTGGAATTTTACACGAGATAAATTCCATCAGAGTAGCATTGCTATCCCCGTTTGCACCGCACATTGCAGAGGAAATGTGGGAAAGACTTGGTCACCCCGGAATGGTCTCAACGTCAAGCTGGCCCCAGGCATCAGAAAAAATTGACGGCTATTCGATTCAGTCAGAGGAACTGCTAAAATCAATCATAGGCGACATTTCAAATATTCTCAAGGTAACAAAAATCGCGCCGCAAAAGATCACCATCTATACTGCAGATTCACTCAAGGCAAAGGCGTACCATTTCATCTTGGATAAAATCATGAGCGGTCAGACCAACATGGGCATAATAATGAAGGATCTGATTGCAAACAAAGAGACAGAAGAGATAAAGAAAAACCCAGACTTTGTGCAAAGGACAATAAAAGATATTTTGTCAGAACCAACTGACCTGAGAAAAACAAAACTAGAGATTTTGAATTTTGACGAAAAGAAATTGATTGCAGGC
>CAZCWI010000061.1:0-9784 GCA_964502325.1 uncultured Candidatus Nitrosotenuis sp. | reverse complement strand
ACAAACAAGCCTTGGAGTCTTGACTGGCCATTCCTAAGAAGATTCCAAAAAAGAGTCTATGTTCCACTACCGACACTTGAGGCAAGAGAGAAGCTATTTGATTTGTATACTCACCCGCTCAAAAAAGACGAAAAGGTCAAGTCAGTTGATCTTGCAAAAATATTTGACGGATACAGCGCAAGTGACATTAAGGATATCTGCCAATCCGCACAATTGATGATTGTAAATGAGCTGTTTAGCGCACCTGACTATCATGAACCAGTTGCAGGTGAAACTCCTCCACAGCCACGCGATCTGACAACTAATGACTTTAAGGAAATGATGGGACGAAGAAAGCCAAGCGTTTCGATGGACATGATCCGAGCTTACTACAAGTGGAGCGAACAATTCAGAGCACTCTGAGTTTTTGTTTGCGATCACACCTCATAAAACTTAAATCAGCTTAGAAATCCACTTTTTGAGGGTCACAATTTCGATAAAAAAAGCCCAGTTTGCAAACAAATACGGAAAACTGATTTTATCTGACGGTACGGTTCTTGATGGCAAGGGCTTTGGGTACCCAAAGACTGTTTTTGGTGAACTGGTATTCAACACTGGAATGGTGGGATATCCTGAGACTTTGACTGACCCGTCGTATGCTGGCCAAATCTTGACTTTGACTTACCCGTTAATTGGCAATTATGGTGTTCCAGACCCGTCGCTAGTTGACAAATCGGGAATACCGAAATTCTTTGAATCTGATAAAATTCAGGCGCGCGGACTAGTGGTTCATGAGCTATCCGAGGTTGCAAGCCACTGGAACCTTGCCATGACATTAGACGAATGGCTATACAACGAAAAGGTTCCGGGAATCTCTGGAATTGACACAAGGGAGCTGACAAAAAAGCTCAGGATAGGTGGTGTCATGATGGCAGCGCTTGTGGTATCTGATTCTGAAATCGATGTAGAGTCTATTAAAAAACAACTTGCGCAAACAAAATCATACTCATCAGAGGAATTCATGGACCAAGTTTCTACAAAAGAAGCTCAAATCTATGGAGACGAAAGTGACTCGATAGTAGTGATTGACACTGGAGTGAAAAATGCAATCATAAGAAACATTCACGACTTGGGATACAGAGTGGTCAAGCTGCCTTGGAACGCGCCGATTGAACAAGTCTTGTCATATCATCCAAAAGGCGTGGTTTTAAGCAATGGCCCAGGTGATCCTGAAAAATGTCCGCAAACAATTCAAACTGCAAAACAACTAATTGAGAAAAACATTCCGACACTTGGCATTTGCCTTGGGGCACAAATAATAGGACTTGCCGGCGGCGCAGAAACTTACAAGCTGAAATACGGGCATCGCGGGCAAAACAAGTCATGTCTTAATTTGCAAAATAACCAAGTTTATGTCACAAGGCAAAATCACGGTTATGGAATTAATCCAGATTCGTTGGGGAAAACTGATTTTGAATTATGGTTTACAAATACAGACGATAATACAGTCGAAGGCATAAAGCACAAAGAAAAAAAAGTCATCGCAGTCCAGTTTCATCCGGAAGCGTCACCTGGGCCTTATGACTGTAAATACGTCTTTGAAGAGCTAAAGAGTTTGATCAAGGGGGGAGATTCTAATACGAAATGAGAGCCTGAAAAAAATTCTAGTTCTTGGTAGTGGGGCAATAAAGATCGGAGAAGCAGGCGAAAGTCGCAAAAACGACCGCTAATTCGACTACTCCGGCAGTCAATGCCTCAAGGCCATACGAGAAGACGGTCTGAAAAGCGTGCTGATTAATCCAAACATCGCTACGATTCAGACAGATACTCGTTTTGCCGATAAGGTGTATTTGCTACCAGTTACTCCCGAGTATGTCTCATCAATAATTGAGTCAGAGCGACCAGACGGCATAATGCTTGGATACGGCGGTCAGACTGCGCTTAACTGCGGCGTGAATCTTGGAGAGCAAGGAGTCTTGACAAAATACGGAATCAAAGTGCTTGGGACGCAAATTCCTGGAATACAAAAAACAGAAGACCGACAGCTATTCAAGGATGCGATGAAAGAGTGCGGAGTCCCAGTACTCAAAAGTAAAACTGTCAATACATTTGATGACGCAAAAAATGCTGCAGAAGAACTCGGCTATCCTGTGATAATTCGCGTTGCCTATACTCTTGGTGGCAAGGGAGGGGGCGTGGCTTACAATGAATATGAATTGCATGAAATTGTTGAACGTGGGCTTAATGCAAGTCTTGTAAGACAAGTGCTCATTGAGGAATACATCGGGCACTGGAAACAAATCGAATATGAAGTAATGCGTGATTATTCTGGCAACAACGTCATCGTGTGCAACATGGAAAACGTGCTTTCGATGCGTGTACACACAGGCGATAACATTGTTGTTGCACCATCTCAAACAATTGATAACCATGAATATCACATGCTGCGCTCTGCAGGACTTCGCGCTACAAAGCATGTTGGAATTGTGGGCGAATGTAATATCCAATTTGCACTAGAGCCAACATCTGAAAGATACGTTGCAATTGAAATCAATCCTCGGCTCTCAAGATCATCCGCTCTTGCAAGCAAGGCGACTGGCTATCCGCTTGCATACATGTCTGCAAAAATAGGCCTTGGGCACTCGTTGCCAGAACTTGTAAACCGCATCACAAAAACGACAACTGCCTGCTTTGAGCCTTCTTTGGACTATGTCGTTTGCAAGCATCCGCGCTGGGATTTTGCCAAATTTGAGCTTGCAAACCGCAAGCTCGGACCTACCATGAAGTCAGTAGGCGAGGTAATGGCAATTGGCAGGACGTTTGAAGAATCATTGCAAAAATCAATCAGGATGCTTGACATTGGAAACGACGGACTGGTTCTCAATCGGGATAATGGAAAATCCTACGATGTGGAAGACATTGAAAATCATCTCTTAAACCCAAATGATAACATCTTGTACTATGTTGCAGCCGCTCTAAAGAAAGGCCTGACTGTTGAAAAAATCCAAAAACTATCTGCAATTGATCCGTGGTTCATTGAAAAAATAAGAAACATCGTTAACGTAGAACAGAAAACAAAGGAAAAACCCATGGATCTAGAACTCATGCGGGAGGCAAAACACTTTGGGTTCTCTGATAGGCAAATAGGACGGGCTATTAACAAAAATGAATCCGAGGTGAGGAAACTTCGAAAGGAACTTGGAGTTATTCCAATTGTAAAACAAATTGATACACTTGCAGCAGAGTGGCCTGCAAAGACGAATTATCTCTACATGACGTACGGGGGAACCAAAAACGACATCCAAGTTAGCTCTGATCAGAGGGGAGTAGTTGTGTTGGGAGCAGGGCCCTATCGAATTGGAAGCAGTGTGGAGTTTGACTGGGGGACTGTCAACATGGTATGGGGCTTGCAAGAAAACGGCGAACAAAATGTAATTGTTGTAAACTGCAACCCTGAAACTGTCTCAACTGACTATGACATTTGCAGTAGGCTGTACTTTGAGGAATTAACACTTGAGCGAATTTTAGACATTGCAGATTTTGAAAATCCAAAGGGCATGGTAACATCAGTCGGAGGACAAACTGCAAACAACCTGACGCCTCAACTTGCAAAGGCTGGAATTCAACTCCTGGGCACATCTGCAGAAGACGTTGACACTGCTGAGGACCGCTCTAAATTTAGCAAAATTCTTGACAAACTGCACATAAAACAGCCTCAGTGGCAGGCGTTTTCAAGCTTTTCTGAGGCAAAATCATTTGCAATAAAGGTAGGATACCCTGTTTTGGTAAGGCCGTCTTACGTGCTAAGCGGTGCTGCAATGAAAGTGGTGTGGTCACAAGAGGAACTCTCAAAATATGTAGGAGAGGCAACTACTCTGTCCCCTGATCATCCAGTGGTGATTACAAAATTCATGTTAAATTCGCTTGAAGTTGACGTGGACGGAGTCTCCGATGGAAAGACTGTCATAATTGGTGCAATCGTAGAGCACATTGACGCCGCAGGTGTTCACTCTGGCGATGCAATGATGGTCATCCCACCATGGCGCCTTAACAACAAACAAGTTGAGACCATAACTGATTATTCAAACAAGATTGCAAAATCCTTTAACATCAAAGGCCCGTTTAATTTGCAGTTTCTAATTCACAATGATCAAGTTTACGTAATCGAGTTAAACATTAGGGCGTCTCGTTCAATGCCGTTTGTCTCTAAACTGATAAAGACAAATCTTATCAGCCTTGCCGCACGGGCAGTTCTGGGAAAGCCGCTGCCAAGCATTCCCTCAGACAAATGGAAGAAAACACTGATCCATGGAATCAAAGTTCCGCAATTTTCATTTATGCAGCTTGATGGCGCAGACATTGTGTTGGGTGTGGAGATGCAGTCAACTGGTGAGGCTGCGTGCTTTGGCGATAGTTTTTACGATGCGCTGGCAAAGGGGCTGATTTCCGTTGGATACAATCTGCCAAAAACAGGAACTGCGCTAATTACAATTGGTGGTGCAGAAAACAAGGAAAAAATGCTGCAAACGATGGCAATTCTAAAACATCTTGGATTTAAAATACTTGCAACAGAGCATACTGCGGAATTTTTGTCTGAAAAGAACATTCGAGATGTAGAGATTGTTTACAAAATCAGCGAGCCGCACAGAAAGCCAAACATCTCCGACTTGCTTTATGAGCGTAAAATCAACTTTATCATAAACATCCCGTCTACGTCGACTCTTGAAAAATATGTAGGAATGCTTTACGATGAATTCCAAATTCGCAGAAAGGCAACAGAGCTTGGAATCCCGGTTCTTACCACGACTGAGCTTGCAGAATCCTTTGTCAAAACATTAGAGTGGCTTCACGCCAACGAAACTACCAAAAGAGCACTGGAACCATACGACCCATTCTAAATTACCTGAGATAGCAACGACTCGTCGCCAATTATCGTACCGTCCAGCGTGGCAATTTTTGCAGAAGAAAAATTTTTCACTCTTTCTAAAATCGGGGATATTGATTTTTTGTACGTCTTTTTTCTTGTCGCATAAAAATATCTGTTAAACGATGGAACTATTGTTATTTCTATTTCTCCCGAAGTTGAAGGAAACAGTTTTTCTTTTCTTGCCTTTAGTGAAACCCAGACTCGTTGTCCGTTTAACACCGAATCTTCCTCAAAAAACACCGGATGGACATGTCCCATGATTATCTTGTCAACATGAGAAAAATTCTCTGTCGGCATTGTGTGTCCGTGCGTGAGCAAAGTATTTTCAATCACAAGTCCGATTGAACCGATCATCGTTATTCCGTCCGGCACGAGTTTTTGTATGTTGGAGTCGTGGTTTCCAGGAATCAATATTATGTCTGTTTTTTCCTGCAGTTTTTTTAAAAACATCGGAACCTCGTCCCATTCGCTTCTTGATATTGTCTTTATGCTTGACTTTACATCGCCTAGCAGAATCAGATCATCTGGACTCTCAGAATAAATCATTGATGTTATCTGCTCGATGGATTCGTTGATGCTGGTGTTTTTTCCAACAAAAATCTGATTTGACGCCATGCCGCTTTCAAATCCTATGTGCAAGTCAGTTGCTATGAGGTGACGCTTCTGACCCTCAAGTATCATTGCTGGTTGGGAAGGAACTATCCTAGTTAGTACCACCAAAAATATACGACTCACTAGTGATTAAATTCTTGTGGAGAAAACAGAAAATAAAACAGATGTAATTGTTTCAGAAAAACGAGTAAAACTGCACCTGTTTGAGCCTAGCCGTCGGCAGATTTGGACCGTCGTTGGAATGGGAAAAGAATACTGGCTTTCTCCAGAATTTGACTTTTGTTCATGCGAGGGATACTATTTTGGAAAAACAAAGGGCAAAAAGCACTGCTATCATTTAGAGTCTGCCAAATTAGCTCAGAGCGATAATAGTATTGAAATTGTAAAGTTTTCTGACGACGAATATTCTGATTTCCTATCTGGGCTGATATCTGAACTGTAGGTTATTCGTTTCTAATAGAGTCTCGCGAATGACCTTTGTTCACTATCATCTGAACCACTGCATCAACTGAATACTCGATGCCGTGTTCGCTTTCCATATGGTCGCGTAGCTTTTGAATCAAAGATGTGCTTTTTTTGCCTTCTAAAACGAAATCACATTCAAAACCATATTCGGCGCATACGAGTTTTATTGTCATTATTTGAAAACTACGTCTTTTTACTTATAACCTTTGTTTCACTATGTTCACTGACAAAAACTATCCGTTATTTTCAAAAATGGAAATTAAAGTGGAATTGTAGTTATGTCGTCTTTTGAGACGCCTTTCCACAATCCAATCATGCCTACTGGCTCTACCGGTTCGACTTTGGTGATTTTTTGAATTTTGATGTGATCCGGGTTTGGTGGCATCCAAAGCATTGCCATGTAATCGCCTACACTACCTACTTTGTTTGGTAATGCAGAAAGTATTTTGTCTTTTGAGAATCCTTTTGCTATGAGTGCTTCCTCCGACTTGGTTTGCAAATCCATTCTTCCATGCGTAAAAAGGTAAACGTCTTTTGTTGTATCTATTTCTGACATGTATGTTCTAAATTGTAACGGTAAATCAAGGTTTCCTACAATCTGGGCTCAAAAAAAGTTAAATTGGTATTAAAAAGACTGCTAACTGTGAAGATTGTAACTATCGGCAGCAGAATTTTTGTTACAAGTTTTCAATTAGCTGGAGTGCAGGGAATCGTTGTGGATGACCCGTCTGAGGCGTTCTCGGAAATCAAGAAACTAGCAGATGATCCTGATGTGGGTCTGGTTCTGATAAGTGATGATATCTCTGCACCAATCAACACTGATCTGACAAAGCTGCGCGCAACAAAATCAAAACCACTCGTGTTCTCATTACCTGCTGCTGGCAGTGCTAAGAAAGAAGTGGATTACAGAAAAATGCTCAAGACAATTCTTGGAGTCTAGAATCTATCATATTTTCTGTCGTCTGCATAAGACAGTTTACTTGTTTTCGGTCCCTGCATGTACGTTCCAATGTATGCAATGCCTCCTGCAATTATGCCGCCTGCAAAGACAAGTGCAAATCCAGTTATTGGAATTTCTACTGCGTTCATAATTTCAGAGCTTGTGGATTCGTTCCCAATTGCAAAGTCAACAAACCCTGCTCCTACCAGTCCTGCAAGCATCATGAGTATCGTAGTTGCAGCCCCGCCGATGTTCATTCCGACAAGCTGCGCCCAAGCAAATTGCTTCTTATTTCCTCGTACCTGGCGATTCAAATTCGTTTCAAGGTGATTGTAAAATATCGCGGTAATCGCAATTGCAACAACTAGCGTTATGTACATGAAATAACCAAAAAAGAACCACTTGGCTGGCCCATCGATGGATAGTGACATGAACTCAATTAGGCTCGTGTCTGCAAAGATTGCCTGAATTAGAATCAATGCGACAGTAAGTCCTGTGATGACTGCTCCCTGAATTATTGCAGAGAGTACGAATCTGTTCCCCCAAACGCTTGGGCGTTTTTTATCTGATACCTCAAGGAACTTTCTTCGCTCGGTTTCCTTTTTCTCAATCTCTACGTAATTGTAAAATTTTTTCAATAATCTTGATTCTTCCTCATCGTCAAATCTATCCGGCTCGTCCCATCGTGACATTACTGTTGTGGGTTTGATTTTTGTAATAATTGATTTTATGTTCGAATCGAACACATTGTTTGAAAACTCTCCACAAATTTTTCAAATTCGTGAATGTACATATAGGCAAAAATCTTGTAAAAACACAATGAAAGCGGCATTTGTTAAAGGCCCATCCAAAGTTGAAGTCGATAACGTGCAAAATCCAACCCTTGGGTCAGGAGACGTTTTGATCAAAATGAAATCTTGCGGAATATGCGGCTCTGACGTCGAAAAAGTGTTTGGGCAATACGGCAAATCCTCAATGCGCCTTGGGCACGAACCTGCCGGAGTAATCCTAGACGTAGGTTCTGATGTTAAAGAATTCAAAAAAGGAGACCGCGTATTTACTCATCATCACGTGCCTTGTTACTCTTGCCATTTCTGCACCCATGGAAATGAAACAATGTGTGCAAAATATTCTGAAACAAACCTTTCACCATGCGGATTGTCTGAGGAATACGTTGTGCCGGAATGGAACGTAAAACACGGAGGCGTCTTGAAAATCCCAGACTCCATGTCCTTTGATGAAGCTGCAATGATTGAACCCCTGGCGTGCTGTGTTAGGGCATGGAACAAATTTCAATTTAAAAAAGGCGACACTGCAGCAATCTTTGGAACCGGACCTACAGGAATAATGCACATGATGCTTGCGCAAGCAAATGCGTTTAGCAAGGTGTTCTGCTTTGATGTAAATGATTTTAGACTGAATTTTGCAAAGACATTTGGCGTGACTATCTTAAAATCGGGTGACTCAAACTCAATTCAACAACTCATCTCTGATACGCAAGACCAAGGTGTTGATGTTTCAATTGTGGCGACAGGAAGCCTACGCGCCGTGTCTGATGCCATATCGTGTACACGAAAAGGCGGCACAATTGTTCTCTTTGGGGTCCCATCAAAGGGCGCCACGATGGATATTGACATGAGTGTAGTTTACTCTAAAGAACTGACACTGGTTCCAACATATGCTGCATCCGATCACGATACGAAACAATCCCTTGATCTCATCGCGTCTGGAAAAGTAGATGTGAAAAAACTAATCACACACAGATACGCGCTGTCTGAATCACAAAAGGCCTTTGAGCACGCCCACACTGGTGAAAATGCGATGAAAATAATCATTACTAACTAGGTCTCATGGATTACCCAGAACCCTAACTAGAAAAGATTAAGAAGGGTTCAAAATTTTTGAGAGTGAATAGAAATGGATTGGGGTTTAAAAAACAGAATTGCAAGCATAATCAAGCCTTCCAATAACAGGGGCGTAATGCTTGCCATAGATCATGGTTATTTTTTAGGACCGACAGAAAAGCTTGAGGTTCCAAAGCGAACAATTAGTCCTTTACTAAAGTACTGCGATTCATTGATGGTAACAAGGGGAATCGTTAGAACATCAGTTGATCCAAACTTTCCGGTTCCGATAGTACTGCGCGTTTCAGGCGGCTCATCCATAATTGGGGAGGATCTCTCAAATGAAAAAATCACAACAAGCGTAAAAGACGCACTCAGAATTAACGCAAGCGCACTTGCAATGTCGATCTTTGTCGGTGCAAAATATGAGCACAACTCACTAGTGAGCCTTGGAAACTTGGTAAACGAAGCAGAAGAATACGGACTACCTGTTCTGGCAGTTACTGCAGTGGGAAAAGAACTCGAAAAGAGGGACGCAAGATACCTTTCACTATCATGCAGGATTGCAGCCGAGTTTGGTGCGCACATAGTCAAGACATACTATTGTGATAACTTTGAAAAAGTTGTAAACAGCTGCCCAGTACCTGTGATAATTGCAGGTGGACCAAAGATTCCAGAGCGCGATGCACTGGCATTGACATACAATGGAATCAAGGCTGGTGCAGCAGGAGTCGACATGGGTAGAAACATCTGGCAATCCCAGTATCCAATCCCAATGATTCGCGCAGTGCGTGCAATAGTTCACTCTAACTATAATCTCAACCAAGCATACGAGTTATTCCAAAAACTCTGCAAGGAATATCCGATAAGAAACAACCCGCAGAATTCACAAGGTAGATCACAGCAAAACCCGCAGCGTCCACAGAATCAGCAGAGACCTCAGCAAAATCAACCAAGACCTCAACAAAAGCAGCAACCAAAGCCTCAGCAAAACCAACAGCGTCCGCAAAACCCACA
>CAZCWI010000060.1:2994-9909 GCA_964502325.1 uncultured Candidatus Nitrosotenuis sp. | reverse complement strand
TAGTGCGACTATGTTTCCGGTAGCTCCGGTTGCCTCCTGTGTAATATTTTCTGGAACGGTCAGGACTGGTGCAGTTGTATCAATTATTGAAACGGTTTGTGTTGCAGTGGAGTTGTTTCCAGACGAATCAATCGCAGTCCAGGTTATTTTTGTCTGGCCTATTGGGAATGACTCTGGGGCATCGTTTGTAAATGTGACTGGTTGTACGTCAGTTGCATTTGGTTGAATGAGTGAAACCGGTGTAGATGCAGATACCGCCTCTGCTGTAATGTCGCCGGGCTGAGATATTACCGGTGCAGTTGTATCAATTATGGTGACCTTTTGAGTCGAAGTTGCCACATTACCTGCCACATCGGCTGCAGTCCAGGTCACCATGGTTTCTCCTAGCGGGAAAAACTCAGGGGCATTGTTTGTTATTAATGAAATTTCACTATTGTCAGTAACGGTAGGCTCTCCAAGGTTTACTTGGGTTTGATCAAAACTGGATGCTTCTGCAGTTATTGCAGACGGGGCTTTTATTTTTGGCACCTTGGTATCAGTTATCGTAACTATCTGGGTTGCAGTTGCCTCGTTTTTTGCAACGTCAATCGCAGTCCATGTGACTGTTGTCTCGCCAAGCGGGAATGATTCTGGGGCATCGTTTGTTATCGTCATTACTCCAACGGAATCAGTTACTGTAGGGTTGCCAAGGTCTACTTGGTTTTGTACGCCTTGCGCCTCAGATACTATGTCAGATAAAGCGTCAAACACCGGAGGCGTGGAATCGCCCACTGTGACGGTTTGAGTTGCAATCCCCATGTTTCCAGAGCCGTCAATCGCAGTCCAAATTACTGTAGTAATGCCAAGCGGGAATTCTGACGGGGCATTGTTTGTGAGCGATTTTATTCCACTTTCGTCGTTTGCGGCGGCCTTTCCTAATGCTACTGGAGTCAATCCACCGGTTGCCTCTACATAGATGTCCTTTGGTGGATTGATGGCGGGTTTTTTGTTGTCGCCTGCAATTTGTTTTACTGGAGTAGTGGATTGTATGGTTTGGGTTTGTGTAGTTTGCGTGGTTTGCGTATCAGATGGTGCTGGATCTGTAGAGCCAAACTTTTGTATTCGATGGTTGCTAGAATCAACTACAAACAAGTCGCCGTCTGAATCAAGTGCTACATCCTTTACCATTTTAAATTGAGAATTACCAGTGCCGGTTTTTCCAAATGTTGTGACTGTCTTTCCGTCAGAGTCCAGAACCACAACCCGGTTATTTGGAGTGTCAGCAATTATTATATTTCCAGACGAATCTATTGCCAGCCCATCAGGCGATATCTTGATTCCTCCAGACGCGGCAGTGAATTTTGTGACAAATGTTCCATCTGGCGTGAATTTGTCTATCTTGTTGTTGCCAGCATCAGACACGTATATGTTTCCTGATTCGTCGGTTGCTATTCCAAGAGGGGTGAGAAACTGTCCGTCACCTGTGCCACTGGAACCAATAGTTGCCAAGAATTTTCCGTCAGAGTCAAATTTTAGTACTCGCGAGTTTCCAGTGTCCACGACATACACGAAGTTATCCTTTGATACTGCAATGTCATTTGGAAGCTTGAGCTTTGTGTCGTCTGTGCCTCCAGAGTTCCAGGACTTGATGAAATTTCCAGAAACGTCAAATTTTTTAACAGAATTTAGTTCGTGATCAACTACATAGACGTAGTTGTTTTTTACTGCGATTCCAGATATGGAGTGGAACTCTTTTGATCCTGCACCCATCGATCCCCAAGAATGCAGATACGATCCGTCATTGTCAAATTTTTGGACACGTGAGTTCCCAAGGTCAGTCACGTAGACGTTTCCAGTCTCGTCCACTGCCACATACTGCGGAAACGTAAAGGTGCCGCTAGTTGTCAGGCCTTGCTTGCCCCACGTAGATACAAACGGGTAATTCCCCGCAGCCAAGACAGGCTGGTAAATCAAACCGGCTAGAATAACTAAAAACGCCGCTAGAATGGCTACTTTGTAATGCATCAAGGCTGTTTTGCGACATTGGCAAAAGATCTCCCAAGTAAGAAATTCTTGCAGTTTTAGTCAAATTTTTGGCAATTAAAACGGCTTGTTGACTTCACGCGTAAAGACATAGCTTGCCAGACCAATCATCGACAGGACAAATATCCCAATTACTCCAAGGCTAAGTGCGGCAGACACGCCTTCGGTTACGCCAGTCATCATCTCCCGTACAAGCAAAACGGTGTACGTGACTGGATTGAGTCTTGCTATTGTGGCAAGCCAGTCAGGTAGTAGCTCAAGTGGGAAAAGGGCAGGACTTAGCATGAAAAGCGGCATGCCAAGAAAATTAATCACGCCCCAGAATGTTTCTTGCGACTTTGCGGTTGCGGCAACTATTACAGATATCCCTGAGAACCCAAGTGAAAATAAAATCACTATGCCCATTATTGGCGCAATTATCCAGAAATTGGGAAAGGTGACTCCGATTGCAAGTGCTATTCCGATGATCAGGCTTGCCTGAAGTGCTGCAATCAGCGATATTGCAAGCATCTTGCCAAGCGCAATAGATGATCTAGATATTGGCGAGGTCAGTGCCTTGTTCATGAACCCGTACCTTCTGTCCCATAACGTGTTGACTCCTCCAAATATTGAAGTAAAAATTGCAGTGAGGATTATCACGCCAGGCGCCATGAACTCGATGTATGTTCCGTCAAACCCGACTGACTGGATCAGTGGTCGTGTTCCTGAAAACGTATTTCCTATCACTATGATCCAGATGGCAGGCTGAATCAGCCTTATCAGGACGCCGCTGCGGGATTTTCTATACCGCTTTAATTCGCGCCAAAATATAGTATAGGTATCATACAGGATCATTGCCTGAGCCTCTTCATTTTTGCATATTCTTTTCTGCGGTTGTAGTTTTTTGTAGATTCGTCTCGAAGTTCGCGTCCGGTATACGACAGAAACACGTCGTCCAAGCTTGGCGGAGTAATAGATATTGATTTTATCTGAATGCCAAGAGTTGAGGATAGATTAAACAGCATTGTGGCAACCTCCGCGCCTTTAGATGAGAATACGGTAATCTTGTCGTCTTTTGTCGTTACCTCTTTTACAAATTCGGTTTGCTTTAGGGCGTTGATCATTCCATCTTTTTTTGACTGGTCGTCAATTGAAAACACGATTACCTCGTTTCCAAGTGCCTGTTTCATGGCATAAGGCCTATCTATTGCTTGGATTTTCCCATAATCCATTATCCCTATTCTGTCGCAAAGCTGGTCTGCCTCCTCCATGTAATGCGTGGTGAGAAATATCGACATGTGGAATTCATTGTGTATCTTTTTGATGTATTCCCATATTTTTTGCCGGGTTTGAATGTCAAGTCCAACTGTCGGCTCGTCTAAGAACAAGACTTTTGGTCGGTGCAGCAATCCGCCGGCTATTTCAAGTCGCTTTCGCATTCCCCCAGAATATGTTATGACGGCCTCATCTTGCCTGTCTTTTAACTCGATTAGCTCAAGCAGTTCGGTTATTCTGTTTTCAATCAGATTCTTTGGAATGTGGCTCAGTCTTGCCTGGAGCAGCATGTTTTCTCGTCCCGTCAGATACTCATCCACCGTGATATCTTGCTGGACATACCCAATGCTCTCGCGCACCTTTTTTGCCTGCGACACCACGTCATATCCTGCAACGTACGCGTTTCCAGAGCTTGGCTTGAGAAGCGTGGTGAGGATCATAATGGTGGTGCTCTTGCCAGCACCGTTTGGTCCAAGAAACCCAAAGATCTCGCCTTCATCTACTTGAAACGAAATGCTGTCAACTGCAGTAAGCCCCGAACCGTACACCTTGGTAAGCGACTTGGTTTCTATAGAATACAATGAATCGTTCAGTGAAACAGAGTATAAAATGCTAAGTCTTCGATTTCTTGCTCAAAATATTTTTGCAAAAAAAATTTAAAATGGAAAAAACGCATTTGGAGTCATGAAAGGTCTTTGCCACGTTTGCTATACGACAAATGTAGAACTTACCCTAAAGGAAGGAATTCCAACGTGTAATGCATGCATCTCGAAAACAAAATGATGGTAATTCCATTATTTTTATTTAAAAATTAAAAAAGAGTTTTAGTGTAGTTCTTTGAACTGCTGCTTTGTGAGTTTCAGTATTACCTTTTCTCCGACACCCCAGACTTCGGCCTTTGATATGATTTTGGTGTGAATCATCCCGTCTGAGACCTCGATTGATTGGAGCTCGTTTGTGTCAGCGTTTTTGACCAGACGCTTTACCTTGCCAATTTTATGGCCGTCAATATCTACCACCGGCACGCCAGTTCGGATTGGAGGTCTGCTGAGCAGCAGGGTTTCTTCGGTAAACTTGTCAATGTACTCGTTTGTCAGGTAATAGTCCTTGTTGAATCCCTGGTGGATTGTGACTCCTGACACTGTAAGTGTCTCTTGGTTAATGTGAATGTGCTTTACTTTGCCGTATTCTATTCCTTCTCTGTCAACTACTTTTTTTCCTGTGAACTCATCTGCGGTGCAGATGTTTTCAGTCATTCCTTCTAGGACAGTTGTCATGGCTACCTTTTCAGGATCGGTTTATCGGCATCAAAAATTACAATTTTCAATCAATGGGGTTAAATTGTTTGACTTTCGGTATGTCCCTGTGAAAAACCAGGCATTCAAAGCAGCCCTTACCACATACGGCAGGAAGACAGGTAAGGAGCACACAGTGCAGCTTCGAGCAGTGTCATACGACGGAATGGTGTATTTTTCTCGTAGGAACTCTGAATCAGACTGGCTAAAGAACGCCTTGGCAAACCCCAAGGTAAGGGTGGGCTTTGACGGCACCATACATGACGGGGCGGCCTCGCTTGTAAGTGACGCGTCGCTGTCAAAAAAAATTTCAGAATTAAAGTATCCAGGAGAGCAGAGGGCTCAAGACGTCAGAATCGTCTTACAGGTAGCACTGGAGTAATCTGCAAATTCAGAATCATATTATGTGTATTATCGTACTGACACCGCGCTTGTCAGACTCGTAGCCATCTGCCATTTCTGCTACTGTGACAGTAAACGAGATCAGGTCGCGCTGTTGCGCCTGCGTTGCATCAAGCTTTAGGTGCACATCCATAAGGTCAAATTCCTCTACTGGAATGTTTGTCTCGTCTATGAAGACTTTTGCAGTTGACTCAATCCTAAAGTTCTGACCCTTGTAGTGCTCGATGATTCTTGTTTTCTTTCCGTCTCTCCCTGCCGCCTTTACGTTGATGTCGATTATTCCGGGTTTTGATTGAGTGTAACCAGACTGCTTGTTTACAAACACGCCAATTTGGAACGGTTGTCCCGCAGTGGATTCTGCCATTTTTTGAATTCCGTCATTCATCGCAACGTCCACGCCCTTGATTGTTTGCGCAACCTTGGCAATCCACTCGTTTGTTTTCTCTATCACGGCCGCTATTCGGTCCCGTCTTTTTTTATCCTCGTCTGGTGGCAGCTTGTAGTAATCAACCCACGCAAGGTAATCATGCGATATGTCCTCGATGAATCTGATACATGTGACCTTGTAGTCGTCGACGCTGTTTGCACGCTCGGAGCTGTCGTCTGAGCGCATACCGTCATAATCCATCGGCATTGCCATTATTCCTATAACCATGCACCATACGTAAAAAGCAATCCCAAGCAAAAATCAATAATATGGCAAGGCAAGAACAATCTCCATCATGATATTCTCAGAGATAACAAGCGAGCTTCAATCTCAGCTAAAATCAAATCTTCCTCAGATCAGAATCCTGCTCAAGAAAAACCCCGCAATGGCATACACCAGAATAACTGAGATAGGATTCGCAGTTGGCAGAAAATACAACATTCAGTTAATTGTGAATTTCCCGCAGAGGGGAAAAATTGAGGATTTTGACTCGTACGGGATGCAGGATCTTTCCATGATAATAGACAGGCAGAAAAAGAATTTTCCAATCCAGCGGAGCATCATAAAAGACAAGGCCAGGGAAATTTTCGGAGACGTTCAAGTAGATGATGCGTACATGTACGAGGGAAAAGAGGGTGTCAGGGTGTTTCCAGAGGGTGGCAGAATAGACATACTGCCACATTCGGTTCACATCTGGTGCAAGTTTGACGAAAAGGTCACTTTGTACTGCAACTGGCTTTTGGTTAACGTGTATTTGCTCGGTCAGGATTCTAGTTTAACCAGATCATAGGTGTAGTCGATTGCACCGTCAAGGGAATAGTACTCTGCCTTTACTGGGAGTGGTACATCATCTGCAATCCAGAACTTGTTTTCAATGTCGTTTATCCGATATGATATGGTGAATGTTTTCAGAGTTCCAAATTCAAATTCCATATCCTGATACTCTATCAGCTTTAGCTTTGGCGTAAACTTGCCGACAAACACTGTTCCCCACTCTGCGCCAACGACTAGATACTTTTCTTCAACTATTGTGTCTCGTACAGAAAATATGGTTGCATCAAGTGCATGAGCATACGGCCTGATCTCATCAGATACGTCTGTAAATACAAACGCGTCACCGATTTGCATCTTGTCCTCCACATGCTGCCCTGTTTTTTTATCATCAATCACAACTACAATGTCCTGACTATGCGGAGTCTTGTCCAGAAATTGGATCTCGGCCAAAAATTCCATGTCATGATATTTTACTAGATACTGAAGTGTCGGATTGTTCTCAGAGCCATCGCCTAGGTGCCACTTGTTTGCAAATCTAGGGATCACATTTTGTTCAGAGCCGGGAAGTCCGGTCATAAACGGATACGCAAGGCCAATAGCGGCGGCGCCAAGCATCACACCTAATGGAATGAACAGTATTTTTTTGACCAAGATTTCACAAAATTATTTTAGCTTGATTATGCCCTGCTGAATCAAATACTGGATTCCAGACACAAAGTCAGAGTCACCTATGGTGCCATC
>CAZCWI010000060.1:0-2894 GCA_964502325.1 uncultured Candidatus Nitrosotenuis sp. | reverse complement strand
ATACTGGATTCCAGACACAAAGTCAGAGTCACCTATGGTGCCATCTGCCCACCACTTGGCGTTGTTTTTGATCCAAGTAGGGATGGTAATTGTAGATACGGGAGGAGTCGTGGTTGGCGGAGTTGTGGTCGGCGCGGTTCCCTTTTGTATGTCAATGTTGATCAATACCCAGCCAAGTTTTGCAGGATCAGGAGGAATTGTTTCAGGACCAGTTCCATATACTATGATAGCATACGTAGACGGCCCATATTCTTCAACTGGAGTTGTGCGTCGTACTTGACCCGATGTTGTAAACAAAAAGTCACGCCCTTCGTCCTGCGCTACTGAACGTATTATTTCAAGTCCAGGTTTTGACGGATCAACTACTGCAATATCATAATGTATTTCGTTTTCAAATTCTTCCACGTGTACTGATCTTTTGAAGTTGATTATCCATTCAAGGTCACAGCCAGCCTTTGGATGTGGTGGACCATATTTTGCCTCAACTATCATGGTGTTGGTGTTGGTATTCTGGTCAGACGCCACAAGATCATAATTCTTTGGACAGTCAAGTCCTGCTTGTGCATCTGCTGTCGCCTTGATGTTTGCAAATGGATCCTTTAAGACATTTGCCTGATAGTCTAGTAATTGAAATTGGTATTCTTGCGGAGGTATTCCTGACGAGACGTGTGCATACGTGTCGGCTTTTATCGGGAATGGAAAGTCGTCTAAAATCCACACTCGGCTGTACTTTCCGCCAGTTTTCCAGGTGATTAGCGCAGTGTCAAAGGTTCCCTCTGGAACTGCGATCGTTTCTTTTGATGTTGGGATGATTTGTTCTCCTCCAATGTTTCCAATTTTGCCCCAGGATGGCGCGCTGAATTGTTTTGGCCCCTTACCGCCAGATGAGGTTTCGCTTGTCGCATACGCAGACAGCCAAACAAGTGACGACTTGAATGCACGGGAAAACGGGGCAATAGCGTCAGTACTGCTTGCAGGTTCTGCGCCAATCTTGCCAACATACATCGTTCCTTTGATTATTTTGTTACCGTCATGGACTACTGTTACTACTTCCCATTGGGTCTCGCTTCCGGATTTGTGGTCGCCTTTGAACCAAAAGTCCATTTGGAATGGTGCACAGTCCTTGTAGTCAATATGGCACATTGAATAGCTGAATCGGTCTCCTTTCTTTAGGCCCTCACCTACATACCAACTTCCCGGCATGTCGATTCCGCCAGATTGGAACTGGGCATATGCGCTTGAAAATCCGACGGTTATTAACGAAATCGCAAATATGGCAACTAAGAGGCTTGCCTTCATGTGTAGTATTTGCTCGGATCGCTAGTTAAACGTTATTCATATAGGCAAATATAGAGGAGCCTCAAATTTTCACTTGGAAATGTGCGACTGCGCTAAAGTTCACATGTATGAAATTGAATACAAGCTTGCCGGAATGTCAGTTGTTCCCACACACAAAAACTGCGGCAATGCACTAAACGAGACTCAGCTTGACAAATTTCAAAAAGAGCTAGTCAAGTCTTGGGGAATGGATCCTGAAGACGATTCACCAGTCTAAAATAAAAAACAAGAAAAAACAAAAGATGAAGTTAAGCTTTTACTTATCTTAACTCTGCTACTGCTTCCTTACAAACGGAAGTGGAACATTTACAATCGTGGCTACAAATACAGTGTCCCTGCATTGCACAATCGCATGCATATTCAGGATCTCCGCTGTCTGCTTCGCAACCGCAAGCTTGATCTACCATAAACTAGGGATCATGCTACAGGGTTTTAAAGCTTATCAAATGTTATAAAAAAAAGCTAGGCGTGTTCAGATAACAGGTTTGTCAGGCCATGTGAGAGTTTGTGAATATTGGACGCAAGGTGTTCTGTTTTTGTGACATCGTGTTCTATGTCAAGTGCCGTTTTTAGAACGTGGATCAGATCTGGTTTTTTGTGAACCATGTCCTTGATTGATACCAGGATGTTACGGTTCATGTATCCGAGGTAAAAATAACAGTCAGAGAGAAGCGAATTGTCCATAAGATACTCGTACTTTCTTTGAATTATCCTAGAGTTCTCGTTTGCCTCTATCATGTCAGAAAACCCAATTGTCGATTTTAGCATCCTAGACAGTAACGACGGCGTTGCACGCTCCAGCCCAACCGCGTCTGCAATCATAGAAAAGGATTCGTTTGCCTTGTTTTTTTTGAATTTGCGCATTGATTCAAGTGCATGTGTCGGGCTGTATGACTTGCCATTATACAACATCAGCGCATCTGCCATTGAATATGCGGCGCATTTTAACCAGCATGGTGCAAATGGATCAGACAGTTCTTGTTTTGCCTTTGTCGCATAAAACGCAGAATCGATTAGGTGATTTTTGATGCAAGAGTTTCTTATCTTGCCGCTTTTTTCTTTGATTTTAGATAAAAAGATTTTGAGATTCCATTCCGGATCGGATATTGCAGACATGTTATCATACTGGATCAGAACAGCAGAGTCTGATTCATCTAGGCTTCCATGGTGAATTTTGATGATATGGTCATCAATCGCGTGGATTTCATCTTTGGATTTTTTCTCATCAAACACTGTGATATTATATTCGCAGCATTCCAGCGTCGTTCCATGGCTTTTGCATCCTCCAAGACCTACAGTATTGTTTGATAATTCTAATCGCTCTAGTGTTTTTTTAATGTCCACGTATGATTTTGTTTTTTAATTTTCTTAAGCGTTCAGCTGATTATTTTTTAACCAATCAATACAATATTGAGATGCAGGCTTTTTGCTAGACTCAGGTTGCTAATCCTTAAATTGCTAGAATTCTTGGGTTGTTCAAGCTCCTGTGGTGTAGTCCGGTTAAGCATACTGCCCTCTCAAGGCAGTGATCCCGGGTTCAAATCCCGGCGGGAGCA
>CAZCWI010000059.1:0-9932 GCA_964502325.1 uncultured Candidatus Nitrosotenuis sp. | reverse complement strand
GACCGATCACACAGAGAACACCTTCTTGGTTGTCAATGAGCCAAAAGGAAGTAGAAGATCTCGTCGTAAAATACGGCAAGGACGGAATCCCAATGAGCCAAATAGGAATCAGGATGCGAGATCAGCACGCTATTCCACTTGTAAAAACAATTGTCAAAAAATCGATCAAAAAGATTCTTGACGACAATGGGGTAACGCCGGAAATTCCAGAGGACCTAAACAACATCGTAAGAAAAGCAGTCGGGTTGCAAAAGCACCTCAAGACACACAACTCGGATAAGAGAAACGTCAGATCGCTTGAACTAGTAGAGGCAAAGGTGCACAGAATTTCAACATACTACAAAAGAATCGGAGTGCTCCCTGAAAACTGGAAATATAAGTCAGTGGTAGCCCAACTAGAATAATGGGAAAAAATTTTAGCGATTATTTATCAAATTTTAACGACAAAATTTCAGACTGCATAAAATCCGGAAAGGATGTGATCGTCACCACCCACATCGACTGCGATGGGCTGACATCTGGGAGCATAATCACAAAGGCGCTTATCCACGCAGGCGCCAAGGTTACAGTAAGGACTGCAAAGGAGATGAATGGCGCAGTGATCAAGGGCATGCAGCAGGACTCTCGCGATCTTCATGTGATAACGGATCTTGGCGGCGGGTTTGCAAAGCAGTTTGACGAGGCGTTTGGCGAAAACTGGTTTGTCTTGGATCACCACGAAATCCCCCAAGAAGAGCACGAAAACGAGCGCGTCATAAACGCCTGGAAATTTGGGATGAACGGGGGAAACGAGATCTCAGCAGGAGGCATGGCGTACTTGGCTGCAAAGTCGCTTGACAAGAGAAATTCCAATCTTGCGGCAATTGCAACAGTGTCTGCGTTAGGCGACAGGCAAGACCAGGGCGAAAGAAAGTCGTTTACCGGAATGAACGCAGAGATAGCAGAGGAGGCAAAAGACGCAGGCTATCTCAAAATAGATTTGGATTTATTGCTAGTCGGAAGAGAGACTCGGCCCATTGCGGATTCCCTTGCATTTACATCGCGGCCGTTTATTGAGGGGCTGACGTGGAATCGTGACGCCTGCTTTTCATTGTTGAGAACTTCTGGGATAAACCTCAAAGACGGCGGAAGGTGGAGAACGCCGTCAGATCTTACAGACGATGAAAAACGAATTCTAATCGAGACAATTACAAAATACGCCAGCAGTCAAAACGCGACTCAGATAATGGAAGAATTAATCGGGTACACCTACACGTTTCCAAGCGAGGATCGGCGCAGCTTTTTGCGCGACGCGCGCGAGTTTTCAACCATGCTAAACTCCTGCGGAAGAATAAACAGGGCAGGGGTCGGAATCGCAATCTGCATGGGCGACAGAAACAAGATGCTGCAAGCAGGAGAAAACATCTTGGGAGAATACAGAAAAATGATCCGAGACTACATGAACATTTTATCAAACGAGCGATGGAGAATGAACGACTCGGTCAGCTGCCTAATGGTAAACGGCGAGGGCGTGGTTCCAGAGACGATGACTGGGACGATTTCGTCGCTCCTTGCAGGCTCTCCAAAGAACGCAGGAAAGATAGTTATTCTGAGGACAAACGGCGAGGAAAACACAATCAAGTTTTCATCAAGAAAGTCAATGGGCTGCAAGTCAGATGTTAACCTTAGCGTTCTGATGAGAACAGGCGCTGAGAAATTTGACGGTATCGGAGGCGGCCACGATGCTGCTGCTGGGGCAAAAATAACTAAAGACAAATTGGATGGCTTTTTGGATTACCTTGAAGACAATGTCGCTCACGTGCAGAGTTCAAATAGCAATTAACAACATTTCTGAGAAAAAGGCAAAGGCGGTGCAAAACGCCCTTGAGCCAGACAACGTGGATTTTCCAGACGGGCTTTCGCTTGAAATAGAAAATATTGATAATGCACTAGTCTTTAATTTTCAGAGTACAGGCAGCATGAAAAAACTAATCCCCACGATAGATGAGGTCTTGGCACACGTGCAGATGGCACTTAAGGTGATGGAGTAATGCTTGACCCAAAGATAATCAAAGAAAAACCGGAACTAATCCGAAAGATGCTAAAGGACAGAAACTCCGACTTTGATTTGGATTCGCTGGTGTCACTTGACTCCAAAAGAAGGGAGATGATAATTAAAACAGACGAGCTTAGAAAAAAGAAAAACACAGTATCATTAGAAATTGCCCAAAAGAAAAAAGCAGGGCAGGATGCAAGCTCCGCAATTGCGCAAATGCAGCAAGCATCCCAGGAACTTGCAGCGCTAGAAGAGGAGCAAAAAAAAACAGAGGCAAATTACGAATTACTCATACTTACAATCCCCAACTTGGTTCACGAGTCAGTCCCGATTGGCCCAGACGAGACTGCAAACGTTGAGATTAGAAAGTTTGGCTCGATACCCAAGTTCGACTATCCGGTAAAGGACCACATCGACATATCGCAGAATCTGGACCTGGTGGATTTGGAGCGCGCCGCAAAAACCGCAGGTGCGAGATTTTATTATTTGAAAAACGGGCTTGTAAGGCTAAACCAGGCGCTCATCCACTTTGCGCTGGATTACCTGGAGGAAAAAAAATACGTCCTAATCCAGCCGCCATACATGATAAACCAGAAATCAATGGAGGGCGCAATCATTGCGCAGGACTTTCAGGACGTCATTTACAAAATACAGGACGAGGATTTGTTTTTGATTGGAACGTCTGAGCATTCCATCGCGTCGATGCGCGCTGACGAAATCATAGATGGGAAGGATCTGCCAATCAGATACGCCGGAGTGAGCCCGTGCTTTAGAAAAGAGGCAGGAGCTCACGGGCGGGACCAGAAGGGGATATTCCGAGTGCACCAGTTTGAAAAGATCGAGCAGTACGTGTTTGCAAGGCCGGAGGAATCGTGGAAGGAGCACGAGAGAATGCTTGGTGTGGCAGAGGAGTTTTACCAAAAGCTGGAAATCCCGTACAGGGTTATGCTGCTATCAAGTGGGGACATGGGAAAGGTTTCCGCAAAGACTTACGACATAGAGGCGTGGATGGCAGGCCAGAACGCGTACCGCGAGATAGTGTCCTGCTCAAACTGCCTTGACTTTCAGACGCGCAGACTCAAGATAAGATTCCGTGACAAGACAAATGAGCAGACACAGTATCTGCACTCGCTTAACAGCACACTTGTCGCAACCACAAGAACGCTTGTCGCAATCATGGAGAACTTTCAGACAAAGGACGGGCACATCGCAATCCCAAAGGCTTTGCAAAAATACCTCGGATCAAGTGCCATATAGGTAGTACAACTTATATTTTGGAGTTAGACGCCGTTAGTAATTGGCTCGTAGAAAGGGTGCAAAGGTAAAAGACAAGTGGCGTGAGAAAAAATGGGTCACAGTTATCGCCCCAGAATCATTTAACAACGCGCCAATAGCATACATCCCGATCACCGATGAGAAAAAAGCAATCGGCAGAGTCATCGAGGTCACATTGTTTGATATTCTAAAAGGAGATCCATCCCAGTACCAGTACAAGATTTACTTCCAGATCAGCAAAATCGACGGCGACAAGGCATACTCCATATTCAAAAGATACGAGTATGCAAAAGAGTTTTTGCGAAGCCTCATCAGACGCGGCTCAAGCAAGGTCAGCTATGTCATGGATGTAAAGACCAAGGACAATTACATTTTCAGAATCAAGATAATCGCACTCACACACAAAAAGCTCAACACCTCAAGAAAGCATGCGCTAAGGCACATTGCAAACGAGGTGATGGGCAAGACAATCAAAGAGATGACAATTGATCAGTTTGTCCAGGCAACATGCTATGGAAAGATAAACTCAGACATCATGGCAGCTGCAAAGAAGGTCATCCGCATGAGACATGTGGGACTGGAAAAAGTAAAGCTAATCAGAACAGCAGAAGCCGAAGTCGCATTGCTACAAGTGCAATAGGCTTTTTCATTTTTAATCATGGAAAAAAGGCTCGAAGTAGACATTCAACTAATCGTCCATGCCACTGAGGATTTGACAAAGATCTTTTCGGCGTTCAAGGAAACCTTTGATGTCGACGGCGAAGACTTTGACAGGCAAGACCTCACCGGCCACTTTGAAAACCCAATCATCATGCTGCACGCAAAGCTAAAGAAAAAAAAGGCGCAGTTTTTTGTAAAAAAACTAGTCGCAGCAATCCCAAGGGAGCAGATCAATACGATAATTGAGGATTTGGAAAACCGCTATGACGATTCCACGCTGTACCTGAGAATAGGCAAGCAGTCGCTTGTAAAAGGCGAAATAGTGCTAAGCGACAAGGAGCCAGTCAAGATAAAAATTTTCACCCCAATATACAAGCAGGCAGACATCGAGGACACGTTTACCAGACTGCTCACGCAAGGCACGATTTAATATCAATTTGATCAGTACAGAAACGGGAATGAAGAGCTGCAAAGCCGCTCCAGTCTGAGTAATACTGTGAAGATGCCGCGACGATCTGACCCAAAAAAAATCTGTGCAAGATTGTTTTAAATAATGTTCTTTCAGCTGTGTGATAGTTGAAAGCCGATTACGACTTGATTGTAGCGGGGGGAGGACTTGCAGGAATGGTTGCTGCCCAGTCGGCGGCGTATCACTCGAATCAGAGATTATCCATCCTGGTAATAGACAGAAACCCCTCGATTTTTCTTGGACGCAAGACCATAAACGGATGGGTCTGCGGAGACGCAGTCAGCAAAGAAGCGGTAGACTACATGGGGAAAAAAATCAACGTAATCTGGGGAAAGCCTGAGCTTGAACACAAGGTAAAGGGAGTAATCGCACTCTCGCCAGACAGGGAGACGTCAATCCCGTTTGACGGCGACGGATATTTGCTCAACAGGCAAGAGCTTCCGCAGAGCCAGTACAAGCAGGCACAAAAGATGGGAATAAATTTTGATTTTGAAATTAATCTTACCAACCTTCTCTATGACGGAAACCAGGTCATCGGAGTCCAGGGGACAAACAGGCATACAAACGAGCCTTACAAAAAGACTGCAAAGGTGGTAATTGACGCAACAGGTGTCGCCTCGATGCTTCGAAACGGAGTCCAGAACACCACAAAGATGGAAAAGAAAATCGACCGCAGAGACTTGGAGTCAACTGGAAGACACATAATGTTTTTTGAAAAAGGCGTAGAAGACCTGACAGAATTTGATCCGGATTATTGTTTGATTCACCTAGACCAGGACATTGCGCCTGGCGGATACGGGTGGGTTTTTCCAAAAGGCAAAAACAAAGTAAACATCGGCCTTGGAGTCGAAAAGACGCTTTTGGAAAAGCGAAACAAGAGACTTGGAAAGCACGACGATGTCACAGGGCTGATAAACCAGTATGTGGCGCGCAACAAGGCAATCAAGAACCCAAGGCTTTCTGACGATCCATCAGATGCGCACAATGCGACTGGCAACTGGCAGGTATCAGTAAGAAGACAAAACGACTGCATGGTCTCAAACGGTTTCATGCTAGTTGGCGATTCCGCATGGATGCCAAAACCGCTAGATGCCGGAGGCATAGGTCCTGCACTGATTGCAGGATCACTTATTGGCAAAAACGTAGTTGACGCAATCGAGTCAAACGACGTCACGGAGAAAGGGCTTTGGCAGTACAATGTCGATTATGTAAAAGAATATGGATACAAGACGCCGGGACTAGAGGTGTTTAGAAGACTGTTGCAGCTATTGACCAACGCTCAGCTCAACTACGGAATGAAGCACTTTTTGGGAAACCTCGATGTAGAGGCAATAAGCAAAGGGGAGCATCCGGACTTTAGCGCGGTCGGAAAGATGAGTGTGATTGGGAAGATGAGCATGCTCATGCGCGGCGCACTAAACATGAAACTTGCAGAAGGGTTACGATACACGACGCAGCGAAACAAACTCCTCACAGAACACTATGCCAATTATCCAAAAAACCCGGAGAGCTTTGACACTTGGAACAAGCAGCTGCAAAAAATACTCCAAGAGTCATTTTTGCATTTGGAAAAATGGGAAAACTGACTAGTCTTAAATAAAGTAAGGCGGAAAGAGAAATCATGTTACAGGCAGCATCAACCTACCTTGACTGGAACAATTCAATTGACATTTTAAACAAGGCACACGATGCCGGGCTTTTTGTATTGATCATAGGCCCAAAGGGAACTGGAAAGACTTCGCTTGTGCGGGAATTTGCCGCAAGAAAATCAGCAAAGCTAGAGTCGGTCAACTTTTCACTTCGAACAAGGGAAAGCCACCTGGTCGGAGCAAAGACGCTGACTGAGGGCTCCATTGGATTTGACGAGGGAATTTTGATTAGATCAATGAGGGAGGGAAGCCTCCTGTATTTGGACGAGATAAACGCAGCAGAGGCAGACGTCCTGCTAAGACTTGACGAGGCGCTAGACGACAGAAGGCAGATAGTCCTCAAGGAATCAACTGGCGAGCTGATCAAGGCAGACGAGAAATGGTTTGTAGTTGCGACGATCAACCCCCTCACGCATGTTGGAACCAAGGAGCTTCCGCCGCAGATCTTGAGCAGGTTCCCAATTAGGATAAGACTAGACTATCCCCCAGAGGAGACTGAACTAGAGATAGTAAAGAGATACGCTGCAAACGACCATGGCGAAAAGCTGGTCCAGGGAATAAAGCTTGCAAACACGCTGCGCCAGGCAGCGGCAGTAGAAGAGCTGTACTACTCCCCAAGCCTCAGGGAGACGATTGCGTTTGCAAAGCTGCTTGACTCTGGCATGAATGCAAAAGAGGCGGCAGTGATCGTGTTTGGCAACGTATACGCCCAGTGGGGAAACGTCGAATATCAAAAAGTAAACGATATCATCACGTCGATGTTTGGTAATTAATGCAAACGCTACACCTAAGAAACGACACTCTAGTTGAAATCGCAACATTTCTTGCAAGACGTTGGTCTGAAAAAGACAAGATCACAGTCGAGTTCTCAGACAAGAGAGAGAACCAGACAAAGCTGAAGGAGAACAAGATCAGCCTTGTTTCCCCAGAGAGGCTTGTCGGAACTGATTTTGACAAATACAGGCAGTTTAGAACATCAATATGGTACGAGGCTATGCGAATCAAGTTTTGCAAGAAAATCCTAAGCAACGAGCACGCATTTGGCTTTGTCCTAAACACGCTTGAGACGCGCAGAATAGAATTGCTAGGAAGAAAGGTCTGGCGAGGAATGGATGCGGAAATGATCTTCAGCTACACGTACCAGTGGCTCTACAGGCCGCAGCTTGCAAACGTTTTGGGAAAACAGAGGATAGTCGAGGCGTTCTACCAGTACTTTTTGTTTGGCGACATAAAGGGAGAGCTGCAGCCAAGCTATTACGACAAGATAACAAACGCAGTAGCACACGCAAAAGAAATCATAAGCGAGGCACTTGAGAAAAAACACGACACCGAATGGATCGAGAAAAGAATCCCAGAGATTCTGAAAATTTTGGACCTTGACGCGCTAGTCACCATACAGATCTCACTTCCATGGAAAAATCCGGGTCTTCTGACAACGCAGCAGGATTTTGTAAAGGCGGTGCAAAAAATGGCAAAAAACAGGGAGAATGATTTTGGAAAAATCGACGTCCAGAACATTTTGGAGAGCGCGTCAGTTGCAGAAGAGTTCAAGGTGCTAAAAGACGAAAACAGGAAAAACGAAAACAAGGGGCTGAGCACAGAGTCAGTCGGGATACAGATTCCGGGATCCACAAATGTTGACGAGACTAGAATTTACGACCAGGACCTGATTAGCAACCTAAAGACAAAGTTCAAGGAGTGGAAGACCAGCTGGAGCGAGCAGCACGTCATATCAGGGGACGAGTTTGACGAGGAGGCATACACCGAGGGGCATCATTCCCCGTTTATCACAGATGTGAAAAAAACAATCAAGGCAAAGATCGTGATCTTACTTGATCACTCGTCATCTATAACGGACCAGCAAATCCAGTACAAGAAAGCAACGCTTGCGCTATGCGAGGTGCTGTCGTTTTTGAAAATAAAATTCTCAGTGTACGCGTTTAACACAACGCAAAAGCAAGTCGTGTGCTGGCTTGTAAAACCAGAGGACATCAAGTGGAACAACGCGTCTGCAAAGAGGCTTGCGCAGATTGACGCAAACGGCGGCACTCCGCTTGCCGAGGTCTACGAAAAGATGTACTCTAGCCTGCGCTCAAAAAAGCCAGACATATTTTTGACACTATCAGACGGCGAGCCATCTGACCCAGACGCGGTGCGCTTTATGATAAAATCCCTAAAGGCACTTGGGATAAAGATGGTCGCAATCGGAGTCGGCAGGGACACGTTTGGCGCAACAAACATTGCAAACAACTTGAAGTATTTGGGATACGAGAACACGCTTGCAGTCTCAAGGCTAAAGGACATTCCAAATCGCGTCCTTTCGGTTTTGAGCGCAGAGTGACACATTTGTTCCTAGTTTAGTTCATTTTTAGTTGCAAATACAACTAATTTTGACTTTTGAGATCTTTGATTACGTTCAGGAGTTCATCCATATCAAAAGGCTTGATGATGACTTTGTTTGGTTTTAAACTCTCCAGTACAAATTCTTTATCTTTGTCTACATTCGCGGTAATCACGACAACATATGCATCTGGGTTTATGTTTCGAATATTTTCTAGTGCATAAAGACCATCATAGTCAGGCATCATAAGATCCAAGAAAACGACATCCGGTTTTTGTTTTTGGTATAATTCTACTGCCATTTTACCATTGTATCCTCGGCCTATAAGATTGACATCAATTATTTTCAGATATTCTGAGAAAATTCCTACTGTTTCTTTGTCATCATCAATTATTATTGCAGTTGGATTCGTTGACACAGCCAGTCCAATAAAATAAGCATATTTGAGAATATCGTCAATGTTCAACATTTTCAGAAGCAACAAACAGTTTTTCAAGATACCGTCGGTTGTTCTGTTTTGGTCAAAAGGCAGTGTTTTAAGTTCAGAAAAGTATCAGGTAACGAACATTGTTGAGAGAAAATAGAATTTGTTGTTCATAAAACAAGTCATTTCAGTTTTGGCAAATTGAGAGATTCAAAGACTGCAGCACATAATGAACAAACATTGGACTAAATAATTTTATTTGATAATCAAAACATGCAAGTATTGAAAACTTCGGTGCCACATGGAACATTAATGAATCAATTTTCAGACATGCAGGGATTACTATGAAATTATTTGTTGGCATAAAATCGAAACTTGTGATTATTTTTTTGCTCATATCCATACTTCCTATCACTTTGCTTACTGTGATACAGTTGAGCACAGATCAAAACATACTGCATGATCAAACCATCTCAGAACTTCAATTAGCTGCAAAAGATAGACATGCGAATTTACTTCAGATCTGGCAGCTCAGAACAGAGCAGATTACAATTCTGGCCAACAACAAAATCATTAAAGATTTCGTGACAGAATCAAACCAAGAAAATCTGAGCAGTGATAGACTAACAGATCTCAAACACGGTGTTGAGAACGAATTAGAGTTATTTCAAAGGGCTACTGGCGATAACCATGGTTTTTCTGATTTTTTAATCCTTGATAAGGAAAACTTCATTATCCATACGGACAATAAAATAGACGTAAGTGCATATCCAGAATCCAAAAAGTCTGGCTACATCATAATAAAGGATCCAAGCAGCCCTACAAAATCGTCTTTGATTCTCAAGATGCCAATACATGATGAAAATACGAATGAATCCATAGGCAGTATTTTCGCAAAAAGAGATACCATATACGCGTATTCAGTGGTGATAGATAGAACCCATCTTGGTCAGACAGGCGAAGCATATCTTGTCAATGCAGACAGGAAAATGATAACAGAGTCCAGATTTGTTTCCAATGCTCAATTCAATCAGATTGTAGATACGATTCCTGTAAGAGAATGTTTTGAAAAAAATCAA
>CAZCWI010000058.1:0-10147 GCA_964502325.1 uncultured Candidatus Nitrosotenuis sp. | reverse complement strand
GTCCGGAACTTCAGCATTCTAAACGCCTTCCCGTCTTTCCCAAGAACCCTGTCAATCGATGGATCGTTTATCGCATGAGAGATTATTCTTTTTTCATATTTTACTTCGTCTGTGCGAAAAACCTCCTCGTATTTCTTGCCCGTTATCATGTTTGTTGACTTGTTGCCCGTGCGCATCCAATAACCAAAGTCTGCATTCTCAATCAGTTTTTCAAAATCAGTTTTTTCTTTTTGAATTCTTTTTTTATTGCTTGCAAAATGGCCTGCATAAACTACCTTTTCCTTTATCTTGTCTGGAAAATTCAGATTGTACTCACATATGGTATATGGTGGAGGGGAATCTGCCACAATTATTTTAGTTGCTTTAGCAATTTGTTTTGCAATGAATACCGCGCCTGGATAAAAATAGAAATGCGATTTCCAAAATCTCGGCATAAACTGATTTGTGACAAAAATTGATTTGATTTTTCTGTTTTTTGCAAGAACGTTTGGACCCATATCGCCATCATTGATTACAAGATCAAATCCGATTTTATCAAATAATTTAGCCTCTTTTCGCAAACAACTGCTTACCTGTTTTACTAGTGGCGGCTTGCCGGAAATGGGTAAAAGTAGATTTAACATAGATAGAAAAATGCTTGGACCGTATTTTCCGTCAATTGGTGTCGGCATCAAAATTTCATGTATGTTCTGCTTTTTATCTGGGAATTTTCTGAGTAATTTCTGGTAGATCTCTTCTTTACTGGAATAATGAACCTCGTACTCATCTTTGATGTAGTTTGATAACTCATCATTTAGCGACATCATTCTAGAATAATGCCCGTTTCCCCATGAGTAGATGAATTGACCTACCTTTTTCACAGATTCAACTCAAAATGGCCTGAATAAATTTTCAATGTTTGTCTATGGAGTCTAAAATATCATGTATGTTGTTTGGCCCAACCGTTACCGTGATGGATTTTTTTGTCTTCATGGATTTTGCAACAATATCGGAAATTTTGACATCTGATCCCGTTTTTTCAAATTTGATTTTTCCAAATTTCTCAATTTTGTGGAGATGTTTGCCTAGGCCTATGTCCTTTGCTGTTCTGATTATAGAGTCGTCGATTCCTGATAGGGCAATCCATGGAAAGCATCTGTTTTGTAGTACAACATTTACATTTTCATCGATGAACCACACTGGAAACGCAAGAGGAGAAAGTGGAAGAGACACTCTTTTGATTTTTTCAAGCTTTGCCACGCCGCAAAGAATCTGGGTTGTGATTTTAATCATCGTCTGGATTGACTTTGCATTCTGCTGCCTGATTGGAATCTTGAAAAAATCTAAAGTGACACGGGCTTGCACCATTCTTGGAAGAATCCTGTTTATCATCTTGACCAGATCATGCAAATTGGAATCGTCGTAACACACAATAATTTTTACATCAAATCCTTGCTTGATTGATTCTATGCAAGAGATGGCTGAGATCTCATCATAAACACAACATACTATTTTGTCTTCCTGCGAGTTGTATGGTATTCCACCGTGACCGTCATCCATGAAAATGGAAATGTACGCATTTTTCTTTGTTAAAAAACAATAGATCATCTTATCGTGTTTTTCCTCGCTTCCGGGCTTTGAATCCATTTTAGTGGTCTTTTCAATCAGTGCGGAAGTTGCAGCAACTTCCACATCTTTTGGCAAATACCCAGATGAATGCCCCTCTACTTTGACATAGAATTGCTCGCCTTGTAGCAAGAGACTTGAGCCAATTCTTGCTATGGCAGAAACTATCGCATCAAATCTGTTTTCAACACATCTTGCTATTGCTATCTTATCCACACCAAAAAGCAGATTGATTGCAGATGATGCAAAGACGGGATCATTTGCAGAAATTACAACAAGATCATCATCTCGTATAATCTGACTTGTTTTTTGATTGTTGATTTTAAGAATTTTTTTGATGTTGTTGACAAGGAGAGTTTTTTTGTTTTTGGCAAAAACTGTTGGAAAGACAACTACGACAGCATTCTCATTCATCTTTTTCAATTATAACAGGCTGTTTATAATTTTGAATGATTTGAGTGCAAAAACACCTAGTAATAATTATAAAACAAACTAAAGCCAAAACTAGTATTGACAACGTTTACTCAAGAGGAAATTGACAAAATTAATTCTAATCTAAAGACACCAGAGGATGCCCTAAGATGGGCCTTTGATAATTTACATGACAAGGTTGCAAAAGCATCGAGCTTTGGAGCAGAAGACGCGGTGATCACAGATATGATGATCAAGCTGAACCCCAAGGCGAGATTCTTTACATTGGATACGGGAAGACTAAACCAAGAGACATACGACGTAATGGACAGAATCAGCAAAAAATACAACATCCATTTTGAGGTAATGTTTCCAGATACGGAGGAAGTTCAGCAAATGGTAAGAACAAAAGGAATTAACCTGTTTTATGAAAGTGTAGAAAACAGAAAGCTCTGCTGTGAAATAAGAAAGGTCAAACCACTAAACAAGATTCTAAGCACGCTTGATGGCTGGATAACTGGCCTAAGGCACGATCAAAACGAAAACAGACAAAAAGCCTCCATGATTGAAATAGACAGAATGCACGGTGGAATACTCAAAATAAACCCATTAATTGATTGGACTTGGGATCAAACACTAAACTACGTAAAAGAACACGAACTCCCCTACAACAAACTTCTCGATATGGGGTATACCAGTATAGGCTGTGAGCCATGTACACGGGCAATAAAGCCAGGTGAAGATCTAAGGGCTGGACGTTGGTGGTGGGAAAATGATACTCACAAGGAGTGTGGTCTTCACATGGACCATAGCAAAACGACATGAGCCAAACTGGATCCGTCCTGCCTCATGGGGGCAAACTGGTAAACCGAATCACGCAAAAAAATACGTCTGGCATGTACTCGTTTTCCGTAACTGATGATCTTGCAAATGACGTAGAAAATATCGCTGATGGAATTTTTAGTCCCTTGGAAGGATTTCTTTTACGGGATGATTTTGAATCCGTCATAAACAAAGGAAGACTTGCAAACAGTTTGCCTTGGACAATCCCAATTGTTCTAGATGTTGACAAGGAAACTGCTACGAAAATGAAAGAAACTGGTGACGTTCTATTAAAGGCAAAACATGGTGAGTTTGCAATTTTACATGTGGAGGAAACCTATACGTTTGACAAGGAAAAAACGGCAAAGGCAGTTTATGGAACTACTGATGTGAATCATCCAGGTGTGGCAAAAACATTTTCGATGAACGAGTTTTTGGTTGGGGGCAAAATCGATTATGTAAAGCGACCGGCAGACGATCCAATCAGAAAATACCGAATGAGCCCAAGTCAAACAAGAAAGGCATTTCAGGATGCTAACTGGAAATCAATTGTCGCGTTTCAGACAAGAAACCCACCGCATGTTGCGCATGAGATGCTGCAAAAAACATCACTGACAACGCATGATGGTGTCTTTGTAAATCCGCTAATAGGAAAGAAAAAATCTGGAGACTTTGTTGACGAGGTAATCATAGAATCATACGCTACCTTAATTGAGAACTATTATCCAAAAAACCGCTCCATACTTGCAACACTTCACACAGAAATGCAGTATGCAGGACCAAAGGAGGCAATACACCATTCTATCATGAGGCAGAACTATGGGTGCACACACATCATAATTGGAAGGGATCATGCAGGTGTTGGAAAATACTATTCACCATTTGCAGCACAGGAAATATTCTCAGACTATCCTGATCTAGCAATAGAACCGATCTTTTTCCCGGCATTTTACTATTGCAGAAAATGCCTCGCGTTTACAAACGAACGCGCATGCCCGCATGGAGAGGAATTCAGAGAGCAGATTAGCGGAACCAAGCTTAGGGCATTAATTGACGAAGGCAAGCCGCCATCCGAATTCATAATGCGTCCGGAGGTTGTACAAGTAATCATGAACCACAAAAAACCCTTTGTGGATTAGGTTTACCGTATCATGAAATACAAAATACACATTTTGATACTATCTGTTTTTGTAATGGTTTTCCTGCCTGCACATGCAGAATCTTCGAATCCATCACTGGTACTTCAAACGGTAGATGTTCCTCCCGACGAATTCAACAAAATTTCGCGAGACGCGGTAATAACTAAACTGGATACCACGCATTCCGGTAGCTGGCAAATTACAATTGAAAATAAATTACTATATGCAAATCCTGCCGGAAGTGCAGTTGTACGATTCTATGATACGAATCCTGACAAATTCATTGAGGTTGGCATGGATAGCCCTTCTGACCGCAGACTCTGGATAGGGTTGCAACAGCCAGATGAGGGATACTTTATTGTTGCACATGTAGACAAGGAAGGATGGTCTGGTGACACAAAAATCATTCTAGCATACAACGATGCTCAAGGCGTTTCTATCAGCAATGGAAAGCGAATAGTTGTGACAAACTTGGATCTTAAGGAATTCTCTGTAAATGCATATTCTGTGTACGGTATGATGGGGTCGACAGATCCTCCCGCAATAAACTCTGGCAAATTTACACTTGATATCTTGTCAGGTGATGTATCACAAAACCCATTTCATTATTTTCCATTTTATGTAAGTGGGGCAGCCGCAGCTTTGGTTGGCATTTTGTTGTTAATTAAGAAGCGTTCCTAGTCTTGTAGTATTTGCAGATTTTTTTGATTTTGCAAACATCGCACATTGGAGATATGGGCTTGCAGATGTTCTGACCGTACATGACAAACGTATCGTTTACCCTTAACCAGTATTTTTTTGGTATCTTGTCCATTAGTTCAAATTCCGTCTCCTCAGGAGTTTTTGTTTCAACAAGTCCAAGTCTGTTTGATATTCTGTGAACATGAATGTCAACTGGAATGGCTGGTTTTTCAAAAGCGTATACCAGTACGCAGTTTGCCGTCTTTCGTCCGACGCCTGGAAGCATGATAAGCTGATCCAAATTATCAGGAACCACTCCCTTATGCTGCGACTCGATTATTTTTGCAACATCAATTATACGTCTTGCCTTTACATGGTAGAATCCAATTGATCTTATGATTTTCTCAACATTTCTTATTTTTGCGCCTGCGAGATCTTTTGGAGTTTTGTATTCGGCAAATAATTTTTTTACGACTTTTGCTGTGTTTTCGTCTTTTGTTCTTGCAGAAAGAATTGTTCCAATAAGAATACTGAAGGGGTTTCCCTCTTCGGCATCATGCAATTCTCTTAGCGCAGTCATTCGTGGCGGCTTTACAGAATTCATGGTTTTCATCATGCCGCTTAGGATCTTCTCCATAATGTTTCGTTTAATCACAATTCCATAATAACCTAAACGCAAAAAAACAGAAGTATTATACCGCTTTGGCCTAATATCAAATCGTGGAGCTGACAAAAGAAGAGGAATCTGCACTAAAAGGAGAGCATGGTGAAACCATGGAGACTGCATACAGGATACTGGTGGCAATAGGCGAGGCGACAAACGCAGAAAAACTAGTCCCAATAAAATGGGCACACCTGTCTGGCGTAAACTATAACACAATTGGAGATGCAGGAGAGGAATTTCTCTCAAAGCTTAGCCAGGATGCCAAGGTGAAGGTAATGACTACTTTGAACCCAATGGGATTTGACTTTGATAGCGTTTCAAAATATAATCTAGACAAGAACTTCATAGAAAAACAACAAAGCATCAAACAGTCCTACGAAAAGATGGGCGTCATACCGTCATTTTCATGTATCCCGTATGAAATATTTGATCTGCCGGAAAAAGGGACGCAGGTTTCGTTTGCAGAAAGCAACGCTGCGATCTATGCAAACTCGATTGCCAGCCTGAAAACAAACAAGGAAAGTGCATTTAGCGCCCTTGCGAGTGCGCTTACTGGAAAAACCCCGTATTCTGATCTTAGAATAAACGACTCGCCAAATCTTACTATAAAAATGAAAATTGATGAGCCAAACGAGCTTGCGTTTGGCATGCTTGGATATTTTGCAGGGAAGGTTGCCGATACCTCAGTTACCATATCTGGAGTATCGGATATGGACAAGCGAAGCTGCAAATCGCTTTGTGGCGGAATGGGAACGTCTGGCAGGTGCGGCAAATTCTTTCTGGGCCAAGGAAAAGAAGATGCAGAAAAAATTGATTTTGACAAAAAAGAAATGCAAAACATCTATGATGAGCTCAGCACGTCTGATCATGGAGATATAATCACACTTGGCAGCCCGCAGCTTGGATTGGAAGAAATAGCGGATCTCTCCTCAATGCTAAAGGGCAGATCATTTGATAAGCGATGCATGGTATTTTGTCCAAGGGTAGTCCAGGAGCAGGCAAGAAAGATTGGATACACAAACGAGCTTGAGCGCGCAGGATGCGAAATTCTCTCTGATTGTTGCACATGCCTTACCCCGCTAGTAGACAAAAATGAAATTGACTCTGTTACGACAAACAGCATAAAGGGTGCATATTATTTGAAAAACTCAAACGGTGTAGACGTTAACCTAAAGTCATTATCGCAAATAATCCAAGATGAAACAAAATGACATTCAAAGTCATAGTCAAGGGAAGGGCATCTGGGAAAATTATGAAGACTGACATTCCGATAAACTTCCTTGGCGCAGTTGACAAAAAAACAGGCGTTATTCATGACAACATGCATGATCTTGCTGGCAGATCAATAAAAGACTCTATTCTTGTTTTTCCATACGGCGTTGGAAGTAGTGTCGGCGCCTATACCATTTACTCACTCAAGTCAAACAAGTCTGCGCCGCTTGCGATGATATGCGCAAAGGCAGATCTCAGTGTCGCTTCCGGATGCGCACTTGCAAACATACCGATGGTTATTGCGACAGAACTTGATACATTTGAGGATGGAAAAGAAATCACACTTGATACAGAATCAGACAAACTCATAGTTTCTCGCGAATAACCTTTCCATTTGGCGTACCTTCTTTGAAAATCACACCTTCAAACGAGGACACTGTGGTTTCCCGGTCCTTCCAACAATTACTTGGGAGGCCAGCCTTTTGACACGTATGCGAAAGAAACTCTTCTTCTGTCCAGCCATATTCTACTGGAACCTGCGGAAGTAAAAGTCCAGAATAAGCACCCTGCCTTACTATCAGACCATCTCTGCCCACTTTGATGCATGACGCTAGTTTGGATGGATCATCAATCTTGATTTCGATGGGTGGTGTAAGAACCGTCACCTCAAATGTTATTTTGTCTAGCTCACCCTCTGTAACAGGAGAAAATCTTGGATCCTCAGTGGCTGCGGCAATTGCCGCATCAACTAGCGCTTTGTTTAGCTTTCTTGGCATGGGAAATCCAATACAGCCGCGAAGTTCCGACGAAACATTTAGCGTGACAAATATGCCGGCGTCAAAAGAGAATTTTTCTTTTATTTTTTCCTCAAGCTCTAGTTTGTGATGTTTTGTGATGTATTCTGTAACAATTTTTCGCGCAGTTTGTACAAGTATTGTTCCATCCTCGTCGGTAAGTTCATAGTCTTTCATTGACTTCATCAATAAATTTCTGAAGGTTTCTAATATGAGTTCCTTTCCAGTAGATGTGATTGCAAGAATCACATATCCAGAACTGCTGCATGTTTTGCGCCACTTTATCGGGAATGCGGTTGGAGATTTTTTCTTTCTCTACTGGCTGAATGGTGCCATTGCATATGGTGCATCTGGCGTCGTCCATGTCAATTTTACACTTGGTAAGGTTTGTTTTTTTGCAAATCTCAGCAATTTGACCAATTTCATCTGTATTGGAAAGATCTATTACAGAAATGTTTTGTTTTTTGCAAATGTTTGTTATGTTGTGATCTTTTGTAACAAGAATGCGATTCTCCATTTTTGCGATTGATAATAACTGATCATGGTTGATAGTAGCAAAATATTTGCAATCAAATCCTAGCAATCGAAGCTTTCTTGCAACATTTCCAAGCATTGCATCAGCTAGAAATTTCTGCTTATTGCTCATCCTTTTTCTGAACGAGTTCTGTTATGTGACTCGTGCCTGCCGGAAGCACGCGAACAAAATCATCTATGGTAAACCGCGCCACAATGGCTTCTTGCACTCTGACAAAATCGGATCTGATTTTTTTTGCAGTGTCGGCCATTTCTGCACCGCCTGGCTCGATTACTGCATAACAAATGCATCTTTTCTTTATCGGCTCAAGTGGGCCGCATGTGATCATGTGATAGTTATCCTCCTTTAGTATGCCAACTGCCAGCTTCAAGGTTGAAATTTTGACAAAATTCTTCTGCCCTTCCAGTACAAAGGAGCCTCTTGTTAGAAACTGTCCGCTTGGTGCTGCTTTTTTTACCTGATCTGGATTTATCCAATATGCGCTCATCCCATACATTGCCTCTCTCCATGCCCTGCTAAAACAAACAGTTGCATGTGCAACCTCGTTTAGCGAGTCAAATGGAATAGGTTCAGGCGTATCCTTTAGTATGAAAAACGGCGAGCCGAAAATTTCGGCGTGAAACACCTTATCGTTTTTCCCAAGGTGCTTTCTGATTATTGCAGAGTTTGACGAAGAATCTCTCCCGCCTATTGCCAACAGTCCGTCTGATGTGTAAAACCATCTGTATCGCTCGTACCAATTTTTCTTTTGTACTTGGGTGTATGTGACGTATTCTTTTGCTATGTCTATTTGTGTTCTGAGCCTCTGGATTTCCTTTAGGTTTTTTCTTTTTAGAAATTCTATCGAATCTGTTGCTGAAGCCTGGCGTTTTGCCTCATCAAATAGTGTAGATGCGATTGCAGGAATTGACGAGTCTGATTTTATTTGCACTTTTTCATCTCCGATTTTTATGAAAACAAGTCCTTTTTCTCTTACGAGTTCTGCGTTTTGCTCCCTTAGTTTTTCTATTGCGGAAGGATCGGTAATCGATGTTATTCCTCTAGATGGAAACTCGTAGAGTGACTTTGCAATTTTTGTTATGCTCTCAGATCTTTCTTTGACGAGCAGTATTGCCTTGTCTTGCTCGTCAATTTTACTTTGTAATTCGCTGATTTTTTTGTCTAGCTCGCTATTTTGAGTAATCTTGCCGCCATCAAGTAGCATTTCAGAAAATACTTTGTCCAGTCCCTCCATGAAAGTTGGAATTTCAGTGTGTTCCTGTCCTTGTATGACGCTTATCTTGATTGGATAAACATCAAATCCCTTGTCTGTTTTTACTATGAACGGTTGGTGATCACCGCTTGAAACCTTGTGAACCAGGTTATTTGTCGCATCAATTATTGCCGCAATATTTTCATTTGTAAGATCGCGACCGGGAGTGTTTGGATCTATTTTTGCGATGCTTATGATCTCTTCTGCGTATTTTGCGGGCAGTCCAAGTGTCCTGCCCACCCACTTGATAACCGGTGTTGACACAGAATTGATCTCTTGAAAATCTTTTTCGCTGATCTTAAAAACATTCAATCCGTTTAGTGGCGGTGGGGTGTATGTTACACCTACGTGAAGTTCCCTATGTCTTACCTCTATTGAATGCAGCAATGCCAGAATCTTCATCTGTTTGTTGCAAAGTATGATGTTTCCGTCTCCAAAAAACTCGCAAATCAAAATAAATTCCTTGTCAAATCCGCTAAATGTGAGATATGCTATTCTCTCAACTTCAATCTGCTCTATCTTTGTAATCTTTAATCTTGCAAGATCATCTCGCAGTCGCTTTACCATCTTGTTTTCCTCAATTTGATCAATCTTGATGTTAGTTAGCCACATGCCAATTGTTGAGAGGACCAAGAACAGATCCGGCCTTTCGGGATGGTGAAGCTTGAAAAGTATGCTTTCGCGGTTTAATCCGTATATGTTACTTACATAGTAACCATCTGCTTTTTTTGATATTTCATTTACAAGGTAGCGTAACTCGATTCCAGCTAGTGTCACATGTAATCCCCATACACCCAAAATATACTCCTACTGATGTAACAGACGCACTTTATGACCAAAGATTTTAAACAAGGATAATCGGAGTCAACCTAGAAATTTCATTGACAAAACACCCAAAGAAGAAGGTCCCAGACCCAAGCGATCCTACAAGTGGAGGTATCCCAGATACTGAACCAGTCGACACGGAAGATGAATCATCACGACGAAAGAGACTGCTTGATAGGCTGTTTTGGATTCGCATAGGGCTTGCAG
>CAZCWI010000057.1:0-10495 GCA_964502325.1 uncultured Candidatus Nitrosotenuis sp. | reverse complement strand
CAACATCAGCTCCATTGTAATCGTCACCATAAAATTCCATTCCCATTTTGTATCAGTTTTGCTATCATAGCTGAATAATTAAACATTCCAAGTAAACTACGTATTTTATTTGCCAATCTGATAAAATTGAGATTGAAATGTGTAGAGAAGTCATAAACAAGTATGTGTAATTTACTTGTGATTTTATTTATCGCAAAAAATTTCTCTTTAATTAAATTACAAAGGTTAAACATGAATCAATTTATTTTAGAAATAATTTTACAAAATTTTTATACTTGTCAGGTGCATAACAAAGACATGACCAGGGTCAGCTCGAAAGAAGATATCGAGAGAGAATCTAAAAGAGTAATTTCTGCATTGTATGGAAATGTAAGTGATTTTCGAGTCAATGAAACATTTCAAATTCCTGAAAAAGGACCAAGAGAGGCATGGGATGTTCAGGTCAATTTCATGCTAAATGCGCTAAAATACACGGTGGATCTTGAAATACAGGAAAAAGATGGCCAAGTCACTAACGCAAGATTACTAGATACAAAGACTCCGCTTTAATTTTTTTTGGTATTTTTAAAATCTAAATTACTGGAAAAATTGGTTAGCGTCAGGATTTCCTTTGCAGCCTTGATTTTATCAAACAGTTCGTTAAGGCACACGTCGGCAAATTTTTCAAACGTTGGTACGGGGTATTTCAGTTTACTGTTGGCTTTAAATTTCACATACTCTTCTTGAAGCCATTCAAAATCAGACTCTTTTAGCCTAATTACGTGATTTTGAGTATCAAGTTTTGATTCAAACAGATTTGCCAGAAAATAACTTGTAAACGTAGTAAAGCACTTGACGTGATATTTTTGTTCGTACTTTTCTTTCAATTCGGCATAATTTTCTTTTAACCAATCATCCACATCCAATCTAATGGTAATAGAGCTGTAACGACCAGACGAGTCTAATTTGATATTATGCAAATTGACATTGTAATATCCGCGTTTAACTTCATTCATCATAATTATTAGCGTGCTGGGAAGAAACATGCCAGGATAATACGTATTAGTGATGTTCTGCAGTCTTGCTAAAAGATCTGGCTTTAGTCCGATGGTGGAATAACCTTTGCCGGGCACACGACATACTTGGAATAGAAGTTTATATAATTTTCACAGTGAAACAGAATAAAATTATTTTTGTTTAGATTTTTGCCATTCTAAAAAACAGTCAGTGCAATTCAAATCGCGTCTTGAAGTGACACGGATGTAAAAAGAATCAAATTTTGCAGATAAGCAAACACAATCAGAAAACATGACAAGTCCACACGTTTGTGACAAATTGAGATCAAATGCAGACATAAAGTAAAACGATGTAAAGAAATGCTCAACCTACTACAGTGCATCATTTTTGACATATCTAGCTCTAAAACGAATCACAGGCACAAGTTTTGGGATATGACGGCTATGTTCAGGGATTAGAAAGTTAAATCACTTCTTTTTCAAGTCACGCATTATGAGCAGGACTATCCACAGGGATGCAATTACAATTGTTCCCACCCCAAGTCCCACGGTAAAGGGTTCTTGAGGTTTAAATTGAGTCAGACCGACGCCTAATAAAATTAGTATTACTGCAATCATGTTTTGCTTACTTACCATTGAAAAGCGTAGTATTGCCAAATTAATAAGACTTCCAATGCGATCGCCATGTGCATGGATGATTGAAAAATAATCTGATCACAGTAGACAAAAAATAAATCTTCAATAAGCTTGACATGGCTAGTAATTTATGCACGTTAAATTTTCAAAAAATTTAGACGAGCTGATTAGTAGGGGGATTTCTTTTTCTAAAAAAAATAATTTTGAAGAGGCAATATCGTGTTTTGACAGAGTTTTGGAGGCAGAATCAAATAATTCTGACGCGTTATACAACAAAGGGCTTGCACTAGGCAAGCTTGGGAGAAATGAAGAGGCAATATCGTGTTTTGACAGAGTTTTGGAGGCAGAATCAAATAATTCTGACGCGTTATACAACAAAGGGCTTGCACTAGGCAAGCTTGGGAGAAATGAAGAGGCAATATCGTGCATAAATAAATCAGCAGACGTGAACTACAACAATTCATTAAATTTGTATGACGAGGGTAATGAGCTAAAAAGGCGCGGCAAATACAATGAGGCTCTTTCCTTCTACACTAAGGCTTTGGAAAACAATCCAAACAATGTTCGCGCCTTAATCGCAAAGGGCGTTGTACTTGATTTGCTTGGTGTACCACCAAAGGGCGTCACATCTTTTTTTGACAAAGCATCAGAAATCGAACCAAACAATGTTGAACCTCACCTCCACAAAGGTCTCTTGTATAACAGAATAGGAAAATATCAAGAAGCAATAGCATGCCTTGAGAGAGCGCTGGAAATTGATCCAAGCGACGTTCGCGCCTTATATAGTAAGGGGGTCGCCCTGCACTTTTTAAAAAAATACGAAGAGGCCGTTTTATATTGCAACAAGGCTTTGGAAATTAATCCCAGACACGTAAAGGCACTATCCACAATGGTTTGGGTGTTGGCTCATCAAAAAAAGTACGAGGCTGCGCTGATTTATTGCGATAAAGCTATTGAGATTGATCCAGAATACGTGTATGCGCTAAGTTACAAAGCTTACTTGTTTTTTGAATGCGGTAAACTAGATGAGGCTTTGAAGTACTACGGCAGAGCACTCGAAATTGATCCAAGCGACGCCAGATCTTTACATTATAAAAATAAGATACTAGCCAAAATAGAGAAGGGTAAAAAAATATCATTCCTTAACAAGTTAAGACCCTAACGTTTCAATGACTACGTAAATAGGTATTAGGTTTCGTAGTTTTTTAATAATTCAATGCAAGTTATACAGTTTGGATCACTGTACGCTAGCGCGGAAATGTTTCAAGTCTTCACCGGCTATTAGATCTTCTTCTGGAGGCACATAGTCGTTGATATCGTGTCTTTCCTTACCTGGCCATTTCTTCTGAGTTGCAAGGGCAACTATGATAAAGAGTGCAAAGGAGATCGGCGGCGGTATCATTGTATCCAAACCTGCCAACTCTGGCGGGATGACAAAGAACATCAGTAATCTAAGCAGTGTGCCAACGATAAGCGACACTACAGCTGCCGGCATGTTGGCTTTTTTCCAGAACAATCCCAGTGTCAATGGAGCAAGAGCTCCGGCAAATACAATATCAAATGCAAGGATCAAGTATATTCCAGGCTGAGGGATAAAGTAGCCAAGAGTGAGTGCAGATACCATAACAGGAATAACACATAACCGAGTTATCGTGAGCAATTTGGAATCACTCCAGGATTCTTTGCCTAGCAGTCTTCGTCGGATAACTCTTTGAAGTATGTTTCTTGAAATCACGCTAGATATTGCAAGCAAGCCTCCGTTTGCAGTAGACATCGAAGCCCCAAGAACCCCCATCAGGATGGACGCCCCTATTGCAAACGGCATATGATTGAGAGCCAGCTCAGGTAGTGCAATATACGGATCTGTGAGTCCCGGTAGAAAGTGAAACGCTACAATCCCCAACATGCCAACTGGTATCACGGTAAACAATGTGAGTCCTGCGCCCATGAATGCGCCTCGACGTACGGTCTTTGGGTCTTTTGCCGCAAATACTCTTTCCATAAAGTCCAGTGCAACTATATCGCCTAATCCCAATGCCAATATTCCAGCCCAATTAATCAGAGCGCCGTTTGCAGTATCAAACAGTCCGGAAAGATCAAGATATCCGGGCGGAGCGCTGGCCAAAATGGTATCAAACGGAACACCAGAAAATCCTCCTGCAAAGAAAATGAAAGCTGCCCAGAATGATCCAATTGCAAGATATATCTGGAAAATGTCAGTATATGCAGAAGCAAATAATCCTCCTGCAACAGTATACGTCAAGACCACCAGTGCGGCAATAATAATTCCAAACAGGAACGGTATTCCCAAAACAGTCTGCAAGATGAAACCGCTTGCGGCAAAATTACCTGCAACCAGCACAACGAAGCTTATTATCATCAGGACGCCAGAAATTCCTTCCGACGCATTTCCATATCTTCTGAAATAATAATCAGGCAAAGTAAACATGGACATTTTGTTTAGTTTTTTTCCATAAAACGCGCCGGTCATAATTAGGCAAACACCCAGTCCAATCGGTATGACAGCTCCTGCCCAGAAACCATATTGGTAGATTAGTGCAATAGCTCCAAGCGATGAATTGCCGTCAACTGATTGAGCGACAAGCATCGTTCCAACCATAAACAAAGGCAGGCTCTTTCCTGCAACGATTAGTCGTCTACCACTTTTTTGTACAAGCTTGTATGTTAGAGTTCCAACCACTAATGATGCGGCAAGAAAAGCAATTACGGCTACGCCATAACCAGTTATCTCCACCATGACTTGCGTTAAATTAAAAATTATATAAATATTAAAAAAATTAAGTATTATACGTTTTATAATTGTAAAATAATACAAAGAATGCAGTATTATATGAAAAAAATATAATAATTATCGAAAAATTACGTATTATACGTTTGATGAAGAAAACCGATGTGCACAATACAATTTAGCAAGAAAAAATCAAAATAATTTTTAAAAAAACAGCACAGCTATGAAAAACACCTGATGGCATTTTTTGCACTTGTATCTCTTCAACTAATCAGGTATGGAAAGAACCTGTCATTGATTAATCAGATGCCATTCTCATAGATCACGCAATTTAGGATTGCGATGAATTGAATCAAACATTTGATCCTAGTTAACGCACATTACACAAAACAATCATCAGATTAGGATTTCTAAAATTTAGTTTTTTGGAAAAATGTTTTCTGATTTGTAAATCAATGCAAGCGTTATTTGTTTTGTAATTTTCAACAATTAAATTTTTTGGCAGATATACTTTAATATTTTAAGAAATACCTCAATTGGATGAAGTATCCTGAGCTACTCAGTGATGACGTAGCACGAGTTGGAATAGAAGAGTCCAGAAAATTAAATTTAGTTGTGGGTGGAATGATCACAAATGTGATCAAGACGTCTCTTGGTCCCCGCGGAATGGAAAAAGTTTTCATCGACATTCTTGGGGAAGACACCATCACAAAACACGGCGGCGCATTTTTGAGAAAAGTTGATGTTAAGCATCCTGTTGCAAAAGCCATCATCGAGGGAGTCAATACGGTAGATACCCACGTTGGTGACGGGACTATTACCACAGCCATTTTAATTGGAATGTTACTAACCAAGTCGCAAGAATTATTGAAAATGGGGATATCGCCGACAACTATTATCAAAGGATACGAAAAAAGTTTAGAATTTGCGTTAGACATACTAGACAAAATTAAGAAGGAGAAAAGCGTTACGGATAAGAAGATCATGCATCGCCTTGCCACTTCGTGCTTGGCTGGAAAGGCAATGACTAGTTTGGTATCTGAAAATGTGTCCATTGCCAATCTGATTGTAGACGCAGTTTGTAGCGTCACCAACTTCCAGAAAAAGGAAATAGACGTAGACGACATAAAAATTGAAGAAAAAGCTGGAAATGCAAATAATATTCAATTGGTAAGGGGGACAGTAATCGACAAAACGATTGATAACGCCGCCATGCCGCGAAGTATCGAAAATGCAAAAATTCTTCTATTAAACGAGCCTCTTGAAATGATGCGCACCAAGACAGACGAGCAAATCGAAATAAATTCTCCTGAGCAGATGGCGCTATTTCTGAATCAGGAGACGGTAGACATACGGGCAAAAGTAAAAAAAATCGTTAACTCTGGAGCTAATGTCGTAGTATCCAGAAAAGGAATCAATTCCATCGCGCAGGAATACCTCTCAAAAGAAGGAATAATTTCAATGCGGAGAGTAAAGATGAATGATCTTTCATGGCTTGAGAAATCCACAGGGGCTAAAACGTGCAAGAGTTTAGAGGATATTTCCAAGGACGAGTTAGGGTTTGCAAAAAAAGTGTATGAAAAAAATGTCGGAGGCGACAAAATGGTGTTCATAGAAGGATGCAGTAATCCAAAATCAGTGACCATTTTACTGAGATGCAATTCCAAGCGTTACCTAGATGAGTTTCACAGGGATACTCTAAATGCAATTTATGTTCTGCGAAACTTTATCGAGAACGCGTTCATTGTTCGCGGCGGAGGCTCTACTGAGGCAATCATTGCAAATAAAATCAGAGAGCTAAGCGCAACGGTAGAGGGACGAGAACAGATCGTAGTTGAAAAATTTGCAGATGCGATGGAAGAGATCCCAATGACACTTGCAAGAAACGTAGGCATGGATCCAATAGATACGTTGACCCAGTTGAGGGCAAAATACGCAAATTGCCCCAAGGGGATTCTCAGATGGTACGGCATAGATTCTGAAAAAAGAAGAGTTTCAGAAATATTTCCAGATGATGTTATTGAGTCATTAGTGGTAAAACAACAAATCGTCAAAACGGGAATTACGGTAACTAACATGATACTAAATGTAAATGACATATTTATGAAAGACGAAATTGACAACACCCATTGCCATATTGATGGAACTGTTCATGCTCACCATGACGGTGGAAAAGCGCACAATCACTTTGAGCAAGAAGGATTGGAACAACGACAGATGCATCATTATTACTAAATTAAACGACGATAACAAAGGTTTAAGATTCAAATCAATATGAGAAAGAAGCCGTGGATATTGAAAATAATAATTTGGCAAGCTATGACGAGATTTTTAATTTCATAAACGAATACAAGCCTGACTGGGAGAGATTGACAGACGGAGATAAAGTCAAAATTAAGACCAACGAGCACACGGTGAAATTTGAATTTCTAGAACAACTAAAAGAAAAATACAATTTGAAAATTACCGAGGTGTCATTTTCGGATTATTACGGCATCGTGCTCTCAGTAGAAAGACAGCAAAGAAGTTAATTTTTACTAAAACACAGGTCTTTTGTGATAAAATTATTTTGTTTTAAAATTATTCGTAATGTACGAATATCATGTATGAAATACCTCAGGTATTATACCGTTAACAAATTTTACAAGGGCAACGTATTTAGATAAAAGACGCGTCTTTTCAGCATGAAAGTAATCAAGAAAATTCTTGTTGCAGTAGGTAACGAATCTAGTTTAAACAGATGTTTGAACGTGGCAATTCCAATAGCAAAGGGCATTGGTGCCTCGATTACTGGCATTTACGTTCTTGCTCCTTATCCTAGAAACCTGTATGTTGCACTAGAACAGCGTTGGAGAAAACATGAAAAAGAAAACGCTGAGAAATATTTGGAAATTGCAAAAGAGAAATGCAAAGAAAATGGAATAGAGTTTTCTCAGATCATTGCAAAGGGGCAGCCAAGAGAAACATTGCTCGAGCATGAAAAAGATTTTGATCTTATCATTCTTGGTAGGGCAGACTGGGGTTCCAAGTTGCTTGGCAGTGTCTCAAACGGCGTCGTGTCTAATTCAAAAAAAGACGTTCTGCTCGTAAAGTGATTCGTTCTAATTTTCCTTAGGTCGATTCAATTCCAAACTAGTCACCTTTGTAAAATGATCATACATGTGGCAGATTTTGCAAGTAAAACGAGTTTTATTATTTTATTCTAGCAAGAAGTGCAGAATAAAGAAACGGCAGGATTGTAGTTATTTCTGCGTGTATCGTGGTTTGTTTTGCGTTTTGGGTAACCTTCCCCCATGAGATTGCCTCACGGACAAGGGCACCGCTCAGGCTTCCGTCAAACTCCTGCGCAGTGGTAATATAGACAGCATAATCAAGGCCGTCCCTGTATTGGTTCCACCAAAGAGTGTGATGCTTTGATATTCCGCCACCTAGCATAAGTGAGCCAGATTTTTTTGCTTTAAAAACAAGCGAGGACAAAATCTCGCTGTCAGCTACAACGTTGAGTTTAAAGTCGCTGTGTTTTTGGGTAAATAGCCAGATCTGGCTGCCTACGGCACCATCTACTATTCCAGGCACTATCACAGGTATGTTGTTCTTGTACGCCCAATACAAGAACGAGCCCTCGCCTAGGTTCTCACCTATCATTCTTGTAATATCGGCAGTGGACATTTCTTTTTTGCCAGATTTGTAGGCTGCTTCCAAAAACATTTGCATCTTTTCTTCTATTACAGGCCCGTAGCTTTCCATAGGAACAAGCACGTTGCCAAGTCGATGGATGTTCTTTTCTAAGAGTTTTGCATCGTCTAAGGTAAACGAGCCTTCCAGATAACTTGAAAAATATCTTGCAATATCATGATCTAAAGCGCCACACGTAGTAATGACAACATCAAACATTTTGTTCTTAAGCATGTCAGCGATTATTCCTCGAAGGCCAGTAGATGTGATTGCCGCTACAAACGAGAGGAATTTTGTACAGTCTTTATCATTTACCATTTCAGTGAGAATTTCAAGACCTTCGGCAAGATTTCTTGATTCAAAGCCGCCTGATGTGGATAGCTGCTCAAAGATGCTTTTAATGTCATCTCCGTGTTTTATTGAGATGTCCTTTACCGGTCTGCTCTGGTCTTCCATTCTGTTCTAATTTGGCTTGGAGTATAAATTTCTTGAAATTTTGTTTGCGCTTCAAAAAGAGCCAGCATGTCTGCAGGTTGCATGGCTATTTTCCTTATCAACGTTTGATTTGCAATTACGCGCACGCCAAAATATTAGGCGTTACTTGGATTTATTTTTGTTAAAATAAGTTTTAGATAGATCCTCATAATATTCCCCTAATTTTTTGTATAGTCGTTTTGGTTTTCGCGAGCTTTCCATACTCAATGCATACAGACACAAAACTGGAAACGCTATCGTGGCATCTGCGTAAACCACAATGACGTCTTCGTGAGAGTCCTTTACTTTTCCCCAGCTTTTGCCTTCTTGCAGTGTGGCACCAGACAAACCGCCAGTGTCAGGTCTGGCATCGGTTATCTGAATAATATAATTTTGTCCTCCGTGACCAAGACCTAAGATCTGGTCTAACAGTGGACCGGTCTGCTGCGCGGTGTTTTTTGGAACGCCGCCGCCTATTTCAACAATTCCTGCCTTTTTTGAATTGTATAAAATTGCCGCCTGCTCGATTATCTCCCTTACAAAATCAAGTGAAAACGGCTTGTTGGCAAGCCTGAGAGGAGCCAGATCAAGGGCAAGCGAAGAATCTTTCAGCGTTGAAATGTAAAGCGGCACATCATAGTCATATGCAGAGACAACGAAGCTCTTCTCTGGGCTTTTTGAGTATTCTTTTGAATATTTCCCCATCCAGTTTGCAAATTCGGCCGTAGTGAACGGTTTTTCAAACAGATTATTTTCAAACATTTTTTGTACGATCGTGTCTTGTTTTTTCAGCGTTTCCTCGCCTTTGATATAGACGTCCCTTATTCTGACAATGTCTTTTTGATACAGAATCATGTCATCGACCTCAAAATGCCCTTGTTTAACAGGCAGATTCCACGCAAAATGATCCTCGTGATACAAATTAGATCCGGTAGATATTATCCAGTCAACAAATCCTTTCTCAATTAGAGCCTTGAACAAACCGCCAAATCCGACTGGCGTCATGGCACCGGCAATTGTAAGACAGATTGTTGCATCGTCTTCGATCATCTTGCGGAACAGTTTTGCAGCTTCTCCAAGCTGCCTTGCATTGTAACCTGAGCTTGCATAAAGTTCTACAAGATCATCGATTTTCATATCCGGGTTTATTTCTATATGTGGAATATTTTTTCCATGAAAATGGTGATAGTCCATATCCCATAACCAAGATTTTACTAGATAATATATCTAATGCTGGATGCATTTTAGAAATTATGAAAATATAGATCTGCGCAAAAACAAAGATCAGATCCGCCAATATGAAGTTCTAATCGAATTTTACTTCTTCTTGATGTGCAGACGCATTACAGTGTGCACATCTTTCTGACGAAGTTTTGAAATACACCATGTGGCATTGTTTGCAGGCCCTCAGTTCACTTAGTTTGACCATAGCAATCTACCCAAGTCTTGGACTATTTACTTTTTTCCAGTTTGGAAATGATCTCGTTAAATGATTCCATGTTAGCCTCAAGGAAGTTTGAGACAAAGTAGGTGACATTGTACTTTTCTCCAACCTTGGTTACGATGTTATTTTTCTCAAGGACTCGTATATGATGCTGGATTGCCTTGTAGTCAAGGCTCATTTCCTTTGCAAGCTGATTGGCATTAAGAGGCGTGTTTCTCAGTATGGAGACGAGCTTTAATCGGTTCAGGCCGCCCCTTGAGCCTGCAAATACGAACCATAAAAGCCGTTTTGCGTAGGGGTCGTTTGCCATTATGAATCAAGTTTTGTGTGACTAGAAAAAGATGTTGCGAGTGCAAAAATAATATAGCAAATTGACCAAAGAACAACGTACAAAATGATGCTAAACTATTCTTATCCGCTGTACAGGCCGCCATCTGAGGCAGACTCGCTCATATTTCAGGTGACACTTGGATGCTCGTTTAACGAGTGTTCGTTTTGTGACATGTACAGGTCAAAGGAATA
>CAZCWI010000056.1:0-10791 GCA_964502325.1 uncultured Candidatus Nitrosotenuis sp. | reverse complement strand
CCTTTGCCGCCTGCTAGAATTATTGCTTTCAATCTACCTGTATGATTTTTGCTTTCTTCTTCTAGCTCCAGGACCGCCAAATTTCTTTGGCTCTTTTTGTCTGGCATCTCCGCTTAGAAGGTGTTTATCAAACTCGTTGATTTTCTTGCGCAACTCGCTTCTGACTGGCTTTGCAAATGGGTGCTCTTTTGGATCCTTTTTGGATTTTGTCCAGCCTGTCAATGCTCTTGAAATTGCAGTTGCTGCCGCATATGCTTGACCCATAAATCCGCCGCCCTTGACGCGAACTGAAATGTCTACTTTGTTTCTTAATTCGCCTGCAAGCTCAAGTGGACTCAGAATTACCTCTCTTGCAGTTTCCTGCTGAATCATTTCTGCAGGAGTGTTGTTTATTCTAACTCGGCCAGTACCTTTTGTGATGTAGACATGTGCCCTTGATGTCTTTCTTGTTGCAAAGTAAATCTCTGTCTTTGGAATCATGTTGGTGTCCATCCTACTGTCTTTGACAAGTCAGACATTGTGGTATAATTGGCAGAAGGTCTTGTGATTTTTGCATTTTCCAAGACTATCTTTTTTGATGATTTTAATTCTTTTGGCACTCCCATGTATGTTCGAAGGCGTTTTAGCGCTGCATCTCCTGACGGCTTTTTCCTTGGGAGCATTCCGCGTATCATTCTTGCAATTATGGTGTCTGGTCTTCTTGGGTGGTATGGGCCGTGTTCTGGATGCAATATGCTTGCAATCTCCAAAAAGTCCCTGTACTCGTTGATGATGTTGCTTCTGTTTCCGCTAAGCATTACTTTTTCACAATTTACAACCGTAACCCTGTTTCCCTGCAATAGCATCTTTGCCACGTTTGAGCTCAGTCTGCCTGCGACTTGGTCCGTTCCGTCAATTACTATGTTTTGGACTTTATCCAATTATTCTCACTCCCTTTCCTGAAGGAAACTTGGATATCATTTCAGAATGACTGATAATTTTTCCGCCTGCCTCTAGAATCTTTTTTGCAGCCGACGTAGAAATGGAAAATGAACAAACTGTTATTTTGTGAGAAATGCTTCCGGTTCCAAGCAGTTTGCCTGGGACCATGATGACATCACTGTCTTTGGTAACGCTGTCTACCTTGGTCAGGTTGACTATTTTTTTTGCCGAAGTCGGTTTTAGTGCCATCTCTGCGATTTTTGACCATATGGGTGCCTCGTTCTTAATTGAAGCCTGCTTTAGCTCTTTTACCATCTTCACCATAACTTGATTGGTCATAGAATGGCCTTTTGTAGCCCAAATATAATATGTATGATCACGCTTTGAGTTCGGATATTACTTGTTTGAACTCTTGAAGTCTTCCCTCAAGCTCGTCAACTCCTGCCAAGAGGATTTGCTCCGGACTTAGAGCGCCGGTAGTTTCCAGTGTGAGGACGTATTCGTCTGGTTTGTCAGTATGGGTTAGAACTGATACGTTTGCAGAATTCCATTTGGCGTGGTCTGATCCGCGTCCAAGTCTTGCATATGCTTCGACTTTGAGCTTTTGACCTGGAGCTAATTGTACAATTGGAATCTTGTCAGATACTGCCTTTACAGTGTCGTCCTCGGAGCTAAGTTCTGAAGAATAAATTGTTCTAGTTGCATCCGTTTCCCCGGAATCTATTACCAGCATTACGCGGCAGTTTGAACAGCCAGACTTGCTTTGGCATGAACACTTGGATGGCTCTGCAAATCTCTTCAAGTCTGTTTTTAGTGGAATGAGGCCTAATCTGTGGGCAACGCCTTCGTCTGACATTACAGATGAATTGTCGATAACGTCAACTGTGTCTATTGCAAAAACTGGAACCCCGTTAAGACAGATTCGTCTTAGAGCATTTGCGTACTGTAGGGGCGCGCCTTTGATCTTAACTGACATACGCTGCTTATCTTGCGAAATAATCTCTAAAGAAGTCAAATCTTAAAAAAAAACTCGCTGGTCCACATAAAAATCTAGCGTGTTTTTGACAGGAGATAAATACCGATATTTGGTTACTAAGACATGACTGATGTAACTGTAATCAGACATTCCGTAGCCGGGGAAAAATTCGAGATTTTAGTAAAGCCCGATCCTGCCCTTGAGTACAAGTTGGGTAAAATCAAGGACGTTTCGACAATCCTGGTGTCTGATGAAGTGTACACTGACTCTGGCAAGGGAACGAGGGCGTCCACAGAAAAACTGCTAAAGGCCTTTGGGACCCAAGACACAAATGCGATAATAGAACAAATCGTCAAAAAAGGAGAACTCAATCTAACTACTGATCAGAGGCGAAAAATGGTCGCTGAAAAAAGAAAACAAATCATCAACTTTATTGCAAAAACATACGTTGATCCAAGATCTCATCTGCCTCATCCTCCGATGAGAATAGAGCAGGCATTGGAGCAAACAAGAGTTTCAATTGACCCATTCAAAAACTCAGAGGAGCAAGCAAAGGACATAGTCGAAAAGCTCCGCACCATAATTCCACTCAAGTCCGAAAACATGCTGCTTGAAATTACGGTTCCAGCCCAATATGCGGCCCAATCTTATTCCGTACTAAAGTCAAATGGAACAATAAAAAAAGAAGAATGGCAAAATAATGGATCTCTTAAAGCAATACTAGAAATACCTGCGGGGGCAAGGGCAAACGTGATAGACAGACTTGGCTCAATAACCAAGGGTGCGGCAACTGTGGAGATGGTAAAGTAATGGATGATATTAAAAGAAAATATGTAATTCCTGGGGACGTAATAACTACTGGTCCGTACAGGGCAGAAGAAAATGTTAATCTCGTAGGCGACAAAATTATTGCGACAACTGTCGGCATTTCTGAAATTTATGATAGCGGCGTTAGGGTAATCCCACTGACTGGAATGTATCTTCCAAGAATTGATGATTTCATAATTGGCATAGTAAAATCCCACACTTCGCTTTCGTGGGAACTTGATATGCGTTCATGTTATCCAGGTATACTGCCTGCCCAAGATGTTTTTGGCAGGGATTTTAACCCAAAAGTTGACGAGCTGACATCGCGTCTCAAAAAAGGAGACTTGGTTGCTGCAAGAATTGCAAACTTTGACAGATCACGCGACCCGCTAATCACCATCGGTGATAGGGACCTTGGGAAGATAGAGGAAGGCGAACTGGTCAAGATTTCGCCAAGCAAAGTTCCAAGGCTTATTGGAAAGCGCGGCTCTATGATTCAAACAATCGAGAGTGCCACAAAGGCGCTAATTACAATTGGACAAAACGGCTACATCGTGGTTTCATGCGAGGAGCCAGAGGGATTATTAAAGGCACTTGATGCCATACGAATGATTGAAGAGCAGGCACATGTTCCAAATCTGACTGAAAAAATACAAGAAATGTTAGGATCAAATAGTGAATAATAATGGGTGTAAAAAAAACAGATATAGTATTACTAGATGACAAAGGGATTCGTTGCGACGGAAGAAAGATCGACGAGCCTCGCAATATCATGATTAAAGCTGGCGTTCTCAAAAACGCAAACGGCTCTGCATATATCGAATTTGGAGAAAACAAAATACTCGCAGGTGTCTTTGGCCCGCGCGATGTTCACCCAAAACACTTGGCAAACACCGACCGTGGAATCCTAAGGTGCAGATACCACATGGAACCGTTTTCAGTAAGCGAAAGAAAAAACCCAGCACCATCCAGAAGAGAAATTGAGATTTCCAAAGTAATCAAAGAGGCATTAGAACCTGCAGTAATGCTTGAGAATTTCCCAAGAACCGTGGTGGATGTGTATATCGAAGTTCTTCAAGCAGACGGCGGCTCTAGATGTGCAGCACTTGACGCTGCGGCAGTTGCCCTTGCAGATGCCGGCATTCCAATGCGAGACATGGTTTCAGCATGTGCTGCAGGAAAAGTAGCGGACACTATTGTTTTAGATATCAACAATGAAGAAGATCAGGAAGGTCAGGCAGACATGCCAGTTGCATACATGCCAAACCTGGAAAAGGTCACGCTTCTCCAGTTAGATGGAGTCCTGACACCTGCTGAATACAAAAAATGCATCGAGACTGCAATAAACGGATGCAAGATAGTATATGAGATTCAAAAGAAGGCACTAAAAGACAAATTCTTCGGAGATATCCCACAATGAATACGCCAATCATAGATGATTTAAAGAAGAAAAAAATTCTTGCCTTGCTAAAAGATGGTCAAAGAGTTGACGGAAGAGCGTTTGACGAACCAAGACCATTGACTATTGATACTGGAGTTATTCCAAAGGCAGAAGGCTCGGCGCGAGTGAGATTGGGAGACACCGAAGTCGTATGCGGAGTGAAGATTCAACCAGACAAGCCGTTTCCAGATCTTGGCGACAGGGGAATTTTCATATGCACTGCAGAAATCTTACCACTTGCAGATCCTAACGTAGAAACCGGCCCTCCAAATGAGGAAGTAATCGAACTTGCAAGAGTAGTGGACAGAGGAATAAGGGAAAGCCACATGATTGATCTTACTAAACTAGTTTTGATAAAGGACAAGTCCGTAATTGGAATATTTGTTGACAATACTGTTACCGATTATGATGGAAACCTCTTTGACGCATGTTCCTATGCCTCAGTAGCAAGCATACTGTCATGCAAGGTGCCAAAATGGGAAATCAAAAACGATGCCCCGTCACTAGTGCCAGATTCGGCAACCTCGCCACCAATCACGACACTTCCTGTCTCAGTAACCATGGGCAAAATTGCCGATACAATAATAGTCGATCCAAATGCTGACGAATGGAAATGCATGGATGGAAGAATAACCATAACGACAAACAGCGAGGGCAACATTTGCGCCGTACAAAAGGGCGGTGACGACGGTTTTACTTTTGAACAACTAGTAAAGTGCTCAGAACTCTCGATTGCGACCGGAGCAAAAATAAGGGAGATTCTCAAACAAGTACCAGGTGGAAATGCATGTTAAAACAAGGCGGATCACTAAAAGGTCTTGGACAAAAGTACGGTCTTAAGCACAGGAAAAAGTTCTCACAAGTTCACAGCCTTCTTAAGACAAAAAGAAAGTGTCCAGAATGCGGCTCTCTGAAATTCGGAAGGGAGGCAGTGGGAATATGGGCATGCAAAAAATGCGGCTACAAGGTAGCTGGCACCGCTTACGATGTCGCACTTTAGTGCAACAATCGAGGTTTCTGCAAAAGACAAGACAAAAGCAATTTTTGACTCAATTAGCATAGACAACAAATTTTATCCTGAAAACCCGACAAAGACATCTGTGTCTCTGAAAAAAAACACACTTTGCATATCCATTCAAACTGACGAGCTGCCTCACATGAGGGCAAATCTGAATTCTACGTTACGTCTCATACAGGCAAGCTATGACTCTGTCGAATCCATAAAGTTATAAGAAATTCAAACAGCCTGTTAATCATGTCTTCTGGCCAGCAAATGCCTCCTTGGTTGCAAGAACAAATCATGAAACTGCAACAAGCTCAGCAAAACCTGCAATCAATCATGGCGCAAAAACAGCAGCTGGAAATGGAGCAAATAGAGTCTGACAGGGCACTAGAAGAACTAAAAAAAGTCGCAGACACTGATCCTGTGTACAAGCACGCAGGTTCGCTTTTGATAAAATCTACAAAGGCTGCACTCATTGCAGAACTGGAAGAAAGAAAAGAGCTTGGGACAACCAGAGTCACAGTACTTGCAAAACAAGAAGCAAGAATCAAAGAAAGCATCAAAGAGCAGGAAACAAAAATTAATGAAATGATGCACAGCGGACAAAAGCCTCCGTCCTAAGAAGATATTAACCATTTTACAGCAACTGTTTTGATGAAGATTGAAAATCTTCGAATCGTGGTAGATGAGAGGGAAAGAAAAAGCGGCATTCCTGATTTACTAAAGGCAATTGGAATCAACCTTGAGGTAAAGACGCTCCCAATTGGCGACTATATCGTGGCGCCTGAAACCATAGTGGAAAGAAAAAGCGTCTCTGATCTAATATCGTCTATTTTTGATGGCCGACTCTTTGACCAGTGTGACCGACTGAAAGAAAACTTTGCGCACCCAATAATACTGGTAGAGGGAAACGTCGATGAAATCGACACCTTGGTTGAAAATCCCTTCGTATTTTATGGCGCACTATCAACAATTGCAATTGACTTTAAGATACCGATAATACCGACTTCAAGCGCATCGCATACTGCAAAACTCCTAGTATCGATGTGCTCAAGAAAAGAAATCACAAAGGGACCGTTCCTAAAGAAGATAAGAAAGTCAGACGACGTGCAAAAACAACAGCTATCTGTCCTGTGCAGCCTTCCTGGAATTGGAGAAAAACTGGCAGTACGGATGCTCCAAAAGTTTGGCTCGCCAACACGCACGCTAAATGCGTCCCTTTCCGAACTATCCAAAATAGACGGGCTGGGGGAGGCAAGGGCCAAAAAAATAAAACAAATGCTAGAAAAAGAAAGCAAGTTCAGAAAGGAAGAAAACCAAAAAACACTCGACTAGACATAGGATAAAATATCTTTTTATCAAGAAAAAATCGTGCTATCTTCTCATCTGTGGCTCAAAGAACGTCTTGATGATCCTAGCTTGGTAATCTTGGACACTCGGCCAAAAGTCGCATACATGTACGGCCACATACAAAATTCCATTTCGCTTACTGTTGAGCAGATAATAAAAATAAGTCAGCACGGTGCGCACCTTGTACCGGATCCTGAGTTTTGCGCAGATCTGTTTGGCTCAATTGGAATTGATGAAACAAAGACAGTTGTAGTTGCAGGGGAATCGATGGATCCGTCCGTTGCAAGAATTGCGTGGACACTTGACTACCTTGGGCATCATGACACCAAAATACTTGATATTGGAATCGCTACGTGGCAAAGCCTCGGACTCCCGATGACGAGGGCGCAAAAAAAATTACCTGTTACAAAGTTTGTGCCAAAGCCAAGGCCGGAAATAAGAATAGAATCTGACGATCTAAAAAACAGCCTTGGCAAAATCACAATACTTGATGCGCGCTCACCGCAGGAGTTTTTTGGAGGGCACATTCCAGGCGCAATCCTCTCTCCATTTACAGACGGCCTTGGGCAAAACGGATTTGTTTTTGATGCCAGAGAATCGCTGGAAATCTTGTATGCGGAAAAAATTCCAAAAGATAAAGAAATAGTGTGCTACTGCATGCACGGCCACAGGGCATCAAGTCTTTTTTATCAGCTAAAAATTGCAGGCTATGAGAACGTCCGACTCTATGATGGCTCGTTCATTGATTGGTACTCAAAAAGACTTCCCCTTGAGTAGTTTTCTGTTTAGCTTGCTTCCGCATATGGGGCATTCGGTGATCTTTGAGAATTCTTTTGCACATGCGGGGCAGTAATAGACCCAGCTCCCGACATCCTTTATGCCCTTTGTCATTATGGGCTGAACGTGAAGATTCAGATTTCTTGCAACATTTGAGACTGAAAAATCATCTGTGACCAGATTGCCACCAAGCTGGTAACACAAGGCTACTGCGGAAATATCTGGCGCAGACAATTTCTGAAAATCACCCGTCTTTTTTGCTGCCTCTGTTATGACATTGACGTTTTGCTGCTCTGGATCCAAAATTCTTAGCCTGTTTGTCTCAAGCAGTGTATCTAGCGCACCGTGGTTTTTCTTGATGTGTTTTATCTCGTCAAACACAAGTGATGTGGTGTATCCCTCATCGGGTACAGCAAAGGGAATTCCTGCATAGAATGCACTTGCATCATAAATGCTAAAAGCCAAGCTTGCTCATCTGTCTGAGACCCTGCCTTTTGAGTCTAACAAAGACTGCCTGAATTTTGTGTTTTTTGATAACTATTGGCTCTTCAAAGTCGCAGGCCTTGATCACCTGCGCATCCATTACGATGTTGCAGTCATGGGAGCAGATCACTTGTATTTTTTCATCTGGTACAACAATTGACGGCAATCGTCGCACGGGTGCAACTGGCGTTATTATCAGCACATCTAGGCTTTCGTGCAAAATTGGGCCGCCAAGAGAAAAGGAATGGCCCGTAGAACCGCTCGGAGTCGATATCATCACACCGTCCATTTTTTGTTTTACGACGTCGTTTTGAAACTTGATCTCAAATTCTGCTGTCTTGGTAAGGTTTTGCCTGTTGATGTATATCTCATTTAATGCCGGAGGATATTCCTGTCCTCCAACTGACGCCACGACTCGGGTTCTCTTGTCAAGCCAGATCTTGTTTGAACGGATGTCGTTTATGGCAGCATCAATTTTGTCAAGTGTTATCTCAGATAGTATTCCCCTGTTGCCACCTACGTTAATTGTCAAAAGCGGAATCTCGCTAGTCAAGCTCCTAAATGTACGTAAAGTCGTCCCGTCGCCACCGAGGGTAACGACTAGATCCAGTTTTTTATCGCTAATCTCATCAACGGTGTCTATCTTCTTTGCGCCCTCGACAAAGACTGGGGCAATGGTAAATACCTCTGCCCTGTTTGCAAGAAATTTCTTTGCTACTTTTTTTGCAACGTTTTCTGACTCTTCAGAACCAAACTTGCTAACTATTGCGACACGATTTAATTTCAAGCAACTACCAATATGACAATTTATTTAAAAATCATGGTTTTTCGGTCATGCGGAAAAACAATTAAGTATTAGATGGGATTTTCCGTAAATTGCAATGAATTATGCTTATCCTGAAGTGTTGGTTGATACCGAGTTTGTATCAAAGCGTCCGCCAAACGACAATTTGAAGCTCGTTGAGGTCGATTATGATCCTGAGAACGGATACAGAAAAGGCCACATAAGCGGGGCTACCCTGATTTGGTGGAAGCGGGACATCAACGATCCAGTAACTCGAGACATTGTCGACAAAAAGCAATTTGAAGCACTGATGTCAAGAAACGGAATCAAGTCTGATACCGAAGTAATTCTTTATGGCGACTTTAACAATTGGTTTGCAGCGTTTGTGTTTTGGGTCTTCAAGTACTACGGTCACAAAAATGTCAAGATAATGAACGGTGGAAGGAAAAAGTGGGAAATGGAAAAAAGGGCATACACCACTGATGAGCCGCAAGTGTCTCCAACCACATATGTTTCCCAGCCGCCAGACGAGGGGCTCAGGGCATATCTCTTTGATGTCAGACGCGCACTAGAGAAAAATGACACCGTGCTAGTTGACGTGAGATCCCCAAAAGAATTCACAGGCGAAATAACCGCACCGCCGGAATACCCAATGGAGCACGCGCAAAGGGGCGGACACATACCTGGAGCAAATAACATTCCTTGGGCCACTGCGATAAATGACGCAGATGGCACATTCAAGACAGTTGACGAGCTAAAACAAAACTATGTGCCAAAAGGCGTCACGCCAGACAAGGACGTGATCTGTTATTGCAGAATTGGCGAAAGGTCGTCGCATTCATGGTTTGTCCTCAAGTACTTGCTTGGATATCCGCAGGTTCGAAACTATGATGGTTCTTGGACAGAATGGGGTAACATGATTGGAAACCCAGTAGAAAAATAAATTGAGTCAAGATCTCCCAATTCTAAAAAAAGGTGCATTTTACATCATCAAGGAAACTCCTGATGAGTTTATCATGGAGGATAGGACAAAAAGGGGCCTTACCGTTCGTGAGCAGTCCCTTGACGAAAACCTCCAAGTTTCTGCCGACAAGGGAATGATCCACGACATGGATGGAATCGGCCACTGGGTGCCGATAAGATGGTATTTCCCAAAAAAGGACTATGATCTGCAAAGAGTACTCGTGCCTGCAGAGAAAATGGAAAAGAAATACACCGAAATGCGCGAACTAACATGTCCTGACGATTCCGAATAGAGGTTCTGTGTATCTATGAGGCCTGGACGATGCACGCATCGCTCCAGTCCGTGACCAACTTTGACACATCGACTCTGAGGCTTACTGGCTCCGAGTTTGGTTCAAAGTTTTGCCGCACTGATTTGACAGGCAATGGGGACACACATGGTTGATTTTGGGATTAAACCGATCCGCTGTGTCAGATGTTGACCTTGGAATGACATCTAGGTTTAGGTCTCTTAGATTACATACCGGAATAGATAAGATTTTTAAACGAATTTGAAGCAGTAGTATCAATGTCGCTTTTACTAAAAGATCGAATTTACACAATGGAGTCCCCGACTGCAAAGAGGGGCGTCTATCCGTTACACGGTTACAAGCTCGGACTGTATCGTTTACCGATCAAATTGGAGGATCCTGCCGAAATGAAGTCGATCATGGACGGTCTCAAAAAGACATTTGCCATGGATACATTTGCAGACAGAATCTTTGTCACATACAACTGGACTGAGGAAAACATGCCAGATCCAGATGCAAAGGGATACCAAAAAGTCAACCTAAACGTCACGGTGGAAATTGTTACCGGCGAAGTGGTAGATATGATATACCAAGTATTTCCAATTGAAAAATTCGGTGATCCACAGTGGGTAAAGGACTACCGCAAAAAGGCAGACTATTACGCAAAGATGATAATTGACACAATTCTAAGAAACACAATTCTTGCAGACAAGATGGTAGAATATTTTATCAAATCTGACAAACTAGACCCCGACGCGGCGCTGCAAAGACTAGAGGAAATCACACCGCTTGCAAAGATCGTACCTGATGCAAAACCAAAACCAAAAGCCGAAGAGCCGCAAGAAGTGGCCGGCGTAGTATCTGTAGGCGAGGCATTTGATGGCGCAAAACCAGGACCGATCGATGTGGAGTACAAATCCCACATGCCGCCAACCATTCCATATACTGTTGCGTCAAACAAGAACGTAATCAAGACTTGGGGAAGAAAAGGCACCG
>CAZCWI010000055.1:0-10849 GCA_964502325.1 uncultured Candidatus Nitrosotenuis sp. | reverse complement strand
TTGGTAAGATGCTAAGTCGTGTTCTTGCAGAAACTGCAATTATTGATACAATTGCCACTGCGAGAATTATTGCTGCTGTAGTGCCAAACTCTGGAACTGCCCAAGTACCTATGACTTCGATTTGTGTAGCGCCTTCTGGGAAGGTTATGTCTAATGTTCTGGCGTCTGAAGTTGTGTCTATCTCCTCAAAGTCTGCTTCTTCACCATCGACTAGTACGATAAAATCGGCATCATCTCCTTCCATTCCGTTCTGTCTTGCATCAAGTACATCTCTTGGAATTTCCAAAGATACTGAACCGTCACTTTCTGTTGTGATCATCAAAGTAAGCGAAGACGTTTTGGAGCTGATGGAATTCTTTTCTACTACTCCCCCTGTTATGTCAAAAGGAACGCAATATACTTGGCTTCCACCTTTTACTACAAGCTCATCTGATGCACACGCCGATCCATCTTGGGCTACTTCACCGGTAATCTCAACCATTACTTTGTAATTGATCTCTTGTGGACCATACTGGGCTCTGATTGTATACATACCGTTTTGTTTCCAAAGACTACCTGCAGTGCTTAGCGTTGTTTCAAAGCTTTTGTCTTCAGATACTTCTACTTGTTGAACTGCCACAATGTTGTTTTGTGGACCAGTCACTGTGATCGTAACTGGAGCATCGCCTCTAAGATTTGCAACATTTCCGCTTACGTTAATTACGGAGTTGTGATCATATACTTTATTTTCAGTCATAAACCTAACTGGTACGTCGTTTTGGTTAGCTAGGTTGGCTTTTTCGTATATGTCCATGCTGCCACAATCTGGGCATGCTTCTTCGTCGAAGGAAGATGCATAAGTTGGTACTATTGCTAAAGTGCCCGCTGCAGCCATTATGGCAATTAGCACGTATAGTGCATAACTATTCATCTTGATTGCCGATTAGAGTATTGACTATTTATGTATATTTAAAAAATGAAAAAAGTTGATTGATCTTAGTATCTTGGCATTATGCTAAGTCGTGTTCTTGCAGAAACTGCAATTATTGATACAATTGCCACTGCGAGAATTATTGCTGCCATTGCGCCAAATTCCGGAATTACCCAGGTTCCGATAATCTCGATCTGAGATGTATCTCCCTCGAACGGAATTGTCAGTGTGCGTTCAGACGCTGTCGTGGTTTCGTCAAAGTCTACTTCCGATCCATCTACTAGTACGAAGAAGTCTACATCCTCTCCAGATTGACCGTCAGGCCCACTTTTAGCGTCAATTACCTCTCTTGGTATCATTAGTGTAACCCTGCAGTCAATATCGCTACAATCGCTTGTAGGTTCGATCATTACTAGCAATGATTTTGCTGGTATGTCTGGTTCGATGCTGATTATTCTGCCTCCTACTATAGAATAGCCCACTAGCAGTTCAGGATTACCAGTCACTGGGACTGTTTTGCCTGAAGGTGCCGCTCCGGTGCTACCGCTAAATTCGAAGGTAGTTTCTGCCGTTCTCGTATCGGTTCCATAGAGTACTTTGATGGTGTATTCCCCTTGGGATCTCCACAGCGATCCACCAGCCGCTATTTCGGTTCCATAGGTATTGTCCTCTGAAACGTCTAATTGCTCTACAGTGACCAAGTTGCCATTAGCTGCGATGACTTGGAGAGTTACAGGATAACCGGACAGTCTTTCTCTGACTTGGCCTGTTATCGTTATTATGTCTCCATCATCATACGACTCTTGGTCTGTGGTTACTGTTATTGGATCTACAATTTGAGCAAAAGCTGGTGCTACGTTCACACCTGTAGCCAGAATTGCAAACAATGCTATTACTGTGTACAGAGTACTCATCTTGTTTATTCGTGTTAACGAATACTATTTAAGCTTAAGAAAAAAATCATTGACTAAAGACAAAAAATATTGATTCTTGTCTGGATCTTGATTAAATATATATAAACCCCTTGAGGAGTTTTTACAGTTTGTTTGGTAATTTTGTATATTTAGCTAATGCTATCCAAGGTGGTATAAGTGGCAACTAAAAAGAGTCACATTCTTGTCCCAGATCACGTCTATGTTCCAAAGCATGAGATCATGTCAAAAAAAGAAGCAGAAGAAATACTAAAAAAATTCAATTGCAAGCCAACTGAAATGCCGTTTATTTTCGCAAATGATCCAGCAATTATCGGACTTGGAGTAAAACCAGGAGACATGATAAAAATCACAAGAAAAAGTCCGACTGCCGGAGAGAGCATCTATTATCGATACGTGGTGGAGGTCTAGAAAATGTCTGACACTTCAAACAAACGCTGGCCAATAATTCAGGATCTTCTAAAGCGAGAGGGAATTGCAAGACAGCACCTCAACTCCTTTGACGAATTCCTTGAACGTGGTCTGCAAAGCATAATTGATGAGGTAGCACAAATTGAAATTGAAAACGCGGAGTATCCGTACAAAATCCAACTTGGCAAAGTAAAGTTACAGCAACCAAGAATGATGGAGCTTGACGGATCAATTACTCACATCACTCCAGCAGAAGCACGACTCAGAAATGTTTCATACTCTGCACCAATAATGATGGAGGCAAGCGTAGTCGAGGACGGAAAAATTCTAGAATCACGATTTGTTCACATTGGCGACATACCGGTGATGGTCAGATCAAATGCATGCATACTGCACAACTTTTCAACTCAAAAGTTAATCGAACACGGCGAGGATCCAAATGATCCTGGTGGATATTTCATAATTAACGGATCAGAGCGGGTAATCGTCGGACTAGAAGACTTGTCTTACAACAAAATTATTGTCGACAAGGAAAAAGTTGGCGGCAACGATGTATTCAAAGCTAAAGTGTATTCATCAATTGTAGGTTATAGAGCAAAACTAGAACTCGTTATGAAAAACGACGGACTGATTGTTGCAAGAATTCCTGGTTCTCCTGTTGATATTCCAGTTGTTACACTAATGCGAGCACTCGGACTTGAAGCCGACCGTGAGGTTGCAGCAGCAGTATCGCTTGTGGACAATCTCCAAAACGAACTGGAGGCGTCATTTGAAAAGGCAGCCGACGTGCAGACGACAAAAGACGCAATTGTGTATATCAGTAAAAGAATCGCACCTGGAATGTTAGAGGAATTCCAGATAAAGAGGGCAGAGACATTGCTTGACTGGGGTCTCTTACCACACCTAGGAAAGCACCAAGAAAACAGACGCGAAAAAGCACAGTTCCTCGGAGAGGCTGCATGCAAATTAATTGAATTAAAACTTGACTGGATATCTCCTGATGACAAGGATCATTATGGAAACAAAGTGATCAAGTTTGCAGGCCAAATGTTAGCTGATCTGTTTAGAACCGCATTTAGAAATCTGGTTAGGGACATGAAGTACCAACTAGAAAGATCAGGACAAAAGCGAGGCATCAACGCAGTAGCAGCTGCAATCCGTCCTGGAATAGTATCAGACAAACTAAACAATGCAATTGCAACAGGAAACTGGGGCAGGGGCAGAGTCGGTGTGACACAACTGCTTGACAGAACAAACTATCTCTCTACCATTTCTCACCTAAGAAGAATTCAATCACCGCTGTCTAGAACTCAGCCAAACTTTGAGGCAAGGGATTTGCACCCGACTCACTTTGGAAGAATTTGTCCAAGTGAAACACCAGAAGGATCCAATTGTGGTCTTGTAAAGAACTTGGCACTATCTGCAATTATCTCAGTAAACGTATCGCCAGAGGAAATCATAGAAAAACTCTATGACTTGGGCTCTGTCCATTTCACTGACGCAAAAGAGGACCTAAAGCGAGACGGAACCAGAGTGTTCGTCGATGGAAGATTGGTTGGTTATTACAAAGACGGCGAGAAGCTGGTAGAATCACTTCGTGAACTAAGACGAAGCTCAAAGATACATCCGCACGTTGGAATTTCATTTCACAAATCAAATGTCGAGGGAGCAACAAAGCGACTCTATGTCAATTGCAACGCAGGCCGTGTACTGCGTCCTCTAATCGTAATTAAAGACGGAAAATCCCTTCTGACACCTGAGTTAATTGACAAAGTATCAAAGAAACTGATGTCTTGGAACGACCTTCTTAGAATGGGGGTAATTGAGCTAAACGACGCAAACGAGGAAGAAAACTGCTTCCTTACGCTTGATGACAAGGACACCAAAAAGTACACCCATCTTGAGATATTCCCATCTGCAATCTTAGGAGCTGGCGCATCAATCATTCCATATCCTGAACACAACCAGTCACCAAGAAACACATACGAGTCTGCAATGGCAAAACAAAGTCTTGGATTCTCAACTCCAATGATGAACACAAGCACCTATGTCAGACAGCACTTCATGTGGTATCCACAAACACCGATTGTCACTACAAAAGCAATGAACTTACTTGGACTAGAAGACCGACCGGCAGGACAAAACTGTGTTGTCGCAGTATTACCGTTTGACGGTTACAACATTGAGGACGCAATTGTAATTAGCAAAGCGGCAGTAGACAGGGGCCTTGGACGAACATTCTTCTTTAGAATCTATGAGGCAGAAGCAAAGCAGTATCCTGGCGGAATGCGCGACAACTTTGAAATTCCAAATGCCGAAGATAACATCCGTGGTTACAAGGGAGAAAAAGCATATCGATTACTAGAAGAAGACGGCGTCATCGCAACAGAATCTCCAGCAACTGGCGGAGACATTTTGATTGGAAAAACAAGCCCGCCAAGATTCATGGAAGAATACCGTGAGTTTGAGTCAAAGGGTCCATACAGACGTGACACCTCAATAGGTGTCAGACCGTCAGAGACTGGCGTAGTAGACACTGTTGTCATGACCCAATCCAACGAAGGCGGAAAAATGTACAAGATTAGAGTAAGAGACATGAGAATTCCAGAAATTGGCGACAAGTTTGCATCAAGACACGGACAGAAAGGTGTCATTGGAATCTTGGCAAGATATGAAGACTTGCCGTACACGGCAGAAGGCGTAATTCCAGACGTTTTGATTAACCCGCACGCATTCCCGTCTCGTATGACCGTCGGAATGTTCATGGAGTCCATTTCAGGCAAGGCAGCAGCACAACGAGGAACCAAATTCGATGGCTCTGCATTTGTCGGAGAAAAAATGGATGAGATCAAAACCGCACTAGAAGGCAGCGGACTGAAATATTCTGGTAAAGAAGTAATGTATGACGGAAGAACTGGAAAAGCATTCCCAGTCGAGGTCTTCATGGGAGTTGTATACTATCAAAAGCTTCACCACATGGTTGCAGACAAAATTCACGCAAGAGCAAGAGGCCAGGTACAAATGCTCACAAAGCAGCCAACAGAGGGACGAGCAAGAGGCGGAGGTCTGAGATTTGGTGAAATGGAACGAGACTGCCTTATCGCATATGGTGCATCAATGATCCTAAAAGACAGATTACTTGACGAGTCGGACAAAGCAGAAATCTATGTCTGCGAAAGATGCGGACTTGTAGCATATCATGATGTTAAACAAAGAAAATACGTCTGCCGAGTCTGTGGAGACAAGGCAAAGGTTTCCTCAGTTTCTGTAGCGTATGCGTTTAAGCTATTGCTCCAAGAAATGCAGAGCCTCAACGTGGCACCAAGACTAATGATCAAGGAGAGGGTGTAATTGTCAGTTCAAACAGTAAAAGCAATCGATGGAATAAGATTCTCAGTCTGGTCTCCAACTGAAATTAGAAAATACTCTGTTGCAGAAATAACTGCACCTGAAACATACGATGAGGACGGAATGGCAGTCCAAGGCGGACTGATGGACGGACGACTTGGAACACTAGAGCCGGGACAAAAATGTCTCACATGCGGAAACACCGCAGCAAGATGCCCTGGGCACTTTGGCCACATCGAACTGGCAGAGCCAGTCCTGCACATTGCATTTATCGATAACATTCACAAACTGCTGTTGGCGACATGCCGCTCTTGCTCAAGACTAAAGCTTCCTCAAGAAGACCTTGACAATCACACCCAAGTCCAAAAGCAAAAGGCAGCATATACTATTTTGTCGCAGAAAAGAATTCCAGACGAAATTCTGGACAAGGCAAAAAAGGCAAAAGAATGCCCTCACTGCGGCAAGCCACAATACGATATGATTTTCACAAAGCCGACAATCTTCATCGAAAAAACAGAAATCGGAGAGCACAGATTACTCCCAATTACAATTAGAGAAAGATTCACGCAAATTAGAGACGAAGATCTAAGGCTGCTTGGATATGACCCAAACACCGCAAGACCAGAATGGTTCATCTTGCAGGTATTGCCAGTTCCACCGGTAACTGTAAGACCGTCAATTATTCTAGAGACTGGAATCAGATCAGAAGACGACCTTACTCACAAAATGGTCGACATCATACGAGTTAACCAAAGACTAAAGGAAAGCAAGGATGCAGGAACTCCTCCACTCATTGTTCAGGACCTAGTTGACTTGCTCCAATATCACACCACGACATACTTTGACAACGAAGTATCTGGCATCCCACAGGCACACCACCGCTCAGGTAGACCACTAAAGACACTAACGCAAAGACTCAAAGGAAAAGAGGGAAGGTTCAGAGGATCACTTTCAGGAAAAAGAGTCGACTTTTCAAGCAGAACTGTAATTTCACCAGACCCAAGCTTGGACCTATCAGAGGTAGGAGTCCCAGAGGCTGTTGCGAAAAAACTAACCATTCCAGAAATTATCACGGAATGGAACATTGAACGAATGCGAGAACTTGTAATTAACGGACCTGATACATTCCCAGGAGTAAACTACATCGTCAGACCTGACGGCGTAAAAATCAGACTTGACTTCGTAGAGGACCGCTCTGTCATAGCTCAGAATCTAGAGGTTGGATATCTTGTCGAAAGACATCTCTCAAACGGAGACATTGTCATGTTCAACAGACAGCCATCGCTTCACCAAATGTCAATTATGGCTCACTATGTGCGCGTTTTGCCAGGCAAAACATTCAGACTTCACCCATCAGTATGCCCACCATACAACGCAGACTTTGATGGGGACGAAATGAACCTGCACGTACCGCAAAGCGAGGAAGCAAGAGCAGAAGCAATCTTGCTCATGAGGGTACAAGACCAAATCATCTCTCCAAGATACGGAGGCCCAATCATTGGCGCACTAAGGGACTTTATCACAGGATCATACCTGATGACAAAGGACGACACTGTCATCCCACCACAGGAATTTGCAAACTATGCGATGCTTGGAGGATTTGAGGGCGCACTACCAGAACCTGCAGTCAAAGGAAAGGACGGACCAATGTATTCTGGAAAACAACTCTTCTCGCTATTTCTGCCAAAGGACTTTAACTATATTCTGACATCCAAGTGGTCCAAGGGAACAAAGGGACAGGCAAAAGATGTTGTCATTAAAAACGGAGAACTAATCAGCGGAGTAATTGACAAAGCATCAATCGGAGCTGAAGAGCCAGAAAGTGTACTGCACAGAATCGTAAAGGACTATGGCAACGCAATAGGAAAACAATTCTTAAACTCTGTTTTGATTATCGCAAAACAATTCATCACTCACTATGGATTCAGCTATGGTTATGCAGACCTTGAACTGTCCGAGAAAGTAAAGGGCGACATTCATGCAGGAATTCAGGAAACATACGACACCGTATATGATTTGATTTCACAAGCAAAGAAAGGCACACTAAAGCTCACAAGGGGTCTATCTGCAGATGAGGCACTGGAAGCATACATTGTAAATGAGCTGTCCAAGGCAAGAGACAAGGCAGGTAACACAGCAGACCAACAACTTGACCAAAAGAACGCCGCAAGAATCATGGCAACAACTGGCGCAAGAGGCTCATCGCTAAACATCGGTCAGATGGCAGGTGCACTGGGTCAGCAATCAATTCGTGGTAATAGACTAAACAAAGGATACAGCAATCGTGCATTGCCTCACTTTAAGGAAAACGAGGACAACCCAGATGCACACGGATTTGTAAAATCAAACTATAGGGATGGCCTGTCAACAATAGAATTCTTCTTCCACGCAATGGGTGGACGAGAGGGACTTGTGGATACTGCAGTCAGAACACAACAAAGTGGTTACATGCAGCGAAGACTCATCAACGCGCTAGAACACATCAAGCTAGAATACGACGGAACCGTACGAGACCCGCACGGACACATCATCCAGTTCCTGTATGGTGAGGACGGAGTGGACGTTCAAAAAAGCGACCACGGTGAGGCATTTAACATTACCAGACTGGTAGAGTCAGAAACAATTGTTGATACTGGCAAGAAATCAGTAAAAGACGAACAAGAAGAATTACTCAAAAAATACACCAAGACATTCAACCCAAGACTGACAAGACTAGTCGAGGAAGGAATCACCCAGTCAAAATTATCAAGAGACGGAATAGAAAAAGTTCTCAAAAAATCACTTGACTTGTACAACAAGGCAAAGGCAGAACCAGGACAAGCAGTCGGCATAGTGACTGCCCAGTCAATTGGTGAGCCGGGAACCCAGATGACACTTAGAACATTCCACTTTGCAGGAATCAGAGAAAGAAACGTAACCTTGGGTCTTCCAAGATTAATTGAACTAGTGGACGCAAGAAAGAAACCAGTTACACCAACAATGGACATCTACCTTGAGGAAAAATACAAAAAATCAAGAGAGAAAGCAATCGAAGTTGCACGAAACACACTGCAAACCAAAGTATCTGCATTACTATCAAACGTAGATACCAACTATACCAACGAGATTACACTTGAAGTAAGTCCTGGCGCATTAAACCAGAGAGGCTGCACCGTGGAGGAAGTCGAGGCAGCACTGTCATCAAACAAGAAATTCAAAATTGAAACAAGTGGAAACACCCTGACACTAAATCTTGCAGAAGAAGGCGATGCGCCAACTGTGATTGCAATTAGAAACAAGGTCCTAAACACAATAGTAAAAGGAGTTCCAGACATCACCAGAGTTACAGTTGCACAAAAAGATGACGAGTGGGTCATCCAGACAACCGGATCTAACCTGCCAAAGGTGCTTGAAATTGATGGTATTGACAAAAGAAATGTCAGAACAAACAATGTCTTTGAAATCGCAGCAACGCTTGGAATCGAGGCTGCAAGAAACGCAATGATTAACGAATTATCCTCAACTCTGGAAGACCAGGGACTGGAAGTCGACGCAAGATACATCATGTTGGTATCCGATATGATGTGTTCACGTGGATACTTGCAACAAATAGGAAGACACGGAATCGCAGGAACCAAAGACAGCGTCTTGGCAAGAGCGGCATTCGAAATCACCGTCCCAACTATAGCAGACGCGGCATTGACTGGCGAAGTTGAGAACCTCAAAGGAGTAACCGAAAACGTAATTGTTGGAAGCAACATTCCAGTTGGCTCAGGCACTGTTGACCTGTTCATGCAGGTCTCCAAAAGCTAGTCTTTCAAGTTCTAACCGCTAAATTTTGCAAGTTTTTCATTTGGTATGAAATTTGATATTGTGAGGTCAAATTCTTCTAAACTGATAAATCCAATATTGGTGTAGATTTTGTTATTGGCAACAAGTCATCTGCTGTTTTTCGTTACATGCATTAGCCTGTTCACAGGTGTGTCTTTTGCACAAAGCGATCCGGATTATTACAAGCCTTATGCTCCAATATACACTGACAAACAGGTATACACTTGGACTGACAAAGTTCACATAACGATTGTCTCCCCATCTTGGAATGAAAACAAATACGCCATTGATTCAATTGGAGATGAGAGCGATCACCAAGTCAAAATATCCACTGCGAGCAATTCTCTTGGACCGTATAGACTCACAGAAACATCACCAAACAGCGGAACTTTTACAGGAGAGGTAACGCTAACTGGATTCTCACACGATGCAGATGGTGATGGGGAACCTGATACCACCCCGAGAACATTTGGCAATGGTCCGACAAGTGGATTGCTTGAGGCAGAGCGAGACGATGGCATTACGATCTCGTTTGAATTTGCAGACGGCGTGGTGCTCACAAAATCCGTAAAAATTAGCTGGAACGTGGGAGAAATTTCATTTTCTAATTCGAACTATCTTCCAGACGAACAAATCAAAATTCAGGTAAATGATCCTGACATGAATCTCAATCCTGAAAATTTGGATCAGGTCAAAATTACTGTATCGACAGAGTCTGACTCTGCTGGAATTTCTGTTGTTGCAGTTGAAACGCAGGATGACTCTGGCATTTTTGAATCAACCATTTCTTTGACGCAAACTAGCGGATCAAGCGGCAACAGAATACGTGCATTTCCAGGAGAACTCATCACTGCAAAGTATGAGGACAGAACACTGCCTATGCCATACGGCATATCCGACGAACTTGCCATAACTGCCACGTCGTCTATAGGCTCAGACGTTCCAGGCACACAACGGGTGTCAATTGAGGAACTTTACACTGCAGATTCAACTGGAAAACAAGTAACCGAGTTGACAAAGAACAGCCAAATTCAAATCATAAGCCACATACGCAACAATCAGGCCTACCCGCAACAGTTCACATCTATTGTGCAAATCACAGATGAGCAAAATAGAATAGTTTCAATTTCTTGGATAGTGGGAAAACTGTCCGAGCTTCAGAATTTTGAGTTGTCGCAATCTTGGATCCCAACGGAGAGCGGCAATTACAGAATAGAAACATTTGTCTGGAAGTCGTTAAGTGATCCGTCCCCACTTGCGCAAAGTCATGCCGAGTCATTTTTTGTAAAATGAATATTCAAAAACACAAATTCACGCCCGCCTATGACTAGTATATTTTTTATAATCATACTGGACTGTTTGTTTAATGACTAAAACACTCTCAGTCTTGTTTACTGTCACAATTCTTTTGTCAGCAGCACTTGTAGCTTCATTTGGT
>CAZCWI010000054.1:5296-11107 GCA_964502325.1 uncultured Candidatus Nitrosotenuis sp. | reverse complement strand
CATAATGTGATCGAATCCCTCCAGATTCAATATATTAAACTTGCTTTGATCAGGAGCCAAAATCGGCATCGGATCTATGTACCAATATCAGATGATCATGACTGAGGTGACATCAGCGATTTTTTTATTAATTCGTGAGCCTTATGATTGGACTTGTCTAGTTCTCGGCACAGCGCCTCAAGATTCTCACGGATTGCCCTTATTTCTTGTTTCATTTGGGACTCGTCCATACCTCACTTATCGCCTTCTAACCTTTTTAGCTTTGCCATCTCTTCATCGATTTGTTCTTTTATTCGCACCCACTCATCCGTTAAATCTACAACTCCAGACACCGCAGATTGCGTCCGCTGAAGCGCATTGTCACGCTCCCTTTCTGCAGCCCTGGCTTGTTTGGCAAACTCTTGTGCGGGTTTCTGGCCGACAAAGTATCCTAAAACGGCAGCTACAAACCCTGCCAACAGCGCAGTCATTTTTTCCAACATGATCAGATCTTTGAACACTAGCAATACGACTCCAAAATATATCATAAAAGGAACTATTACCATCATGGAGAGAACAAAAGTATAATTTTCTTTAAGATTGTTTTTTAGTTCTTTTGGATCCGAGCTCAACTGAATATAAGATGCAAGGACGTTTAAACCAGACATACTGCGGAGTATGCAAATTTGCCCCACACGTCACAGCCCAAACTCGGACTTGAAATTCCGGTAAAAGATTTTCATGTTGTTTTGGACCTTTGGCAGGTTTTGCTCCATTTGGTCTGAGATCAGTTTTGAGTCAATGTACGGGATCTTTGCCAGGCCAGGGTCATTTGCAATCCAGGACAGAATCGTTTCCTTGTCCACCTCAAGATGGAACTGCACCCCGACTGCACTTCCCGCCTGAAACGCCTGGTTGTACAGCCCAGAATAGGCAAGCCGTGTCGCATTTTGCGGTATGTCAAAGGTGTCTCCGTGCCAGTGAAACACGGTAAACGGGCTAGGCATCCCCCGAAACAGATTTGATGCCGAGTCCACCAATACGTCGTCGTAAAAGCCGATTTCCTTTAGAGGCCCCGGAAACACGCTTGCGCCAAAGGCCTTTGCAATCAGCTGCGAGCCCAAGCAAATCCCAAGCACCGGGATTCCCCGTCCAGACGCATCGCGGATAAGGCTCATCTCGTTTTTGAGATATTCCAGATCGTCATTTGCGCTCTCAGGTGCCCCGAGTACCATCACCATGGCATGATCAAGGCGCGGCATCTTTTCCTTTTTTGCAAAAACAACATCCAGGCCAAACCCGTCAGACTCTAGTAATTTGCCGATTTCCCCCGGCCCCTCAAGTCGCGCGTTTTGTATGACAAGTATGTCAGACATTGCAATCCGTGTCCTGGTTCATCATCTCAAGGAACTCTTGCCCCGAGTACTCGTGGGTTATGGAAAACGGAATCGCCCAGAGCACGGAATAACCTAGGGTTGACATCACCTTCATCTTGTCTGCATCAATGCGTGTAACGTCGGTTCCGTGTATCTCGGTGTCAAGAAACGAGAAGAATATTTGCGAGATCTGCTTGTCGTCTGATGCAAACTTGCCGCTTATGCCAGCCTCAGAGTGCGGCTGCACGACACTTCCAGATGCGGCAAACGTGCCAATCGGCTTTGAGTCATAAAATATCGTAAACTCGTATTTTGTAAAGCTTGCAGGATAGTCAGACGGGTTGCACACAAGCATGCTTTTGCCGTACAGCACCGAGAGATAGTCAAAGTCAGATGCCCACTTGAACTTGAGCGCACTTGCAGAAACAAGATTCAAAGACGAGTATCCAAGTGACGACGCGATTACGATTATCGATGCTATCACTATTATGACGTGCTTGTTTGCCACGAATCTGGGAATAATCTAGGCGTAATTTTAGGTGTTGGGCTACGGACCCATAAAATTTCCTGCCCAAGACAGGCTAGCATATTGTTATACAAATTTTGCATAAAGAAAATATGAGCACCAGACACGATTTGAGAAGGCCCAACTGCTCAAAGGCAGAACCTCAAAAGTTTGTAAGTCACTCAAATGGAACCGTATTTTATCTGTGTAAAAATTGCAATTACTTGGAAACAATTGAGGCTTTTACAAAGACCCCCCCCCCCAATGTCTCTGAAATATCACAATCGCATTGATTAGGCTCTCTGATGCTTTTTCTAATTGAACCAGTATTTTCTCATAATCTGAAATTGCAATCTTGTCAGTCATAACATTTCTCTGTTTTAATGTCCGTAATCGCATACTCCACATTCTGAAATGCCTCCAGTGTTTTATCCAGTGGTTTTGCCACATACGTCATAGCTGTTTCATGCTTTTTAATTTGATGATGATGCAGAATTGCTATTCTAAATGAGAAATAAAAAATTCAGGCAGATGGAAATATAAATTGGATATTTACGCTTTTAGAATGAAAAATAATCAGCAATCCAGAATTAGCATGATTTGCATATCATGAAACAATGACGAAAAGGAAATATCAAAAAACAGCCGTGAAAATACAGGTTTTCTCTCAGATCATCACCCATATGAAAGATAGAAGACTGTTCTGGATCATTTTTGCATTAGCGTTAAACAGAAGAAAAATTAGGGTTGATTAGTTATGAGAAAAATCCTAGTTGTTGATGACGATCCAGATATTGCCACATCTGTAAAAAAAGGTCTAAAGCGCAAGGGGTTTGATGTTGACATGTATACAGATCCCCAAAAAGCCCTAGAAGAGTTCAAGGCAGGAACCTACGATCTGCTGCTTTTGGATATCAGAATGCCCAAAATTAACGGCTTTCAGATGTACCGTGAAATAATAAGAAAAGACAACAAAGCCAGAGTTTGTTTTCTGACTGCCTTTGAGGAATATCGCGAGGAGTTTAGCAAGGCATTTCCAGAATTAGACGATGGGCGTTTTATTAAAAAACCTACGAACCTAACTAATTTGGCAGATCGGCTGGCACGGGAGTTAGAGATTGCACCATAGAACATTATTCTAGTGAATTTTTACAATTTCTTTTAATATCGTCATGTTAGATTACAATCTAATGAAGTACCGCAGTAGAACCGAAATCACCACTATGATCTTAAACGCAGCCAGAGCCGGCGCTACTAAAACAAGGATAATGTACGGTGCTTACCTCTCTTACGGGCAGTTGCTGGACTATCTCAATTTCTTAATGGCAAATGATCTTATCGCATATGAGGAGGGCGCGCAAATTTACAGGGTGACAGAAAAAGGCCTTAAACTTCTCAACATATCATACGAGATGAACGAGCTAATGACATCAAATGATTCCAGATACTGCAAATTAATTTTAAACCAGTAATTGGCCGCAACTTTTCCGCTGCCTAATTTTTGTACGAATGTATAAATTCTAATTTGCCATTGATTCTGCAGAAACGAAGATTTTCGTGAATCTGCCCGTAAAAAATTTAAACAAATCAAAAGTTTTTCACAAAACTTGGCTTTGCATTTAATCCGCGGTTCACTGATCAGAACATCGTATGCATAGTTATCAGTCAGAGGTGGTGTGTTTATTTTGTGAGACGCCGCCTATTGAAGACCAGACTGCCATGAAAACCTAGGTTTTCACAGATCATGATAAAATGAAAAAGAGTGTTTTATGGCCAGAGGCCTTTTGCGTTGAACGCCTCGACTACACGGCTCACTGCCAGAACCATTGCCGCGCGCCTCATGTCCACCTTGTGCTTCTTTGACAGTGCAAGCGTGTCGCGGAATCCTCGCGTGATGTGGTCTTCCATTTTCTTTGCGACCTCGTCAAACGACCAATAGTATCCCATGTTGTTTTGGACCCACTCCAGATACGAGATGCACACTCCGCCAGAGTTTGCCAAAATGTCTGGAATCATCAGTATTTTCTTACCATACAGTATAGGGTCTGCATCAGGCATTGTGGGCCCGTTTGCAGCTTCCGCAATTATTTTGCAGCTGATCTTTTTTGCAATGCTTGCGGTGATCTGGTTTTCAAGTGCCGCTGGAACCAAGACGTCGCATTTGGTTGTAAGCAGTTCCTCGGTGCTGATTTTCTTGCTGCCAGGAAATCCTACAACCGAGCCGGTCTTGTTTTTAAATTCAAGTACTTTTTTAGAATCAAGTCCTTTTGGATTTGTAATAGACCCCTTTGAGTCAGATATTGCAATTACCTTTGCGCCCATCTTTTCCAAGTATTCAACGGTAAATGTTCCGGCGTTTCCAAATCCCTGAACCACGACTCGTGCGCCCTTTAGCTTGAGGCCGATTGTCTTTGCCGCCTCTCTGATACAGTATGCGCACCCTAGTCCGGTTGCGACGTTTCTTGCAAGCGAGCCTCCGATTGATAGCGGCTTGCCGGTGATGACGCCAGGGTCAGACTCGCTTCCGTGCAGTTTACTGTAGACGTCCATTATCTGCGCCATTTCCCGTCCAGTCGTGTATACGTCTGGTGCCGGGATGTCTTTTTTTGGTCCGATTATTTCAGAAATAGCATATGCAAATCTTCTTGTAAGTGCCGCCAGCTCGTTGGCGCTGAGTTTTTCTTTTTTAGGGTTTACGTATATGCCGCCTTTTCCTCCGCCAAGCGGAACATCCACCACTGCGCACTTCCAGGTCATCCAAGAGGATAGCGCCTTGACCTCTTTTTCCATATAGTCGACGCCGCCTTCTGGATCAAAGTAACGAATGCCTCCCTTGTACGGGCCCCTGTCGTTATTGTGCTGACTGCGGAATCCGGTAAAGGTTCTGATTTTTCCATTGTCCATTTTCACCGGCAGTTTAACTTTGAGAACTTTGTTTGGCTCTGCAAGATAGTCTCGCATGCTCTTGTCTAGTTTTAAAATAGCACACGCATCGTCAAGTTGTTTTAATGCGTTCTTCCAAGGATCTGCAGAAATCAAATTTACCGAGTATCCTGAAGTCGAATTCTATTTAAATTTGTTGAAAAATGGCGCAGCATAATCTGCCGTTGATCGCTATCCATGGCAAAAGTCAGTTGATGATCTAGAATTTGTTAATCGGCATAGAAAACATCATAATATCATCTTGCCTGAATCGTTTTTTTAATATCTCCTTGAAATTTCTTAGAAAAGTATTGTTTTCTTCTGACTCCTCAAAAACAACCCAATAGATCGTAAGTTCGTCAGTGATTCTTTTTCCGGTTTCTGGGTTTATCCGCCCTCCAGACTGAGGAGTCGGGTTTATTGTACACCCGCCAAATTGTTTTACAAGATCTTGATACGTCTCTGAAAACTCATAATCGGCTATTTCTTCGCGTATGCCGTTTTTGTTAGGATTATGATAAAGCGGTAATAAAATTTCGACTTTAAGATAAGGCACTGTCTAAAGGAACTTCCTCACATTGTATATTTTTATTTTTGAGTTCAAGGCAGTCGCTTTTTCTAATGGTGATGGTATTTTTTTCAACACCGCTAAAACTTGCTCTAGAATGAATTAGGTGATTGAAAGCCTTTGCTTGTTCGGACTCATCAGTAAAATGAATTGTGCACATACTGACATCCTTATCTGTTGCATCCATGTGCACAATGCACCCCCAAGTATTATTTAGTATTATTTACACTTGTTTAGTAATACTTGGTATTATTTACCGACATTTACAATTGTACAGGATGGCTGCAGGTCTACGTCGGATCGTCATCCCTGTCAAAAACAGTTTGGCAAGACGAGGCGATCAAAAATTTGATTCACAAAATCGATATACAGTAACAGGGAATAAATTGCAATGAGCGACAAGGTGTCAAACATTTCAGAACACAAGTACATCAACTTGGAGACATATCGAAAGAGCGGAA
>CAZCWI010000054.1:0-5196 GCA_964502325.1 uncultured Candidatus Nitrosotenuis sp. | reverse complement strand
TCAAACATTTCAGAACACAAGTACATCAACTTGGAGACATATCGAAAGAGCGGAAAGCCAGTCTGCACCCCGGTGTGGTTTGTCGCAGACAATGATACCATCTACGTAATCACAACAAAGGAGACTGGCAAGGTAAAGCGGCTCCAAAAAAATCAGAACGTAAGAATTGCGCCGTGCGGGTTTAGGGGCGAGCTAAAGGGCGAATGGGTTTTTGGGACTGCAAGGTTTGCAGAAAAAGATGAATCCGAAAGAGCGCTAAAGCTTCGAAAGAAAAAGTACGGACTGCAGGCAAGGCTAGTTGGCGCACTTGTTGCAAGAAAGGGCGAGCCGGTTACAATCGCAATTTCGATTTGAATGCAAAAAATTACTTTGTGACAGTCGAAACGTTTTTGCTCTTTTTTATTTTCTCATACACGATGGATGAAATTGTGAGACACAGGTATATGATCTGCAGCACTTCTACGATTAGTCCGGTTTGGTTGACAGGTCCAGCCCTTCCGGTGATATAGTTCTCAGGCATCCTAGTTACGGCCCATATTGCTATAAGAGATATGGTGCCTCCAATTCCTACCGCATACCACGGGAGACCCCACCTGCGTATCATTGGAACGACCCAGAATATCTGAAGTATCCCGCCCACAAGGAACAGTATGCCGGTGTTTACGTTAAATCCAAACGAGTTTGGGGCAAGCCACAGATGAATCATGCCGGCAATTGCAGTGGCAGCAGCTGCTGCACAGGACAATATGCGCAGTGTACGCGTCATGTGTTGTAACACACCCAAAATTAATTCTTAAATTTTGCCATACAATGTTAGGATACAATCATCTGAATTTTTTCATCCAGACACAATCAGAAATGGGCAGATTGTTTAACTATGAAAGTGCGAGGCGACGCATCGTATCTTTTGTTAGAATGTCTTAAATATTTTTGACCGATCGAAAATTCAACAACATGAACAAAAACAAGACACTATACCTAGCACTGATAGCTATAGCAGCAGTTGCCTCGATTGGGGCGTTTGCAACACTTGGCAGCATTCCCGCAGCATCAAGCCAGGAATACGCAACACTTGCAGACAAGCCGTCAATCAAGGTTACAGGCGACGCATCAATCAGGGTCACACCAGACCAGGCAGTAATGATAGTGGCAGTACAGACACAGCCCCAGGAGATAAACTCGGCACTTGACGAACAAAGACTAAAGACTGGCAACATAATGCAGGAGTTAAAATCTGCACTCATTGACGACCAAGACGCGTCAGTTGCAATCGGTCAGATGTCGATAAACCCGTCATATTCTGGAACCCCGTCATATTCTGGGATAAGCACGTTTACGATATACTCATCGACCTCAGTTGATATCAGCATTGACGAATTTTCCGACATTGTGAAAAAACTCTCAGAATCAGGATTTGGTTTTGAGGGAGTCTATGCAACGCGCATGATGTATCCGGCGCCATATGCACTTGAATCAGCGGTGCAAGGCCCAGAAACTACAGACGTGCAAAGCGATGCAAACAAGATGACAATCAACGTATCCATAAACACCAAGTCAGGAAAGCTCGACGATGTGTTGGCAGAGTATGACGAGAGATACAAAAAACTTGTCAGCATACTAGAGGAGGCAGGAATTGCACAGGACCAGATCAAGCCTGCAAACGTCAACATCAACCCGTTCTATTACGGCCAGACCCAGTCATCGACATTCCAGACATACTCGCAAATCATAGTGAGAACGGATGCGATAAATATTGAAAAAGTGTCCGGAATCGTCCAAAAGGAAGGGGCGTATGTTGAAAGCACTTTCCTCTCTGTCTCAGACACTGAGATTGAAAAGATACGAGGCGAGCTAAACAGCCAGGCGCTTGATAACGCAATGGCAAGAGCGGAATCCATGGCAAAACTAGCAGGATTCAAAGTGTCCGGAATCAAAAGCATAGAGGCTGAAAACCCGGCAATGAGCCCATACGGAGGCAACCAGCCATACAAGGGCCTGTACATCGTACCACCATACTACCAGCAAGTTAGCGGCGAAATAGCTACATCGGTGACAGTCGAGTTTGAGCTAAGCAAGTAGCTTTCTCATTTCTTTATTTTTTATCCAAGTCTTAGCTGCGTTTTTTGGTGCTTGTATGCCTTCCAGAACAATATGGCAGAAAGACTTGCCATTATCGCACCAATGATTATTATCTGTCCAAAGAAGCCATCTGCTGCAAAGTACGGCGCTCCAGAGCCAAGAGATACGCCAGAGTTCACAATGTCGACTCGGGCGCGCGCCAGCTTGAGGGACTCGTCTAACACCTGCGGCGCCATTGTGCGGTCTGCGCCTGACAGGATTTGTGGGATTTCCTTTGCGGTGTTTGATGCACTCTGCACGCCAGATACGGCATGCGTTGCAAACCATGCAGACAATGCCGCAATCCCAAGCGCTGCCATTTTTTGAATTTTTTTAATGGATATGACAAAAGGCAGTCCCTGTTGTTTTGGAGGAGTTATGGTAATTGCAAACTTTTCTGCAGAGTAATACTTCATGTCGTGGGATTTTGGGCTTTTTTCTATTTTGGCAATTTTTACAATCTCCATTTCCTGCATCTTGTTTATGTGATACCTTACTAGCTGAAGCGAGATTCCCGTCTTTTGCGCAATTTGGTTTGCAGTCAGAACGTCTGAGAGCAGGACCTGCAGGATCAGCCGGCTTGAATCAGAAATCAGCAATTCGCCAATTGATTTTAGCTTTTCATTTTCGGTGCAGCATATCTTGATTTCTTGCTCAGGGTCATTTTGCGAAATCGGGTCAGAATGGTTCATTGCCTAGGAGAAGAAATACGGCTACAACGTATCTAAGGATTTTGGTGAAATCATACTTTCATCAAAGGCTAAATGCAAAAGTGCAGTACTGATGTCAATGACAAAATTAATTGTTGGAGCGGCATTTGCGGCGGCATTAATGATCACATCTTTTGCACCGCTTGCATTTGCATACGGTGAGGCACCGTCAAGCCTTTCCGGCCTGCTAGACAAGCAGGACCTTGCACACAAGGCAGTGCTTGATGCACAGGCACACCCAGGTACCGGATCGGGCACCCCCTACTTTGCGGCAGACGGTGTGGTAGGTGCGTCTGCAATAACAGCCACGGTGTTTGGCGGAATTGCCGCAGTGTTCTTCCTTAAAGGAAGGCATGGCAGGTATGTTGCGGCAGGACGAGGCTGAAAGCCTTTTTCTTTTTTGTTTTTCATGACGCCGCTCAGATACTCTTAAAGGGTTTGCAACTTCTTTTGAGTCATTGCCATTTAAGATATCAGATTATCTTTTGGATCTGAGCCCCCATACATGGCTTAGAAAATACCGAAAAAAATCAATTTTGTGGGTTTTGGCAATGGCGTTTTTTTATCACCTGCTAAGTGTCGGCCTAATGTACGGAGGATCTGCACTTGTGATACAAATCATTCCAGAATACGAAACCCCCTCATTTCCCGTTTCGCTTTCGCTTGCAATGGCATCTGGCCCGCTGGAGGAGGGGCTTTTCTTTGGTATACCATACTATCTGGGAGGAACCGCATATTCGGTCCTAGTCGGAGGGGCAATCTGGTCCGTTGCGCACGTGTTTGGCACGCAGACATTTGCGCTAAACAGCCTGGCGTATGCCAATTTTTTGGCCACGATTCCGCACCTCTTCTTTAGCCTCAGAACATGGGTCTCAGGAAAGGGCTGGTTTGCCATTTTGTTCCATTCTGCGTGGAACGTCGCATTTGTCTTGTCATACTGCAGCACCGGCATCCTGAGCTGCTCCGTGCTCAGCTCAGGAGATCAGATGATCGCAGAAATCCTGGCAGTGGCGTCAGCTTGCTCAGTCACATCGATTGTGTACATTTTGTACAGGAAAGACAGGATTTCTGCGGCAAGGTTTCGCGTCATCATGATCTTGTCGGCGTCTGTTTTTGCAGCCACGCAAGCAATCATGGCTGCAAAATACGTGCAGCCGTTTTTTACGTGGATTTGAGCCTTGTCTTCTTTTTCAAAAGTTTGTAGAACTCGATTGTAGACTCCATGTACTCGTCTGCATTTTTTCTAATGACCGGCATTTTTCCGTAGAGGTCCTCCCAGATTTTCATGTATTCAGGCTTGAGCGCCAGTAAAAACTCGCCAATATACAACAGAACGTTTCTTGGAATCACGTTTGGGTTTCGCAGTGAGTCAATCTGGTCCTCCACCCCTGCAAAATAATGAACGTATTTTTTGAAAAGCGTTTTTGTTTCCTTTGGTTTTGCCAAGTTTTTCTCTGTGAACCCCTCTTCTTTTAGTTCAGATACGAAATCTTCAAACTCGGACCATTTTAGAAAATGGCTCTCCAGCCTCTCCTGGATCGTTTTGTCAAATCTGTAAAAGTGTATTATCCCCGCCAGGGTAGGACCGTACGGGATTTTTTTCCGCCCAGATTTTGAATCTTGATAAATTTTGATTTTTTTGCTTGCCGTCAATTCCTTTATGTGCCGGTGTATAGTCCCAATCGGGACATCAAGTTTTGCATTGGCAGTGTAAAGCGTAAGCGGTCCCTCGTCTAGGATCATCCTAAAGAGCCTCATCTGTGTTTTTTCGTGCGCAGACATATCCATATTTGACTGTGCTTATGATAATAATGGATATATCTATTTTGGTGGATATATTACCATGAAACGCATCTTGACAGCAGCAGCAATCATGGCGTTAACACTGCAGGCAGGAGTCGTACCCGCGTTTGCAGCTCAGCTAAGCTGGGATGCGGTAAAGGACCCACATTATCCAAAATTCACATTCCAAAGGACTGTGGCAATCGAGTATCCAGACGGAGGAACGATTGCAGATGACCTACGAGGAAAACAAGACAAGATGCATCTAAGTGCAAAGGCTGACTTTGAAACTCTCAAAAAGATAAACGCCCAGCTAGCAAAGGCAGGCAGCCAGGTCAGGGTTTCTGATGTTTACTTTGAATATTCTGCAGAACTGGTAGGACGAGAGCACAGTGCGGCAATTGACTACAAAATAACAATGATTCCTGCAATAGATGGCTTTTTGATTCGCGAATACGGACAAAGCAGTGCGGCGCTATTTGACGCAGCATGGAGAGGAATCAAAGTTGACGGGCAGGTAGCCCTGTCTGATGAACGAATCGACGTCAACTCCCCGGAGGCGTTTTTGCAAAAAAGATTCCCAGTT
>CAZCWI010000053.1:4323-11357 GCA_964502325.1 uncultured Candidatus Nitrosotenuis sp. | reverse complement strand
ATCAAAGCCAGAGGACTCAGCATCGGTCGTGCAGTAGATGTTTCACAAATTATCTCCCGCAAGACAGAAAATGCTGGATATTCGATCGGTGAAATAAAGATAGGTTCTGAGCAGCTAGAATCACAAGATGGCAAAACAAGAAACGTATCAACAATAGAGATTGAAGTAAAGAGAAACTCTTCTTAATAGCTCTTTACTTGAACTTTTTTATTTTATGATTTTCTCTTGTAGCGGTTTTCCAGATTTCTAAACTTTGACAAATCCACCAAGTCGTTGAACTCGTCAAAATTGACTACGTTTTTCTTCAGTTTTAACGTGGTTCCCGTCTTTCTTAGCTCCTTTAGAATCTGGATTGAGGCAAATGCGTTTGCAAAAAGAACCGAAAGCGGGTACAAAATTATTCTAAAGCCCATCTTGTGCAAAGTAGCCGATGGAATGACTGGAGTCGCCCCGCCCTCAATCATGTTTGCCACAAGCGGCGCATTAATCGACTTGCCTATCTTTTTCATCTCGTCAATTGATTTTGGCGCCTCGACAAAAATTACGTCCGCTCCTATCTTCCTATAGTATTTGCCGCGCTCAATTGCGTCATCAAGGCCTCTTGTAGCCCTGGCGTCTGTTCGCGCAACAATGATGAAGTCCTTGCTTTTTCTAGCGTCAAGCGCTGCCTGCAATTTTTCAGCGTACTCTTCTTTTTCGATTACCTCTTTTCCGCTCATGTGGCCGCACCTCTTTGGCCACCTTTGATCCTCCAAAAAGATTCCAGCTGCACCTGCAGACTCTAACTCGTTTACCAGCTTCCAAACGCTTAGCGCGTTTCCATAACCTGTATCAGAGTCGACAATCACTGGAACCGAAACGGCCCTGCAAATCCTGCGGGCGTTTTCAATTGTCTCAGTTGAGCCAATAAAACCATAATCTGGCATGCCAAACAGAGTTGCAGATGTCCCATAGCCTGTTTGGAACATCGCCTCAAATCCTGCCTTTTGCGCTATTTTTGCGCCGATTGCGTCATACACGCCGGGAATGACCAGAGGCTTTGAAGAATCATTGATCATTTTCCTCAGGTTTTTCATCAGAAATTATGACGACTTTAATTATTTATGATTAGCTTTACGTATGCACCGTACCTGAACGATCAAACTCGGTAGCGAACGTATCTCTACATAGGATTTAATTATGTCAGGGCTTGACTGAAATTTAATGACAAAGGTATTACTTCAAATACTAATTGCAGTAGGCGTACTATCTTCAGTCTCATTATTCACAGTCAACTCATTTGCTGAAAATGCAGGATGCAGTGGCGATTGTGAAGCTCCAACACTGGGAGTTTTAGATGATGGGCAGCAAGTGGTAACAAACGGGCTTACTATCAATAGTAGATCAGTAAATGTAGAAGAACAGGTCCAATCAATCACAAAAACGACATTTAACACCGGCGACACAGCAAAAGTAAAACTGGTAGTCTATGAAAACAACGGAGTCAGCGCATTAAGGCACACGGAATTCACAATATCTGATTATGCTGATGACAAACATCGTTCAGATATGGCGACTATTTCCTTTGACCAAGACTTTGAGGGAAAACAGACAGTGACCGTTATTGATGCTGACGGTTTTCTAAAGGACGCTACAGCAAAGGCAACAGCACTAGATGAGTTCACTACCATGGTAGAGCTTTCATTCAAGGTCATGAAGCCGTTTGAAACATCTGCCGTTATTGTCGAGTCATGGGACGCTAGTTCTAGTTCTAGAAGCAACGTATTTCTCAATGCCGTGGAGGCCACCGGGGATCCAATAGTGGAATATGCCGTACGACCAGCAAATCTTCCTCCAGCCCCGCTAAAGCAGGTAAATGCAGGAGTTGCACCTGAAATGGTCGAATGCAGGGAAGGATTTGAGCTAGTCATACGCTCAGCAACTGGCATGCCAGCTTGTGTATATCCATTCACTGCAGAGATATTGAGAAACTGGGACATGGTTGCCTCTAACTAAAAAAACGCTTTACACCACTTTCTTTTATTTTTAAAAACCGGTCTTTAGTCTATTTTGATTTCTTTGCCGTGGCTGTTTTTTTCGTCCAGCTTTTTCAGTTCTGATTCTAGGAATTTTCTGTATTTCTGAGTTTCCTCCTTTGTCATTTTGATGACATTTGAGCTAAGGCTTGAGCCCATCATGCTCATTCTCTCAAGTATGTCCATTGTTGCAAACCGTCCGACATTTCCAATTCTCAACAGCACGTCAAGCTGATTTTTTATTATCTTGTTGACTGCTTGCAAATCATTTGAGGTATCCCTTCCCTTTTTTGTTATCTGGTACTTGCCGTCTTTTGCTTCCTCAATGAGACCCTCGTCTAGGAGCCTTCCAAGCAGCGGGTAAATTAGTCCAGGTGACGGCTTCCACTTGCCGTCGCTTTGCTGAGTTGCAGCATCAATGATCTCTTTGCCCGTGTACGGTTTTGCTGTTAACAATTCTAAAATGAAATATCTTGAGAATCCTCTGGGTATTGAGCTTCCAACTCTTTGAAACCATTCTCCTACCATCGCTAGTGATATCGCTAGCGATAAATATAATCATTACTAAAAATTCCTCACAAATCAGATTTACAACACATATTTATCGGATTTTAGGCAGTTGATGATAGAAAATGGTAGATTCTATTGAATATGATTTGATTATAGTCGGATCTGGCCTTGCAGGTCTGCGCGCCGCAATCGAGGCTGCAAAAACAAGCCCGTCACTTAAGATCGGAGTTATATCCAAAGTCCAAGTCATGCGTTCTCACTCTGTTTCTGCCGAAGGCGGCACTGCCGCGGTTCTCTTTGAGGATGAGGGCGATAACATAGAGTCACACGTCTATGACACCGTAAAGGGAAGCGACTTTCTGGCAGACCAGGACGTTGCGGATTTGCTGTGCAAGGAAATGCCAAAAGAAATCTACCAGCTGGAACACTGGGGAATGCCATGGTCGAGAAGAAAGGATGGAAAAATAGCCCAAAGGCCGTTTGGCGGTTACAGTTTTCCACGTGCCACATTTGCGTCTGACAAAGTTGGATTCTTTCTGATGCAGACATTGTATGACACCTGCCAAAAATTTGACAATATTGAATTTCTAAACGAGTGGTTTGTCACAAGCATAATTCATGACGGCCAGCAGTTCATGGGAGTCACTGCAATACAAATGTCAAGTGGAACGTTTTACCAAATCAAAGCAAAGTCTCTGATCATCGCATCTGGCGGCGCTGGAAGACTGTACAGCTTTGCGACATACGCTTACTCGTCTACTCCTGATGGCCTTGATATGGCGTATCGCGCAGGCATGGCATTAAAAGACATGGAATTTGTTCAGTTCCACCCGACTGGAATCTTGCCGTCTGGCATTCTGATCACAGAGGCAGCCAGAGGAGAGGGCGGATATCTTATCAACAAAGACGGAGAGCGATTCATGAAACGATACGCCGCAGGAAAGATGGAACTGTCGCCACGTGACATTGTCTCTCGATCTATTATGACGGAAATTAGGGAAGGGCGGGGCTTTATGCATGAAACCGGCGTTGAATGCATGAAATTAGATTTAAGACATTTAGGCGACGAGGTCATCAAAGAAAAACTCGGAGCAATCCGCGAAATATCAATCAAGTTCTCAGGAATCAATCCGGCGCAAGAAATGCTTGACATAAGACCCGTGTGTCATTACATGATGGGCGGAATACACACCAACATTGACGGCGCAACTGAGCTAAAGGGCGTCTGGGCTGCAGGCGAGGCTGCATGCAATAGCGTGCACGGGGCAAACAGGCTTGGCGCCAATTCCACATCTGAATGCATTGTTTGGGGGAAAATTACAGGCGCGCTTGCTGCAAAACACGCAATGAACAGCACGCCGTCGTCGCAATTTCCGCACCACTTGGTCACCTTGGAAGAAAAAAGGATCTACGATGGCGTTTTCAGGGGCCAGGGCGAGTACAACCCATACGAGGTACGACAGGAACTGACTGATATTATGAACGACAGAGCATATGTGTATAGAACTGAATCTGACCTAGTTGAAGGGCTCAAGCAATTGCGCGAACTCAAATCCAGAACTTGGAAACACGTGGACGACAAGGCAAAGGAATACAACACAAACTTTACAAATGTTATGGAGCTTGATTCAATGTTCCGAGTTGCAGAAGTCGTATTGGTTGGAGCAATTAACAGACGCGAGTCACGCGGATCTCATGCGCGACTTGATTATCCGCAGAGGGACGATGCAAACTTTTTACATCATACGCTTGCTTACTATGATCCAAAGGAGCCAATCATGAAAAGACATCCGGTTACCATAACAAGATACCAACCCGTGGAGAGAAAATACTAAGATGAAAAGAAACGAAAACAGGGAAGGAATCAAGGGAATGGCAAACCCGGGTCGATACGGAATAGAGAGGGTCTCATACTGGCTGATGAGAATAACAGGACTTGGGCTGCTTGCATATTTTATTGGGCACATCTATGAAACAAGTTCCATACTGAGCGGAAAAGCCGCGTGGGACTCGATGCTAGAACTCACGCAGACAACACAGGGCCACATATTCCTGACTTTGGTTATTGGAATGTGCGTGTTTCACACTGCAAACGGAATACGATTGATGTTTGCCCACGGGGGAGTGGGAGTTGGCAAGCCGACAAGGCCTGATTATCCGTACATACCAAACTCGCAGAACATGAAAAACAAACTTTGCATTTATGCTTCAATAGGAATAGCCGCTCTTGCAATGATGTATGGCTTGAGCGTACTGTTTGGTGAATAAAAATGCGCGAAAGCATAATCATGAAGATTCATTACGGAACCGCGCTTGGCGCAGTTGTCCTAGTTGCAGTTCACATTCTGTACAGGATAACAATGATGAGCTTTGGGGACTCGCTTGAATATGAGAACGTGGTTGCAAACTACAAGTTTGTCCCGTATGCAATCATGCTTGAGCTAATCCTGGTGTTGCTTTCGGTTCACGGATTTAACGGATTGCGCGTAATTCTGCTTGAGCTAAAACAAGGCAAGTCATACGAGCGGGCAGTGACATATGGATGTCTTGCATCGATGGCAATATTGATAGCGTATGGTTCAAGAACTATATTGATGACTAGCATGGGGATGACATAAAATGACTGACACTCAAATTGCAGAAGAGCAATCACCTGCTGAGACTTCGACATCAAAGACAGTTACGCTGAGAATAGCGACGTTTAATCCAGAACATGACTCTGGAGCCAAGTTTGAAAATTTCCAAGTATCGTACGAGAGATGGACTACCGTACTTGATGCAATTTTGGATGTGAAAAAGCACCTGGATCATTCGGTGGCCGTGAGATACTCCTGCAGGCAGGCCTCGTGCGGATCTTGCGGAATGAAAATCAACGGACGACCGCGACTTGCATGCTTTACAAAAATTTCAGAACTGGACTCTGACGTTGTCACTGTGGAACCAATGAGCAACTATCCGATAGTGCGGGACCTAGTCGTTGATCTTGAGAAAATGTTTGACACTCACAAGGAAATGAAACCGTTTATCATAAGGGAGGATTCTGAAGTCACGGCAAATACAAAGGAATTCCTCCAAACTCCAGAGCAAGTTGAGGAATACATCCAGTTTGCAAACTGCATAAAGTGCGGGCTGTGCAATTCGGCATGCCCTACAATGGCTACTGATTCGTCATTTTTGGGACCGCAGGCGCTTACACAGGCATACAGATACGTCGCAGATAACCGAGACAAGGGCAAAAACGAAAGGCTCAAGATTATTGACGATTCTCACGGAATCTGGAGATGCCACTTTGCAGGCTCATGCAGCCAAGTGTGTCCAAAGGGAGTTGACCCTGCAATGGGAATACAAATGCTCCGCGGCTATCTGCTCGGATTTAAGAAATAATCTACGCTGGCTTTTTTGGATTAGCGCTGTTGTTTACCTGGTTGTTGATCTGCTCTGCCATGAAATGATTTGAGACGTTTACCTTTACGTCGTTTATTCCGTCTATCTTTAGAAGATTGTCATGAACATCTTGTGCAATCTTAAAACCAAACACTGCCGGACAAAACGGGCTTGTCAAGTGCAAGTCTACCTTCACTGCAGAATCTGCAATGTCGACACTGTCAACCAGCTCCAGGTCGGTAATCGACGTGTTTATCTCCGGATCCACAATTCCTGATAACTCGTCAAAAATTTTTCTTCTCAGCTCTTGTAAATCCTGAGTCATATGCGACAAAGCGTCTATGCTATATATAACCATTATAATCCCTAGTTTGATGTATAGGTCACGACTAGACCAAAACCTTGGCAAGCAGACACTTGATTATGTTTCTTCAATTTCTGACGATTCTGAAATTGCATTTTATGATATCATCGGAAGTCAAGCTCACGCAATAATGCTTTACGAAAATAAAATAATATCTAAATTAGAAATTAAAAAAATTCTTCAAGCGCTAGAAAAATTAAAAAAAGAAAAATTCCAAAACAATTCCTCTGCAGAAGACATTCATGAACTAATAGAAACGCTTGTCATAAAGAAAACCGGAGTCAAAGTTGGCGGCAAGATGCACACTGCCAGGTCCCGCAACGACCAGGTGGCGCTTGACCTTCGCATGAAGATTCGCGACGACATTAACATTTTGTGCAAATGCATACTGGATACGATAGACACGCTGGTTGCGCTTTCAGAAAAACACACAAGCACCCCAATGCCTCTTTATACGCATCTCCAACAGGCACAGATTGGCACTTTTTCGCATTATTTGCTTGCATATTCTGATGCCTTGTTCCGCGACTTGGACAGGCTCTATGCCGTTTATGGGCGGATAAACGAGTCTCCGCTTGGGGCAGGACCGATAGGGGGAACCAGCATCCAAATTGACAGAAACAGCACCGCAAGGATGCTAGGCTTTAAGGGGCTGGTAGAAAATTCCATTGACGCAACAAGCGGCAGGGACGTGGTTGCAGAATACGTGAGCGCTGTTACCATTTTGATGACAAACCTTAGTCGCATATCTGAGGATCTGA
>CAZCWI010000053.1:0-4313 GCA_964502325.1 uncultured Candidatus Nitrosotenuis sp. | reverse complement strand
ACCTCGGAGTTTTCGTTTGTCGAGCTATCTGATCAGTTTTCATCCCCGTCAAGTGTGATGCCGCAGAAGAAAAACCCAGATGTCTTGGAGCTAACGCGGGGAAAGACAGCGCGAGCGATAGGAAACTTGGTAGCGGTCTTGACTACGGTAAAGGGACTCGCATCTGGATATGGAAGGGACCTGCAGGAAATCAAACCCTCAGTGTGGTCGACATCAAAAATCGCGATATCTGCATTGCTTGTGATAAACGCAATGTTTGCCACGCTAAAGGTCAACAAGGAAAAAATGAAAAAGGTTGCAAATTCCGGATACCTGACTGCGCTTGATGTTGCAGAGGCGCTAGTAAAGGAAGGATTACCGTTTAGGACGACTCATAAAATTGTGGGCAACCTTGTCCAGACTGCATACGAATCAAAAAAATCTCTCTCGCAACTAACCCTGGCAGAAATCAACAAATCGCTAAAAGAAAAAGACGTCGACTCTAAGAAAATACTGAGAATAATCACATCGATTAGCGCCGACTCGTCGCTAAAGAGTAGAACCTCTCAGGGCTCCTCGGGAATTTCCGAACAAAAAAGAATGGTTTCAAACAGGAAGACAAAGATCAACACGTACAAGACAGGCGTCATAAAGCGAGGCAACGAAGTTACATCGTCACTTGACTTGCTTTCAAAAAAAGTAAAATCACTGCTCTAGGGCGCACTCTGAACTGATCCGTCCTGACTGGTATTTCTCAAATAACAGGCCTGTTTTGCAATCAATCCCAGAAAAAGAGCTATTGAAGCGGGTTCGCGGGGATTCGGACCCCGGACAGCCGGATTAAAAGTCCGGTACTCTACCTGGCTGAGCTACGAACCCTTCGCAGTTTTGCCAATCGTGTATAATTTAGTCTTTTAGTAGTCTTTAACACCAGATGTAAACTTTAAAAAAGGATTTTTTACATAAAGACTCAAGCCCTTGTAGTATAGCCCGGTCTAGAATTCGGCCCTGTCACGGCTGAGACGCGTGTTCAAATCCCGCCGAGGGCGCTTTATTTTCTTTAAACCTAATGTGCCAGACCGAATCGAAAAATTATCTCAACTACAGTTTCAGCTGCTCTAAAATCTCTTTGAGAATTTCTTTGTTTGCTGCAGCTACAAATGAAAGCCTGGTCTCGTATGCAAGGTTCGAGTCTAACGGCTTCATTTTTTGATCCAAAATTATCCCTCCTGCTTCTTTTACAATGAGATATCCTGCAGCCATGTCTGTCACGCGAATTTTCTCTCTCAAGTCAATGTACACGTCAATTAATCCCCGCGCAAAAAACGCAAGCTCAAGCGCGTTTGCGCCAAGGTGCCTTGTGTGATTTGAATTTTCAAAAAGCGGCTGAATTCTTTTTACCAGTTGCGGCTTTGCGCCAGACACGTTAACGCCTACTATTTTGTAGACTGGCTTTTCCGTATGCACTTGGATTTTCTTTTTGTTGCAGTAGGCGCCCTTGCCCTTTGTTGCCCAGTACATGTCGCCTGAGGACAAGTCAGTTACAACGCCTGCTGTGATTGAGCTGAGCTTGTTTTCTGTCGCAAACGCAAGTGAACAACAAAAGAAAGGGAGCCCTCTTACTGCGTTTGCTGAGCCGTCAATTGCATCCATGATCACAAAGCCTTTTGGTTTTTTTGACAGCTCCACCCTGCCGCATTCTTCGCCAAGAACAACACAGTCAAATTTTATTTTTTTTAGATAATCAAGAACTGTTTTCTCCGCAACGATATCTATTTTTCTCGAAATGTCCCCACCTGCACCTACGCCGTAGTCTTTTCCGGCCGCTTTGGTTCCAGACAAGCTTTTTACATTTTCATAGACCAACCTTGAAGCTTCTCTGAGTACTTGGATTGGTTGCACATCATATGTGGAATTTTTCGTAATTTAAGTCAAGAATTTTTGAAAGCATAAATAATAAGAAAAATGGTGTGCTTGTGTGAGTGGCAAGGACCAGTCTGTTGTTAGTAAAGAAGCGCTGATGTCGACAAAGTCTGGAAAACAAATCATAAAGCAAGGCCTCTTCAAATCAAAAGGTTTTCGATTATTCAACCAATACAAGGAAGAAGCAGAAAAAGAATTCCCAAATTTTGCAGACAGGTTCACAGACGACCTGTTCCGAGAGATAAAGTCTGACTCGTCCCCAAATTCCACGCAAAAAGAATTTGCGTCGGAGGTTGGAAGTGAGGAAATCATCCTCCAAGAATCTGAAATCGGACCAATAAAGTCAAAGCTTGAAAATCGCGACGTGCTAAAGGACCGGGTACTGCGGATACTAAACTCTAATTTTGTAAAGATGACGTTTCCTGTCTTCAACGCCCTCTATGACGCCCCTGCCAGTTACTCTGGCACAAGTGATCCGCAAATGCGGCAGGATCTAGTCGATGGCCACATAATAGCAATTGATCTTAGCGAGCCGATGGACAGAATAGTCGACAAGGATGAGGATCTTGAATATCTTGATGATTACAAGCTCATGAACCCGTACATTCTGAGGCTTGCACGCTCTAAAATAGCAAAAGGCGGCGAATCGGTGCTGGCAGAATTTGAAGAAGGGTTCAAGGATGCCCGGATTGGCCAGTACATAGATACCAAGCTAAAGACAGACCCAAGAAAAATCACAGAAGAGAAGATGAACGAGTGCTACAAAAAGTACCGCGCAGTGATGGGAACTGCTGGCCGCAACATGGCCCTTGGGAAAAACCCGCTTGGCGAAATCTTTTATCTTGGAATGGCGCGCGCTGCAGAGTCTGTGGGATGTGGAAACGAAATCGAGGACTCGATAAAAAATAAATTTGTAAAGGTTCCGTCATGGCCGCTTTACTACTCCTTTTTGACAAACGACGTCAAGAAGGGATTTGATTTTACAATGAAAAAAAGCGAGCTGTACCTTAGCGACGCAAGGCTTGCACTTGAACTGCTGCCAAAAGAATTTGCGCATACGGAATTTTTGGAGTTTCTGTTTTTGACAGTGGAGCACTACAATCAGTACTGGTACAACCAATTAAACAAAGCAAACCTCTGGTCAGAATTTTCTGCCAACCTGCCCAAGTGATCAAAAAATGATGTGGTCTGAAAAACATAGGCCTCAAAAGATTTCTGACATGGTTGGAAACGAGGAAGCGAGAAACTCGTTTGTCGATTGGCTAGTAAAGTGGAAGAAGGGCGCAAAGCCGATTCTTTTGGTTGGGCCGCCAGGGATTGGCAAAACCACACTTGCGTGGATCACTGCAAAAGAGTTTGGCTATGACATTGTGGGACTAAACGCAAGCGATGTTAGAAACAAGACAAACATCGATGACATTCTTACTCCTCTTTTGGGAAACACGACGCTTCTTGGCAAATCGCTTATTTTCATAGACGAGGTGGACGGGATTCACGGCCGCTCTGATTTTGGCGGAGTGGAGGCCCTCATAAAAATACTCAAAGAGTCGACAATCCCAATAATCCTTGCCGCAAACTCTGATCAATCCGACAAAATGAAGGCAATCAAAAAGACGACAAAAACAATCTATCTCAAGCCGGTGCCGCCCAGATTGCTGAGGCTGTATCTTGAAAAAGTCCTAAGAGACGAGGGAGAAAAGCTCAGCCCTGGATCTATGATCAAAGTGATCACAGAGTCAAGGGGCGACATCCGATCAATGCTTAATCTGACACAAGCGCAGGTTACTGGATTTGACGCCCCGACAGACAAGTCGTTTGAGACGCTAGATGTAGAGCCTGCGATAAATGCGTTCTTTAAGGCAAAATCAATAGAGGAGGCGCGCATCGTCTTGTATTCTCTAAGAATAGATCCGCGGGAGAAAATTAATTCGTTTTATTCCAGCATAATAACGAGCAGTCTTTCAAAGGACGACCTGGCAAAAATGTTAGATGTCCTGTCTGAGGCAGACGTCCTGTATGGAAAAATAATGAGAACGCAGGAGTGGCGCCTGCTCCGGTACCTTGACAACATTTTGCTCAAACTATACGGCGAAAACCTCCAAGTCCAGTTTTCACAGTACAACCTTCCATGGCCGCTCCTAAATAGGATAAGATGGGATGGAAAGACAATCAAGTCGCTTGCGTCCGTGCTTGCAAAGAAATTTCATGTCTCACGCAGCGCAATTGCAACGTTTTATCTGCCGTACATTTTGTTTTGCACAAAAAACAAAAAGCTTGCACTTGAAATCAACCCCGAATACAACGAAATCATAGAAAAGGAGATTGCACTGCTAAGATGAGCTGGCGCAAAATCGCGATGAAGTTTCCTGGAACATGCGTTGTGTGCAACCAGAAAATAGAAGCAAACGAAA
>CAZCWI010000052.1:0-11516 GCA_964502325.1 uncultured Candidatus Nitrosotenuis sp. | reverse complement strand
TTTGCGTCAGGCAAATTGGTTTGCACGGGTGCAAAAAAGGAGGCAGACGTGTACCGCTCTGTAAACAACCTACACGCGCTACTTGAAGAAAAAAAACTGATGATCTACGACAAGTAGGTTTCAAATTCCGTACAATAGAAGGTTAATTTCCAAGACTGAAAATTAAATGATTTTATTTATACCTCCACAAGACAAGTACCTTTGTTGTCAGCTGTAAAATCCATAATGAAAAAGCCGATATCGATTCCAAAGGAATCGTCCGTGGCGCACGCAATTAGGCAGATGCTTGATCATAAAGTAGCGCGTCTCCTAGTCAGCAATGAAGGCGAACCGGTCGGAATAGTAACCGAGAGAGACGTGGGTTTCTTTCTTTTGGCAGACAATACAGAAGAGAACCTGGACAGAGTGCCACTTAGCAAGGTCACAAAGCACCTTGTAACAGTTGACGAGGCAATGAGCATAAAAGAATGTGCGCAAATAATGGCCGACAGAAAGATAGGATCACTTGGCGTAAACTCGCACGGAAAAACAGTCGGAATAGTTACAAAAACAGACATGGCAAGGCATTACTTGCAAGAGCACGTGGGCAAAAAACGCGTTGGCGATTTTATGACAGTATCATATGTTTCAATGTACGAAGACGACCCAATCTACGAGATTGCCGCAAAGATGGTGGAAGAAAAAGTGTCCAGAATAATTCTAAAAAACAAAAGCGATGTGCCAGTTGGCGTAGTCACATTCAGGGACTTGTTCAGAATCGCCATTACGATGGGACAAGAAGACAACGCGGTTGACAATACGGATCCCGTGATTTCAGTGATTTTCCCAAGAAAGGGATTTCTCTCAGAGTCAGGCTTTGGCAAGACGATTCTCACAAAGGAAGTGATGAGCGGAAAAATAGTAACGGCAGACTACAATGACGATCTGATAACTGCATGCGAAATCATACTAGACAACAATGTAAACGGCGTCGGCGTTTTGATAAACGGCAAGCTTGGCGGAGTGCTGAGCAAGACAGACATCACGCGGGCGCTAACTACGGTATGATTTCAGATTTGACAATGCCAAGTATTTCTAGATAGCACTGCACAAATCAAGGATTCCGGCGCGTATGGTTATTTGTGACTTTCTTGCTTTAGCTTTTCCCAGTCTGCAAGGAAATTCTTAAGGCCGATATCGGTCAGCGGGTGCTTTAGCATCTTTCCTAAGACGTCTGGCGGAAGCGTAACTACGTCTGCTCCAATTTTGGCAGCCTCCACAACATGCATCGGGTGTCGGATGCTTGCAACAAGGATTTGCGTCTTGAAATTATAATTTGTAAATATTTGCTTTATCTCTGCAATCAGGCTCATCCCGTCTTGGCCAATGTCGTCCAGCCTTCCGATGAACGGGCTGACATATTTTGCGCCTGCCTTTGCTGCAAGAATTGCCTGGTTTGGCGAGAACACTAGAGTAACATTTACCGGTATCCCCTCAGACGAGAAGCTCTTGCAGGCTTTTAGTCCGTCGGCAGTCATGGGTACCTTGATTACGACGTTTTGCCCGTATTTTTTCAGCCTGTGCCCCTCGTCTATCATTCCGGAATAATCGGTTGCGACAACCTCAAGGCTCACGTCGCCTTTGATTATTCTGGTAATCTCCTCCATTGCCTTTTGCGGGTCGCCGCCTTCCTTTGCTAGCAGTGATGGGTTGGTCGTGATTCCGTCAAGCAGGCCCATGTCGTTGTATGCTCGAATGGATTGGAGGTTTGCAGTATCAAGAAAGATTTTCATTGTTTTTTCTTACCTGTGATTTCCCTTACGGCTTTTGCTATATTAATTGATGTAAGGCCGTGCTTTTCTAGGAGCATCGGAATTTCAGAATCACGCGCAGACTCGCCGAACTTGTCGTTTACGCCCACGCGCTTGATTGGGACTGGATAAGATTCAGATATCACCTCGGCAACCGCTGAGCCAAATCCTCCCATTATGTTGTGCTCCTCGCATGTCACGATGCAGCCAGTTTCCCTTGCGGATTTTTCCAAAAGTGCAGAATCAATTGGTTTTATCGAAAACATGTCAATTACCTTGCAAGATATTCCTTCTTGCTTTAGAGAGTCTGCGGCATCAAGTGCCATCTTTACAGTTATGCCGCACGCCGCAATGGTACAATCAGGCCCGTCCCTCATTGTTATCCCCTTTCCAATTTCAAACTCCTGCGAGTCCTCATGCACCACCGGGCTGTTTGATCTAGTCATTCTCATGTAGAACGGGCCATACTTTTGTGACATCAATCTGGTCAGCTTGCCCACTGCAACAGTGTCTGCCGGAATGAAAACCGAAAAGTTTGGAATTGCGCGCATTATTGCAATGTCTTCTATTTGCTGGTGCGATCCCCCGTCCGCTCCAACTGAGATGCCGCCGTGGGACACGACAAGCTTTACGTTTAGCCCCTTGTTGCCCTGAGGGGACGGATATGCAATTGCATTTCTTAGCTGATCAACGCACCGCCCTGGAAGAAATATCGCATATGTGCTGGCATATGCCACTTTGCCAGACATTGCAAGTCCTGCCGAAACTGAAACGAGGTTTGCCTCAGCTATTCCGACGTTGAAAAATCTGTCAGGAAACTTTTTCCCAAAGTCTGCAGTTTTTAGCGAATCGGTGGTGTCTGCCCCAAGCACCACAATGTTTGGGTTCTCGTCTCCCAACTCCACAAGCGTTTTGCCATAAACGGTACGCATGTCAGTCATCTGGCCAATCATGCGTATCCAAGCTCCTTTGCTATTTGGCTAATCTGGTTCTTTTTTTCTCCGATTATGTGCAGGTCAATCCATTTTGCGACAAGTTCCTTTCCCCCAAGGTCAAAGGCCTTTTGGATTAGCATCTTGCGCCGGGCGTGCGCAATTTTGTGCCTAAATTCTCTAATTATTCCGCGCACGTCCTGCTGCCCTATGATGGCACTGCCACCGACAAATGCCCGCGCCCCGTCTACAAAACATGCTCCAATGTTATCCAGTGTCACGCCGCCGTCTGCCTCGATGTACCCATCAAAGTTGTGCTCAGATAGGATTTTGTTCAGTCTGTGCATTTTTTCATGTGTTGATTCGATGTATTTTTGCCCCGACTTGCCAGGCACCACTGACATCACGATTATTTGATCAAGGTTTGCGATGAATTGCTTTGACCATTCAGGCATCTCGGTGTCTGGATTGATTGCAAGGCCAACGCCGACTTGGTTTGATTTTAAAACGTCATGAATTTCGCCAAAGCTTGCCGCGTCGCATACCTCGGCATGAACCGTTACGATGTCAGAGCCGGCATCCACGTAACTTTGCACGTGCCTTACCGGCTCGTTTATCATCAGATGAGTGTCAAACGGAATTACGGTTAGCGGCCTGAGCTCTTTTATTTTTGTGTGATCAAAAGTCTTGTTTGGAACAAATGCGCCGTCCATCACGTCAAGATGGATATAGTCAGCCCGTCCGGCAACGCAGCGCTTTACTTCGTTTTCAAGATTTGCCATGTCGCCTGCGATGATAGACGGTGCGATCATTGCCTGCGAGTCAAGCTCCATCTCAATTATTGGGACAAACTCTTTCTTTGGTGCCTGGCCGTGCCACTTTGGGTTGTCCTCCATGTGCTCGACTCCTTTTCCCTTTATGGTCCTTGCAATTATTATGGACGGAGTACCCTTGGTTTGCACTGCTTTTTTTATTGCCGAGTCAACCTGCTCGATTCGGTGCCCGTCTATTTCAATTACGTTCCACCCAAACGATCTCCACTTGTCGCCAACTTTCCACCTGCTTGCGTCCTTCCACATTTCTGACAGGTCGTCGCCTACCAGCTCCTCGTCAAGCGGCATGACTTTTTCAGTGTAAGAGTCCTGCTGGATGAAATTCCTGTCCAGAATTGCAGTCAGGTTGTCGACTTTGTATTTTGATGCAGACATTGCAGCCTCCCAGACTTGGCCCTCGTCTGTCTCGCCGTCACCCATGACAGTGTAGATTCTTGTCTGCTTGCCATCAAGTCTTGCGGCAAGTGCGCTGCCCACTGAAAATGACAATCCGATTCCAAGTGATCCTCCGCAGAATTCCACGCCGGGGCACTTTAGGTCAGGGTGTCCCTGCAGTCTGCTCCCAAACTGTCTTAGGGTGTCAAGCTCAGATGTGTCAAAATATCCTGCAAGCGCCATATTAGAAAACAGTCCGGGAGACGCATGGCCCTTTGATAGGATCAGCTTGTCCCTTTGGTCCCACTGGGGATTTTTTGGATCAAATCTGAGATGCTTGAAAAACACGCAGCCCATTATCTCTGCCATCGAGAAAGATCCGCCGGGATGTCCGGAGCCGGCATTTGAGGTTGCCTTGATTACAAGCTTGCGCGCCTTGCGGACATTTTTTTTAATTTGATAATAGTTTAGGCCCATTTCTAATCAAAATTCATAATCGGCAGATTCATGATTTGAGACTTTTCCTGAATTCAATAAAAAGCTATTTCTGCAAAAGTTTAATCTCGGAGAGCCGTATCATACACATGATAGATCTGCAGGGAGTGGTTCCCCTTGTCATATACGACAACAAGTGCTACCTTTGCACAAAATTTGCCAAAATTGTCAACTTTGCGGCCGGTGGAAGGCTGACGCTTGTTGGCCACTATACGGATCTTGGCGAAAAGCTTCGGAGCCAGATACTTGATTCAAGCGCGCTTGAGATGTTTTGGTTTGTTGACGGGAAAACCGCGTTTGGTGGAAGGGCTGCACTGATCCCACTGATATTGTCAATAATTCGCCACAGCGGCAAAAAATCCCACCACACAGAAGACGCAGATGCGTGCGACATTGGGTGCAAGACTGCAAAGGCTGTCTTTTTGCGATCTGCCAGCCTGCTCTCACGCAGCAAAAAAATAAGAATAAACTAAGATGTTTTCACAAAATGATCCATCATACTAGAACACTAGTTTGCATATATCGCAGAGCGGTACCAGATTCATGTCAGAAAAGCCCCCTGAGAAAAAAGGATTCATTCAGGAATTTGCGCACTTTTTGCAGACATTTGGGATAATCGGGCTTGCAATAGCGTTTGTCATAGGATCCGCGGCATCAAAGCTTGTGACTGCAGTTGTGGCAGACATTGTAAATCCCCTAGTGGGCCTTGTCATGCACGACGTCGGGGACCTAAAGCAATTGTCATTTACAGTGTACAAGTCCACGTTTGCCTACGGCGACCTTATTGCAAACGTGATTGACTTTCTCATAATCGCGGCACTAGTGTTCGTACTGTACAAGCAGCTGTCAAAATACAAGCTGGTAGAAGACAAGACGAAAAGCTAATCGCTAGCGTTTTTGGTAAAATAAAAAAGAACGGCCCCAGATTATTTTAAAAATTAAAATCTAAATTTAATTTAAAATCTTGGAGTTCTGTGTTTTGGTAGGCATTCACGACAATAAACTGGTTTGCCTTCTTTTGGTTGGAAAGGTACCTCTGCTGACTTGCCGCAATCGGAACAAGTGCATGGATACATTTTCTTGTTGTATGACATGTTTGTCGGCATTTTTCTCCACATAAAAACGAAGGGGTTTTCCGGAATCAAACACCACCTATCTCTTATAGTCTCACGCCTAGGGATCGCATTGTCAAGAAAACAGAGCCACCCGTCTTTGATCAAGGGCATGATAGATCACTTTGTGTCAGCCGGGCTCCAAATCCAGTATGCAAACTATGAGGGCTTTGGCAAACCCCTTGTGATAACTCGCCACGCGCCAGACGTCATTGCGGTAAATCCCCAAAATCAGCTAAGATACATAGGAAAGGTAAAACTTTGCAGCGAGCTTGGAGAAGAGTCCACCAGGGAACAGTTTACAGACTTTTCAAAAATGTTGATGAGGGGCGGCAAGTCGCAGGGGCTAAAGATTCCGTTTTTCATCTGCGTGCCCCAAGAGTGCCACTCCAAGATAAGGCACACGTATCACAATTTCAACATACCGTGGAGCGAGAACATTCAGGTCTTGGGATTCTAATTACAAAAAATTCGCGCCGAAATAAGGTTTTTTAGGTAACCTCCTCTGGTGAGTGTGCTTGCTAGCAAAGAAAAACATCGGCATCATCGCAGCTGGAGTTGCAGCGGCAATCGTGATCGGCCTTGCAGCATATGCAATCACAAACCAGGATGCTGTAAAGCCGGATTTGACGCCAGTCGACACGGCGCCAGACAACACGGCACAAGATGTTACAAGTGAGATACTAGGGCCAAGTCTTGCAAAATCGGACGGAACATACAGAATCAGTACAGAATGCGAACTGATTTACGCCATCGCTTACGGACAGTACCCAGACGGGGAAAAACTGCCTGATGTAAAAATCGAGGCATTGCTTGCCAACTACCCAGAAGAGTTCAAGCCGTGGAAAGAAATTCTGCAAAACCAAGACAACAGGACGGCGTTTTTTGCAAAACCCCTCCCAGACGAGTTTCGAAACGTTTTGACGCCGGCACTCATGAAGGAGACGTCGATAAGCCCGGAGCTTGAGGAAATCGCAAAAATTGTCTCAGACGGGCAGGGAAACGAAAAACTGCAGCAGGCATTCCAGGAATTTGATTGCAAGGCATACTTTGACGAAAGGCAAAAGTAGAATTTGCCAATTTTATTATAAATTTAAAATAAAAAATTAGTGACTATGCCCGCAACCGCAAGAGTCGTGGCCATGATCCATTTCCGTGCCTTGATTTTTTGTGCACTTGGGACATTTGTTTGAGCCAGTTGGTGAAAAGAACCCAATTCCGCAAGATACGCATTTCATGCTAGTCATGTTAATTGAGGGAAAAATCAGCTATTTATCGATATGGATTAAAGTAATCTATAATAGCGCAAAAAGCGCGAGCCCATAGCATGATGATCAATTCTGAAAACACGCAGCCGCTAAAAAAGAAAACACGAGCTTTGTGTTTTTTTGTTGCAGAAAAATCAGAACCGTTTGGCCTGCCAAAGATGGACGCAAAACTACTTGCAGCTGTAAGGCAGTCAATAAAAGAAACAAAGGGCAAGCGCTCAAGTCTTGACATAATTCACACTCACGGATTGATTCTTGCAGAGAGGATAATTCTTGCAGGGCTTGGGCATGCGCACAGCATCACTCACGAAACTATCAGAATATCATCAGGCAAGATAGCAAAAAAGATCAGAGAGTTAGAGATATCCGAGTTTTCCATCGTACTTCCAGACAAGTTTCCACTCAAGGCAGATTCTGCGGCAAACGCAATAGTCGAAGGCGTGAGCCTTTCGCAGTACTCGTTTGACAAATACAAAAAGGAAAAAAACGCAAAACTGCAAGGCCTTACAATTTTGGTATCGGACAAAACCAAGATATCAGATCACATATCAAAAGCAAAGACAGTCTCAGATGGAGTAAACTTTGCAAGAAGCATAGCAAACCTGCCCCCAAACGAATGCGCCCCAGTGCACATGGCAGGATTTGCAAAGTCGCTTGCGGCAAAGAACAAGATCAAGTGTACAATTTTGTCAAAAAACGAATTGCGGCAAAAAGGGTTTGGCGGTATAACCGCAGTGGGCCAGGGAAGTAAAAATGAGCCAAAATTGATCGTACTAGAATACAACGGGAAAAAAGACGACAGGCCGACTGTTCTTGTAGGAAAGGCAGTCACATTTGACACCGGCGGAATATCGATCAAGCCGGCAGACAAAATGGACGAAATGAAATTTGACAAGTGCGGCGGCTGCACTGTTTTGGGGATAATGAAGGCAGTCTCAGAGTTAAAGCTGCCAGTAAACGTAGTAGGAATAATTCCATCAGTTGAAAACATGCCGGGAGGGGAATCGTACAGGCCAGGCGACATAGTCAAGCTGTACGGCGGAAGCACGGCAGAAATTCTCAACACGGATGCCGAGGGAAGGCTCATTCTATCTGACGCGCTGTCGTACGGAGTGAAAACGTACAAGCCAAAGGCAGTGCTTGACTTTGCAACGCTGACTGGCGCATGCATCGTGGCACTAGGTCCAAACGTGGCAGGGCTTGTAAGCAACAATAACGGCATAGCAAGCAAGATCAGAAAATCGTCAGACAGGACAGGGGAGCAGGTATGGCAGCTCCCGCTAAACGAGGACTACGCCGACATGATAAAGTCAGACTATGCAGACATCAAAAACGTTGGCATTGGAAGATCTGCAGGTGCAATTACAGCTGCCGCATTTTTGGCAAACGCCGTAGGAACCACGCCGTGGGCCCACTTTGACATAGCTGGAACCGCGTGGATTCAAACCGGAACAAAGGAAAAATCCTACAATCCAAAGGGCGCGACAGGGTTTGGTGTCAGACTCGGCGTAGATTACTTGGCTAATAGCCCCTAGAGTTTCTGTCAGGTGTGCCGGTGTTTGAATTTCTAAATCCGTGTTTTTCCATCATGTGGTTTAGGAATCGGATGTCGTTTTCTATCTGCTGACCGCAAACGGTGCATGTTGGCATGGTGTGGTATCAAAAATTGTCTCTTATAGGTTATTTGATTAAAAGATGCCAGCACTACTGCTTCCCAAGAGCTCTCGCACCTTAGTAGCACAGTAGCGACATTGGGTTTGACTTCCAGGTTCGGAAAGAGACTGGGTCGCGCCCCAACGCTGTGGCCGGCTTGAAAACATTTCTTTGCTTGATCTGTATTAAGATTACTCTTAGATTTGAAAAAACAGCCTTATGAGATATAAATTGAGCAAGTCCGATATATTTTCGTGACCCATAGAGTAGCGGTACTTGACAAGGAACTGTGCCAGCCAAAAAAATGCGGCCTTGAGTGCATCAAGTACTGTCCAGTGAACAAGTCCGGCGCAGACTGCATCGTAATGAACGAGGAGATAAAAAAAGCGCAGATCGACGAGGACCTCTGCAACGGGTGCGGAATCTGCGTAAAGGTCTGCCCATTTGAGGCAATTACAATTGTTAATTTAGCAACAGAGCTTGGAACTGAGAAGATTCACCAGTACGGGATGAACTCATTTAGGCTGTACCGCCTCCCCACTCCGAAAAAAGGCGAAGTCGTCGGACTGCTTGGAAGAAACGGGATGGGGAAGAGCACTGTCGTGAGCATTCTGTCTGGAAACCTAAAGCCAAATCTTGGAAACTACGAGAATCCCCCAGAGTGGGACGAGATACTCAAATCCTTTGCCGGAACTGAGCTCAAGACTCATTTTGAGAAAATAAAGAACCAAGAAATCAAGGCGTCCATAAAACCGCAGCAGGTATACCATGTAGCAGAAGTATTTGACGGAACCGCCAAAGAACTGTTAGACAAGTATGACCAGAGAAACGTCACCCAGGATTTGATCAGGCAGCTGTCACTTGAGAATTCAATTGAGCACCACGTAAAAGAGCTCAGCGGCGGAGAACTGCAGAGGCTTGCAGTCGCAGTCGCAGCATCAAAGGAAGCTGACTTTTACTTTTTTGACGAGCCGTCATCGTACAACGACGTATTCCAAAGAAGGGGAGTGGCAAGAGTAATCCACAGTCTTGCAAACATTGGAAAAAGCGTAATGGTAGTAGAACATGACTTGACGCTGCTTGACTTTCTTAGCGACTATATCGACGTGCTGTATGGAGAGCCTGCAGCATACGGGATTGTTTCAAACATTTTGTCAACCAAGGTCGGCATCAACGTGTTCTTGGACGGCTATCTGCCAAACGAGAACGTGAGGTTCAGGGACAAAAAGTTCACCTTTGACGTGTCCACATCCACTGACGATTTTGAAAAAGGCGAAGTCGTCATATCTTATCCTGAGCTAAAAAGGCAGTATCCCGCATTTTCAGTCTCAATTGACGCAGGGCAGGTAAGGAGGGGGGAGGTCCTTGGAATAATGGGCGCAAACGCGCTTGGCAAGACCACCATGATGAAGATGATTGCGGGAGTCGAAAAGCCAGACGTCGGGGAAATCGACAGGGCGGTGACCATTTCCTACAAGCCGCAGTATCTGACAAACGACATCGATGTTGACGTCATATCGGTGCTGGATATGGCAAACGGCGGGCCGATTTTTGGAAGCGTGGAAGAAGAACAGATTGTCGATCCGCTAAAGATCAAAAAACTCTACAACAAGTCAGTCAAGAACCTCTCAGGCGGAGAATTGCAAAAGGTGGCAATTGTCACGTGCCTTTTGAAAAAAGCAGACGTGTATGCTCTAGATGAGCCGTCCGCATTTTTGGACGTGGAAGACAGAATCGCAGTTGCCAAGTTCATCCAGAGGTTTGTCCGCTCGTACGCCAAATCAGCAATAGTAATTGATCACGACATTCAGCTGATGGACTTGATTTCTGACAAGATGGTAATTTTTGACGGAGTCTCAGGCAAGGCAGGGCATGCCACGTCCCCGCTGACAAAGGCAGAGGCGATGAACATGTTTCTCAAGTCACTTGACATTACATTTAGGAGAGACGAGGCAACGCGCAGGCCCCGAGTAAACAAGGCCGAAAGCAGATTGGACAAGATGCAAAAAGAGACAGGCAACTTTTACTACAAGATTTGACACGAATGCTAAAAAAAGCACTGGAGGGAATTCTCTCAGAGAAGGAAGGCCTGGAACTGTTTTCAGCCTTTGACCAGATAGGCGAGATAATCATAGTAAGGATTCCAGATTCCTTGCTGCCAAAGAAAAAAATGATCGGTGAGGCGCTGCTTGAAAACGTGCACCCGGCAAAATCAGTCTTCTACCAGGCAACACCGGTAGAGGGGGACTTTAGGACAAGAAACCTGGAGATACTTGCAGGGGATGACAACACAGAGACAGAGTACAAGGAGTACGGCTGCAGATTCAAAGTCGATGTGGAAAAGGCGTTTTTCTCTCCAAGGCTTTCAACCGAACGGGACAGAATTGCGCAGATGATCCAGGACGGGGAGACTATGATCAACATGTTTGGCGGAGTTGGAATGTTTTCGATAATCGCAGCTAAAAAGAAAAAGTGCACAGTATACAACATAGACCTAAACCCGTACGCTGCCAAGCTTTGCGAGGAAAACATCAAGCTAAACAAACTGGCAGGCAAGGTAATTTCGATTCACGGAGACGCAGCGCAGGTGGTAAAAGAGCAGCTCCAGGATGCAGGAGACAGGACGCTCATGTTGCTCCCTGAGAGGTCAGACGAGTTTTTGGATTCAGCAATCAGCGCAACTAAAAGCGGCGGGATAATCCATTACTACTCGCACCAACACGCAGACAAAAGACAGGACGCAGTCGAGGTCTCAAAGCAGCACTACCTGCAGGTCACGCCAGTAAAATCAGAAATTCTAGGCGGGAGAATGGTCAGGGCAGTCGGCCCAAGATACTACCAGACGGTAGTCGACGTCAGAATAACCAAATAATGAATTTTGCAGAATTTGACACATCTCACATGCTGCCGACATCGAATCTAACATGATCTAAATTAAGCGAATTTTGGTGTTTTCAGGATTAATTGAAGAGTTTTTTTTTTGCATTTTGATGCTCATCTGATTTTAAGCAAACGCATTGTAATCAGTCATAGTCCATTTTAGCGTGCAGGATCACAG
>CAZCWI010000051.1:0-11562 GCA_964502325.1 uncultured Candidatus Nitrosotenuis sp. | reverse complement strand
CCAAGTGTCATGCTTTCTCCATCGGTATCATCTCAATAAGGATTGATTTTTGGATTAGTGTCTTGCCATGCACAGAAAAACTATCTGCCTGTGCTAAATAAATTCAGAGATTTGCCGACCCTTGACAAGATATGTGTGTCCTTGAATATTTTGCAAAGACGAAGCCTTAAGAGGCAAAGTGACGGCATTATCTCATGGACTACATCAAATTACACAAAGACATCCTAGGGATAGATCCTAAAATCCGATTTGTTACTATAGTTGACATCGAAGGAAGACTGATGGCAGGCGGGCAGCGAGAAGGACTGTCAAACTATCTTAGTCCAGAGGAGGAGCGCCAGTCAATCAAACACGCAATTGATGCATGGAAGCTAAGAATGCACTTTACAGGTTCCATAGGAAAGGGCAAATACGTGCTTGCCGAGTACGAGAAGATCAAGCGCATTACCATACCTGTTGACGAAAAGCACGTCATTTACATGACAACTGAGGTAAATGCGGATCACAACGGCATAATTTCCAGCATTCTGAAACTGATCTCTCAGGCGTGACAAAAAACACACAATTAATTTTACTTTTTTCAAATATTTTTTACAAGTTTTACATTGTTTTTGGAATCAAATCAAATTGTTCCGCAAAAAACAGATATTCTTAATAATATAATGCGCGTAAGCAAAATCACGTTACAATATCCTGACTCTATCATATCGTCTACAGTAGAAGACAAGATGGCAAAGAAGGTTCACAAGCATCTCTCCTCGCTTGGACTTGACTGCAAGCTTTTGCCTGACGGAATGATGGACTTTGAGTATGACTATCCAAGATCATCCCTTGATGGGCCAAACCCCGGAGTTGCAAGCCGTGGGGTGATGAAAATAAGCGACAGCATAGACTACATCGACATTTTAAAGAGAAAGACCGTGACAAAAAGCGAGTTTGCGCCAGGCGGCATGTATGGGATGGGAATAGCAGAGGGCACAACATGGAAGATGCGATATTTTATTTCGTTTCCAGCCGATATTGCAATCGGGCCTCTAAACATCGGAACACTGACAAAAATCCTAAAGGGCAGGTTCCACTCAAAGGTCGAGGACTTCATCTGGGATGGATATGGCAAGCTTACCACCCTTCCGCCGGGACTGATCCAAGACGATATCATTGCGATACTAAACGCCGACAAGAAACTGCATGACCTGATGATGAAGTCACTCCTAAAGGAGCGGGTGATCACCGTTTCGGTATACACTCCAAAGGCAAAGGTCAGCTACGAATACCTGAAAATAGTAAAGGACGACTCGTACTGGTACAAATACAAGCCAAAAAAAGAGTCATACGCAAAGATCCTAATCACCACGGAATGGAAGTCGCAAAAGGATCTGTTCATTGACAAAGAGACGCTAGAGATGTATCAGAGAATCGCCGCAAACATCAAGAGTACTGTTGAAAAGCTCAAGTACCATCTGACTGTCTAGTCAGACGCTTCTTTAACCACCAGTCTTGACATCGTAATGTCTGATGGTATTTTTTGCTCTACTGCAAACGCGATTGCAGCTAGGTTTCTTACCTCGTATTCGATTAGCCTCACTATTGCGACAACTGTAGAAAAGCCAAATATCTTGCTAAACTGGCTCTGCATTGTTTTGTAAATGTGCATCTCAAATGCGCGCTCAAACTGGCTGATTGCGTCAATTGCGTTTTCTTCCTGCGGAACCAAGCTCCTGTACTTTGTGCTTGTCAGCTCGTTTAGCGCGCTTTTTATCGAGTCAGACGAGATCATTCTTGTAAGAATTTCTTTTGATGAGCCAGACGCGCCAGGAATGATTAGGTCCTGAATTTGGTTTTCGTCAAGATTCCAGAACTTGCCCCTTAGGACGCACAGCATGTTGTAATAGTCGATTTCTGTTACGCACAATGTGTGCAGATTAAAGTCAGTTGACGTCTTTGCTACATGGTTTAGGTTTTCATAGAAAAACTTGTCAAAATACATGTCTAGTATCTGAATTTGTTTTTTCTCGTGGTATAGCGAGAATGCTTTTTCGACTTCGTCCCCAATTCCGATTCCCTTAAGCGTGGTCACTGCTTCTTCGATGTCCCGCGCGATTAGCGCCTTGACTACGACGTCCCGCTCCCTGATAAGTTCCATCGCGTGCAGGTTTACCGATGACTCTATCTCGGACTGGCTTCTTCCAAGTATCTTGCCCTTTAGAATGATTTTGAGATTTTGCAAAACAAATTTCAAGTAATATGCAAACAATACGTTGGAGCCGCCAGCTGCCTGCATCATCTTGTGGTGCATGTCAGCTTGTCTGTCCCTTAATGCCATCTCGACTTTTGCAGACGTGTATGGTTTTGTTACCTTGGAAATCACATCGCCGTACGACGTGCCCTTTATTCTTGTGATGAGCTCATCCAAATCTCTTGACTCTGACAGCATCTGGAGATCCTTTCTTGTAAGCAGCTTTCCCTTTAGGCTGTATGACTTTACCCCTGCATAAACTGACAACGAACTTGTGGCCATTCATAATGCGTCACAATGACTTACATTAATCATTTTACATTGATCCGATCTTAAAGAAATAATAATTGTAAATATTTGATTTTTTACTCTAAGAATTATATATTTTTCTGTAAATTATTATAATTTTTCACTATGCGTAGTTTTAAAATAATTCCAAAAATGCCTGTTTGCATCTTGGGAGTTTTGCCTATGGAAAATCAGTTTTAAATGTTCACGAATCTGCAGAATCAAATTAGATTCAAAAAAATCATTCCAGTACTTCCCTTGAACCAATCTCGTTTGAGATTCCATAAAGACTGACAAGCTTGCCCAAATCTGCGCCGCTTATCTTGCAGTTCTTGTGTGCAAGCTTGAGCGCGTACGGGTATCCTCCCACGCTGTTCTTGTAGAGTTTGTCAAGCAATGACCTGACTTCGTCTTCTGTGTGGTTGTCCCCGAGCATTTCTATTTTGATCAAAGGCGTCGAGTCGCTTAGCCTTGCATAAATTGACGATATCGCCCTGTCCTTTCCAAACTTCCTGTCGACATAGACTTTGCTAAACCCGGGCGTCTTTGTGGCGTGGTTGTAGTAAAATATGTCGCCTGCAAGTGACTCTAGGTCCAAAAACTGCATTCTCGTGTTTGATGTCTTGGCGACAAAAACCACGTTGTTTCTTTTTGTCATTATCTTCAAGATTGTGTGCGTAAGCACCGACTGTCTTGTCATGAACTGGGAGTACAACGAGCCGTCCATCAGCGTGACATCTGCCAGATCGACTGTCTTGCTGCACGCGTCAATTTCCATCTTGCTTGCAATGGATGACAAATCCGAGACATCGCTGCCGAGCCCCTGCTTGTGGTCATCGAAAATTATCTTGCCGTCTGTTCCTATGGACACTGCCGTTACTACCCAAAGCTCCATTCCCTGGAACTTGGTGCTGTTAAAACTGCTGTCGATTCCTGCCATGGTGCATTCCTGCTTTTTTGGCTTGTACTCTATCCAGTTCTGCCTTGCACGATCGACAATTTGCTCAAATTTGGGCCCTCGCAGGATGGACAGCGTGGCATCCCGATTCTTGATTGCCTCCTTGTAGACCGTGTTTAGCATACATGACGTTTGTTACATAAAATAAAATCTTTGAGATGCAAACCCTGTTTACACCAGACTAGTACCGTGAACACTCAAAAGATCAAAAAGACTACTTTTTTCGCCAATTACGTGCCGCTTTCTGATCTGCTGATCTTTGATGCTTTCCTTTTTTTCGCAGTGGCATGAAATAGAGTGAAAATCTAGGCTAGTTATGTCTTCGCATTTTGATTCGTCTGGCACCGACTAAATTCATTTAGGACAGCATTTCATCGATATCTGTTGAAAAAAGTAGGGCTTCTGGGGTGCGGCGCAATCGGAACCGAGCTTGCGCTTGCGATAGACTCTGGAAAAATCAATGCGCAACTGACACACATTTACGATTTTGACAAAAACAAATCAGAGGCACTTGCGTCAAAGCTGGCAAAAAAGCCGTCAATAGTTGAAAACCCCCACCTGCTTTCGTCAAACCCCGTCGACATAGTAGTTGAAGCTGCATCGCAGGACGCAGTCAGAAATCACGCGCTGAGCATATTACAAAATAAACGAGACCTGATGATAATGAGTGTGGGTGCGCTTCTTGACGAGTCTGTCCTAGATGTGTTAGTCGAGGCGTGCTCTGAGTTTAAGAAAAGCATCTATCTGCCGTCTGGCGCAATTGCAGGACTTGATGCAATCAAGTCTGTAAAAGACGAAATTGATTCATTATCCATAACAACTACAAAACACCCAAAATCGCTAAAGGGGGCAAAGTTTTTTGAGACCAATCCCGTTGACATCGATTCTATCACGACGCCTGTCCTGATATTTGACGGAAACGCAAAGGAGGCGGTAAAACTATTTCCTGCAAACATCAACGTGGCGGCGCTTCTAAGCCTTGCAGGAATTGGCAGCGAAAAAACAAGGGTGAAGATAATTGCAGACCCAAACACTGACAAAAACACCCATGCCATAGAGGCAAAAGGAAAATTTGGCAGACTCTCCATAACTGTGGAAAACGTACCTGACTTGAACAATCCAAAGACAAGCAGGCTTGCAATCCTGTCTGCAATAGAGTGCCTTCGGGGAATCTGTTCTGACGACATGCAAATAGGCACATAATGTTGGCAAAAATTGCCGTAATTGTCCAGATTTTAGAAAATTAACACTCTGATCTTATTCTTTAAATGAATATCGCAACTCATGAGTATGGTTACATGTTAGCTGAGCAAATCTTGAAACTAAAGCGTGAAAAGGACGTGGTCATCTTGGCCCACAACTACCAGCTTCCTGCAATTCAGGACGTGGCCGACTTTGTTGGCGATTCCCTTAGCTTGGCAAGACAGGCTGCAAAGACTCCTCACAAAACCATTTTGTTCTGCGGGGTTCATTTCATGGCAGAGACTGCCGCAATAATATGTCCTGACAAAAAGGTGCTCATACCGGACCTTGCAGCAGGATGTTCGCTTTCTGACTCCATTACGGCTGATCAATTAAGAAACTGGAAAAAAGAGCACCCAGATGCAATAGCAGTTGGATATGTCAATACTACTGCTGAGATAAAATCCGAGCTTGATTATTGTTGCACATCATCAAACGCTGTAAACGTGGTAAAGTCAATTCCTGAAAACAGGGAGGTATTGTTTTTACCTGACATGTTCCTGGGCTCTTATGTTGCCAAGGTGACTGGAAGAAAAAACATGTACATCTGGGCAGGAGAGTGCCATGTTCATGCCGGAATAAGATCAGAGGACATTCACAAAAAATTAGACTCGCTTGCAAATTCCGAACTACTAGTCCATCCTGAATGCAGCTGTACGTCACAAATAATGTACGAAGTGGCAGTTGGCGATTACAAAAACAGGCAGGTCCAAGTTCTTTCAACTGAAGGGATGATGAACTATGCAAAGCAGTCCAGTGCAAAACAATTCGTAGTTGCAACCGAAACTGGAATATTGTACAGAATGCAGCAGCAAAACCCTGGCAAGACGTTTGCCCCGGCATCAGATGGCGCAGTGTGCCAGTACATGAAGATGATCACACCTGAGAAGGTTTACGCGTCTTTGAGGGACGACAAGTATGAAGTGAGGGTTCCAAAAAACATCGCAGACAAGGCAAGGACTGCAATAGAGCGGATGCTTGCAATTAGCTGATTCTAAATTATTTTTGTTTTTATCTATGGGAGGACGATCAACTGGCCAACCATGCTTGGCAAGTCATACGTGCAATAATATGTAAAAGTTCCAACCCTGTCTGCCTTGAAGCTAAACGTGGTGTCTTCGCCGCCGGCAAGATCATAATTCATCTCATATGGGGATTGCATCGTAAACGTGTGTCTGTCCTCCTCCTCTTCTGCAGCATTAAAGAAATGTATCTTTACCGTGTCCCCCTTGTGAACAACGATCTCAGTTAGTGTAAACACTGCAACCGGAACTCCGACCTCGTCCTCATCGGCGTCTAGTTCCTGGGTAAAAATATAAAATTCATTTTTTGCAACTCCTGGTGCGCCAACTTCTAAATGCTCGTCTGCTTCATGCGTTAGTAAAGACGCAATTTTGTAATTCAAGTCAGAAACCATTATCATGGAAACCGAAGACAGGACAATTGCAACGCCAACTAGTATGATCAACACTGTGGTAACTGCGTTTTTTGAATCTGCCATCTTGGCATAATTATGCTATTGTCGCTTAAAAGGAGATCATGTTATTATCACAACTGGAATTTAGCAACTAGATAACACGTAGTTTTATTGAAACTAACAACGCTCATGCTTGATGGATGCATAATTGCTACATCGTACAAGAGGATAAGATTTTGCAAACACCAGTTTTAAGTGAGTAATCCCGGGGTATGGTGTGGAGTTTTTCCAAGCAGAAGAGCCGGCAATTGAAAAGCCGATTGTAATTGCGGCAATGCAGGACATGGGCAACGTTGGCAGTATAGTTGTGAACTTTATCAACGACAGCCTGAGGACAAAAAAATTCAGGATTGCAAAAACTGCGTTTCCTACCTATGTCTTGGATCAAGGTGGGTACATTGACTTGCCAAATGAAAGCTGGGAGTACCGGTACTCTGACGGGCTGATTGTCTTTGGGGGCGATACGGGGCAGCCGCAAGGAAATGACGAACTACATGCGCTTTGCCAAGACGTCATAGATATTTCGATAAAGTATTCAGCCAAATTCATCTACACGCTTGGGGGGTTTCACACCAACCGGATACTTGGCAAGGATCCAAAGACGTTTGTCACCACCACATCGCCTGAGCTCACAAAACAAATGCAGGGATTGGACATTACGACGACCCCGCAAAAGTCAATCATCACTGGATTTAACGGGCTGATTCTGGGCTTTGCAAAACAAAACGGCATTTCGGGAATTGGTATGTACGGCGAGCTAAACGAGCCGCAAATACCTCAGTACCGCGCAGCAATTAGCATAATCAAAACTTTGGAGAAACTGACGTACCGAAAATTTGGAAGCACTGAGAAGCTAGAGATGATGGCGCAGGAAATCGAAAAGACTTTTGATAATTAATGCAAGTTATACTTCTAGGCTAAAGTCGACTGCCCTTGCAGAATTTGTAATGCTCCCAATTGAGATCATGTCGACTTTGGTTTTTGCATAGTTTCGTATGTTTTTTGCATTGATTCCGCCTGACGCTTCAAGTCTTACTTTCTCTCGCAGTCCGAGCTTTTTTAGGGCCAAAATGGTGCTTGAGATTTGTCGCGGCGTAAAGTTATCTAGCATTATTATCGGAACGCCGAGGCTTGCGGCCATGACTGCGTCTTGCTGAGTGTCGACTTCTACCTCAAACGTGTTTGATCTTTTCTTTGCAAGCCTGATCAATTCTATTATCGAGCCTTCTGCGGCAATGTGATTGTCTTTTATCATTATCATATCTGACAGTGTGACTCGGTGCTTTTTTCCTCCGCCGATCATCACTGCCTCTTTGTCAAAGAACCGCAGGCCTGGCGCCGTCTTTCTTGTGGAGTAGATGTCTGTTTTTTGGCTTGCACTCTTTACAATCTTGACCAGTTCGTTTGTAGATGTGGCAATCCCGCTCATCCTGGAAAGCAAGTTTAGCGCGGTTCTTTCGCATTTGAGAATTGATCTTGCGGGGCCTGAAATCTCAAGCACTGCCTGGTTTGGTCTTGCGTGTATGCCGTCTTTTTTTAGAATCTTCACACTGCATCTATTCATTGCAAAAATTTCTTTTGCAAATTTTACTCCTGCAACGACGCAGGCCTGGCGCGTGATTATTTTTGCGGCAATTCTCCTGTTTGTTATGATGTCTGACGTGATGTCTCCAGACCCAATGTCCTCTTGCAAAAATCTGACTAGTTCTTTTTTTGGACTAAAGCCCAAACCTACGTTACCTTTAAGGCAAATTTCCCTTTCTGGGTGATTCCCAATGTCTTTGCGACGTGGGAATTTTCAGGATCAGACACAAGTACGACCCCCGTCCAGTCCGGTGTCAGATCAGATGACTTGCATAATGGACAAACCTTTCCGACAAAAACATGCTTGCATTTTCTACATGCCATCTCTCGCACCATTTCTTATTTCTCCTTCTTTTCTTTTTTCTCTACCTTGACTTCTTTTACTTCTTTTTTATCGCTAGTGCTTCCGTCCTTACCTGACTTTTTAATTTCCTCTGCAATCCATTCCTCTGCGCCCAAAAGTGGCTGCCTGCACGTGATTCCGATTTTGCCCATGGTTGCCGCCTTTCCAAGTGAGACTGCGGTAATTCTTGAGCGAATTGTAGAGCCGACCTTTAGCGTGCGGTTGCTCTGCTTTGCGATGATCATTCCGGATTTTACATCGCTTTGCAGATAGTCATCCATTACCTGGGACAAGTGCAGCAATGCATCCGTTGGTCCGATTCTTACAAATGCGCCAAAGTCTGTAATGTCGACAATTTCGCCCAAAACGATTTCCTGGAGTTTTGGTGTAAATGTGAGTGCCTCAAATTCTACTCTGTGGTATGTTCCGCCGTCGCCGGCAATCATTTTTCCCATTTCGTCTACTTTGGCCTCTAAAATCATAATGATGTATCCTAGTTCTGCATTGATCATGCTTTCGTACTTTTCCTTGAGAATGCTAATTCCTGCCTTTTTTAGCGAAGCTCCAAACATGCTTGGTGGAATTCTTACAACATCCTCTAGGGTAGATATAGAAAACAACTGTACAAAACTCCCAAACCTGAATTTATGAATCTTTGGGCAAATTTCTGCATTTCTTACACAAAAGCACTCTATTGTTTGATAACTTGCAACCCTGACTTGTTTGGTTTGCCAAAATTTGGTTTTTTGATTTGCCTGCGAGAATTTCTGCTTAGGTATCCCTAATTTGTAATAATTTTGCAAATTTTGCCATTTTGCATAGTAACCTATCTTTAAATATTGTAAAAGAGGATTTTTTTGCATGGTTGGCGTAGACCAAGTGCTAACAAAACTTGCAACTGTAATTGATCCTGATTTGAAAAAAGATATCGTGTCAATGGGCATGATAAAAGATTTAGAATTAAACGAGGGCAATCTGAAATTCACACTAGAGCTTACCACTCCTGCATGTCCTTTCAATGATCAAATAGAACAAGACGTGCGAAACGCAATTGGCGAAATGTCTGAAATCAAAAAATTCGATCTAAACGTAACTGCAAAAGTGATGGAGGGCCGCTCACTTGATGCAGCCGAGGCAATGTCTACTGTGAAAAACATAATCGGCGTCGCAAGCGGCAAAGGCGGAGTTGGAAAATCAACCGTGTCTCTGAATCTTGCACTTGCACTTGCCCAGTCTGGGGCAAAAGTTGGCCTACTTGATGCAGACATCTACGGTCCTAGTATCCCACTGATGCTTGGAATGCAAAAGGCGTTTATGGAAGTTGAAAACAACAAACTCCAGCCTGCAACAACACACGGGATACAGGTGGTGTCATTTGGATTCTTTGCAGAGCAGGAACATCAGGCTGCCATATACCGGGGACCAATCATTTCTGGCATACTAAAACAATTTCTAGTTGACACAAACTGGTCAAATCTTGATTATCTGATTGTGGATCTGCCTCCTGGAACCGGAGACATCCCGCTTACTTTGGCGCAAACCATACCAATTACTGGAATATTGGTTGTGACAACGCCGCAGGATGTTGCATCAAATGTGGCAGTAAAGGCAATTGGAATGTTTACCAAGCTCAACGTCCCGATAATCGGGGTAATTGAGAACATGAGCTACTTTCTATGTCCTGACTGCAAAAACAAGCACTACATCTTTGGCGAAGGCGGCGCTAGAAAAATCAGCGAAAAATACAACATTCCGTTTGTGGGTGAAATTCCGCTAAACTCTGGAATCATGACTGGCTCTGACATTGGAAAGCCTGTAATAATTACAGACCCGACATCGCCGTCTGCTGAGGCAATAAGATCCGCTGCAAAAAACGTTGCAGCACAGTGTAGCATTCTTGCGGCAAAGCTAAAGGAAGAAATGCAGGGCAACATAGCTGCATAGACGTGAAGCTGCCTGAATCCCTCAGAGAACAACTAAAGGCCCCGCTTGGCATTTTACTCAAAGACACATCAAAAGAAAACATTTTGCATCACATCCCAAAGGACTCGGTTATCATCACAGTCGGGGACGCGACGACGGAAAAAATGATTTCATTTGGTTTGATCCCGTCTCTTTCAATCGTGGACGGATTTGAAAAAAGGCAAAAGAGAGCCATCCCGTCTAATGACGTGGCAAAGATACCCTGTGACAATCCTGCAGGTGAGATAACTGCGCAAAGCGTCAATGCCATAAAGGATGCGCTAAAATCAAATGTTCCAGTCCAGATAGTAGTAAATGGTGAGGAAGACTTGCTGGTGCTTCCTGTCTGTGTGCATGCGCCGCAAAATACCGTCGTCTTGTACGGCCAGCCAAACGAGGGACTAGTTATAGTCAAGGTAACACAAGAAATTAGAAATAAAACGCAACAATTACTCAATCTAATGAACTAGGGGTGTGATGAGACGGTGGCTGTATGACTTATGATTACACACTAAACTCTGACCCTTTTTTATGATCGAAACATTAGATTAATAGAAACTTGGAAAAAAGCCATGAGCAAGAACTTTTGGCACGACATTGAAACGGGACTTGATATCCCGGAGATAGTCAACGTGGTAGTTGAGATCCCAAAGGGCTCGCAAAACAAGTACGAGTACGACAAAAAGCACAACATGATGAAACTGGACAGGGTGCTGTTCTCGCCGTTTCACTATCCTGGTGACTATGGGATAATCCCGCAGACACTGTCTGATGACGGGGATCCACTTGACGCGCTAGTCCTGGTGACAAACCCGACGTATCCTGGAATCCTAATTGAGTGCAGGCCGCTTGGATTGCTAAGGCTCACCGACCAGGGGCAGTCAGATGACAAGATAATCTGTGTTGCGATAAATGATCCTAGGTATCTTAACACAAAGGACATTGCAGATATCGAGTCTCACAACCTAAAGGAGATGGCTCACTTTTTCCAAGTGTACAAGGACTTGGAGGGGAAAAAAGTCGAGGTTCTAGGATGGGAGTCTGCGGAAACTGCAAAGACTGTCATAATGGACGCTGTGAAAAACTACAGGAAGATACTGAAAAAATACTAGTGTCATTCTGGTAAACAAATCCCAGTACAACAATTGACACCGCATAATATAGAATAATTCTAAAAACCACACCGTGAGACTTGATCCTGACCTGAGGCTGAGCATTTTAGAAAAAGTTGGGATCTACTCTGGCAGGCTTGCAATATCGGAGCCTCAAGTGCTCCTAAGCACAAAGGAGGTGCTTGAGATGCCAAAGGAAATCACGTCTGGCAGGCGCACCACTGCATACAAGTATTACGGGGTGTCGTACCTTTTGCACAATCTGGTTTTCATCAACGTCAAGAAAATCCCAGACGAGCGTGCACTAGACCACACTATATCGCACGAACTGGTGCACCTGAGATTCCCGTATCTGAGCCA
>CAZCWI010000050.1:0-11564 GCA_964502325.1 uncultured Candidatus Nitrosotenuis sp. | reverse complement strand
GCCAAGTTCAGGGTGGCAAGAAAAGTCTACGCAAAAATCCTAAAAGAAAAATTCCATGCAAAGGATCCAAAATCAATTCAGCTCAAATTCCACACTCAGACAAGCGGCGAATCGCTAACTGCGCAACAGCCTGACAACAACATTGTCAGAGTGTCAATACAGACAATGGCAGCAGTGCTTGGAGGAACACAGTCGCTTCACACCAATTCCAGGGATGAGGCGCTTGCACTGCCTACTGCAGAGTCTGCCAAAATTGCACTCAGAACCCAGCAAATTGTCGCTTATGAATCTGGAATAACAAAAACAGTTGACCCGCTTGCAGGCTCGCATTATCTGGAATATCTCTGCGATGAGATAGAGGCAGGTGTCTGGAAATACCTAAAACAGGTGGAAAAAATGGGAGGAGCACTAAAGGCAATCGAAAAGGGATTCTTCCAGTCCGAAATTAGGCAAAACGCATACAGGCTCAAAAAAGAAGTGGATTCAAACCAAAGAATACTGGTGGGCGTAAACAAGTTTTCAGAGGAGGCAAAGTCAAAGCAGGACCTGTTGCGAATCGACGACACTGTAGAAATAAAGCAAAAACAAGCGCTAAAGAAACTACGCTCAGAGCGCGACAACAAAAAAGTACAAAACGCATTATCGAAAATGAAGTCCGCCGCAGAAAAAGACGAAAACCTGATGCCGTTTATCTTGGATTCTGTAAAATCATATGCCACAACTGGCGAAATCAGCAATACATTCCGCGAAGTGTTTGGAGTGTATCGTCCAAAGGAAGTATTCTAGATGAAAATTGACCACATTGCAATTGCAGTAAACAATGTGGAATCTGCAGCAAAGCAGTATCAGCAGGCACTTGGAGTGCCGGAGGTAATCTTTGAGACAGTTGAATCCGAAGGAGTAAAGCTTGCCATACTGAAACTAGAAAATGGAAGAATCGAACTGATGGAACCAACTCGCGACGACTCACCAATCCGAAAATTCTTGGATAAAAAAGGCGAAGGACTGCATCACATGGCACTTGCAACTGAGAACATCGAGCAAGAATTCCAAAGGATGGAAGGGTGCGGAATCCAGTTCTTGGGGAAAATCAGAGACGGCTCCGAGGGGACAAAAATCACATTCATTCACCCAAAATCGCTTTCTGGTGTTCTAGCAGAGCTCTGCTCGCATCCAAAAAATCACTGAAATTTTATCTATCAAATTAAAGTGAAGAAAATAATTCTTTCACTTATTGTATGATCTGTGCAGTTGGATGCCCTTTTTGATAAGTTATGGTAACGTTTTTTCCTATCACAGATTCGCAATTGTCTATCATCTTTGATGTCATTATGTCGTCATTTGTATCTACGATGCACTTGCCGTTTAGCCTGTCAAATATCAACACCTCTTCGGTTATGGCGTCTTTAAGAATATTTTCTCCCTTGAGCAGCGAAAATGCAAAGAAGGCAATCACTGCAACCGATATTATGCCAAAAAGAACGCTTATGTTTCCAGGCTTGATCTTATCAGATAACATGTTATCATGAAGATATCCTGTGGTTAAGAGTGTTGACAAGATGGCACGATTGCCGCAGCAAAATGATTGGAAAATCTTCTAAAGTGAAGAGAAGATATCTGCAACGCGATCTGCGGATCTGTCCATTATGTCTGGATGGTATTTGCCAATTGCCTTTTGCACCATGTCGATGTTTATTATCTGAAATGTCCTTTTTGCGTTTGTAAATTTGCTTTCGATTATCTCATCTTGGATTAACTGTGTAAGGTTGATTGAGACTGTTGCAGGTGATCTGCTGACCTTTTCTGCAATCTCGTTAAATGTAAGGCTGCCTTGTTCTAATAATACGAGTAGGATGTTTTTTGGAGTCTCCTGTCTGAGATTTTTGATAAGGGTGGACTCTTTTTTGTTTATTCCAAGCGGATAAAATCTTGTAACGCGTGGGGTTCTCTCAACTTGCACTGTTCCACTCTCTTCAAGCTTTCTTGTATAGTGGCTGAGGACTCCGTTTTTCATTCCAGTCTCCCGCATGATCTCTGAAAACTGGATTCCTGGATTTTTCTCTATTACCTGAATTAGCTGAGCTGTTCTGTCCATTCTAATCATTCCTAAATATTGCTAGAGTGAATATGCCCAACATCCCTATAATTAGTACGTGCTCAAGTTCAGAAAACGGAAGCTGGCCAACATAAAATGTGTAAGGCCATGTGACGTCAATTAGCGAAACTGCCTCTGCTACAATGAAGAAGGAAAACGCGATAAATGTGAACAGCAGCCGTTTTGTTCTGGTCTTGATATAGGCCATCGAGGAGACTATGGTCAAAAATACAGCTGCAATCATCCCTCCTACGTGAAGCATGATGTGCAAAGTATGGGCTCCATGGAACAGATTTGGTAGTATGATCGGCGCTACGAGTATGCCAATTACTGAAAAGATTACCACGCTAAACAGCGTTGACTTTTTCTCCGTAATCTGGGCATATATTGACATACACCATAGTTTAGTGCTTGAAAAATTTAAGCAAACTGGTATAAGTGCCAAAGTGACGGGAAAAAAGACGCAAGAACAGTTATGAAAAAAGATGCTGATTCTTGCTAGCATGTTATGCTGTCAAAATTATTAAGCGGTTTTGGTAGATTTGTTAAATGTACTAGTTTTCAGAATGCACTTCCGTGTTTGTAGAAGAACTATGATGCTGGCAATTGATGCTACTAGGACTAGACTCGAAAACCCTCCAAATTCTGGAACAACCTTTGTCCCAATGACGGTTAGTGTCTTTGCGTCCGCAGGATTATCTTTAGCGTATAGTGCTGCTCTGTCGATGACATGATTTCATAATTGATTTGTTTTTTATTTTTGTTTGATGCTTCTACCATAAGTATTATTTAATAAAATCACGCATTGTTCTTTGATGAATAACAAACTTGCAGTTTTTGCAATCCTTGCATTGTCCGTAGGATTAGTCGGTAATGCATATGCGCACAAGGCCCAGACAGTTGGCGACTATAACATAGAAGTCGGCTGGAAGACTGAACCACCAATATCTGGCAAGAAAAATGCAATAGAGATCACTGTCACACAGGCATCACCTTCTGACAAAAAGAATACAAAAGACGATCACATGGATCATGACTCTATGGATTCAAAACCCAAAGACAGCAAAACAAATGGTGCAAAATCGGCCAAGGAGTCCAAACCTGCAGAAAAAACATCTCCCAAATACGGTCACGCGACAAAGGCTGTCGGAATATCCGGATTGAGCAAAACCCTTGAGGTAGACGTTACACTAGATGGAAAAAAGACGTTTCTCAAATTAGTCGAGGATAAAAAGAACAAGGGAACTTATCACGGTGCATTCACGCCTAATGCAGAAGGTCAGCCATTGGTGCATGTGGTTGGGAAAATAAAGAAGACGCCAATTGAGATGACATTCCATCCAGAAAAAGTGGAACTAGCTGGCAAAAAGTAACATCTTTTTCTAGCCTGAATTTTTGAGCGTGTAATTCATTGTAAACCATTTTGTTGGTTTGCATAAAATCAAATCTGATTCTTAATCTTGAATATTGTGTTATTGTGATATATAATTAAATTCTAAAGAACTGGTAATGGTAAGCCAAACTACTGTATTTATCACGCTGCTGATTGGTTTTGCTGTGACAATAATGGGTGTGTTTGTCTGGCCGTTTTGGAATCTGATTCCACAATATGTAACCGAAGAAGTCAAGGTAGTATACGTAGACGATCAGGGCAGGTGTGTTGTACAAACAATGCCTGATAATTTCCTCATACCAATCGGAAAATGTAACGCAAATCCGGGTGATACAATATCTGCAGAATATGATGTTAAAGTCAAAGAAAGAATGATACAGTCAATCAGACGACTGTAATTTTTTATTTTTTAAATTAATAGCATAAAAAATTATGTTCAGGGTGTAACTAGAGCTACTTTTTCCTGAACTTTTTGGAAATATCCACTTTGGTAGATGGCAGGTACGTTGTAGGAGAACTCAATTATATCTCCAGACTTGGCACTGCATGGACTCACTGTTATCGGATATCCGAAACTAGAGTCGACTACACAGCCTGCCTCAACATTTGCAATGACTGCTGCCTCTTCAGTGACACTGACTGGAAACCAATATCCTATCGGATATAGCGTTGTCAGTATCAGAACCGAAAGCACGGTCAGTGCCAGCCCTGTATACCAAAGCCATGGTGTTTTTGCATCTTTTTGTATTTGTTCTTGCATGTTAGCTCGCCTAGTATATGATCAAAATTGCATATAATCAACAGGAATCTAGTGCAAGCGATTGCAATTTAGCTTCTGCTTCTGGGCCTTGTGCGCATAATTGTCCTGCAGCACGGGCATCTTGTTTCCTGCCAGTTCAAAAACAAGCCACAATGTGAGCATCTTTTTTGCCCGTTTTGGTATTTCTTACCGTTCTCCACACCGTGACTTTTGTATCGTATGCAAATTCCCTTGCACGAAAATGCCATGTCTGCATTTACCATGCTGGGAGATTAAACAAATACGAATACTTTGCACTCATTTGCAGTTAAGCTGATAAGATACGGTATGCATGCCAATATGTGAGCGACAAAAAGACATCTAGCATCACATTTAGGATTGATGAAAAATATGACAAGACCTTACGAAAATTGGCAGAAGAAAAACGAGTCAGCCTAAACACCTTGGCAAACCAGATTTTTGGCAATTTTGTCGAGTATGATCTCTATACTAGGAAATTTGGAACCTTGTTGATGAGCAATGATACTTTTAGAAGAATTCTGGCCGTGATTCCAGACAAAGACCTAGTCCTGGTTGCCTCAAACTGTGGAAGCGAGGAGGCAAGAGAGTTCATTTTGTTCAAGTGGAAGGAATTGAACTTGCAGAGCGTCTTGGATTTCATCAGGATGTATTTTGATTATTGCGGTTATGGGCGATGTGATATCGAAACGACGGAGAGCAAATACAAAATAAGTATTCATCACGATTTTAATACGAAGGGCTCCGTGTTCCTAAAATATTTTTTGGAGGGACTGATAATGTCTGCGCTAAACAAGACGTGCAAGACAATCACAACAAAAGACAGCGTGTCTCTAATCTTTTCTTAGTTTGGTATCTGCACCTGAAACTAAAATTATTATTTTTAATCTGCTTTTCTAAAAAACTCGATATGGAAAAGAAGGTATTTTCTTTAGCAAGTGTTTTATCTCGGACGCGCATTCGTACTGTGTGACGTTTTGCCAATCTTGTGGGAAAGAATTCACTGCAGATGAGAATTTCTGCTCAGGATGCGGCAAACCGCGATTCACACAAGCCCAAAATAGCATTAGAAGGCCAACTGGCGTCACAGTGCTTGGCATACTCCAAATAATTCTTGGAATAATTCTTGTCATCTCTACCGTGATGGTAGGCGTGATGTCGGGCATGATGGGCGATTATTTGTATTTTGGAGAAATGACGTCTGTGATTGGAGGTGCAATCACCGCAGTTTTGGCACTGCTTGCAGCGTTCTCGTTTTTAATTGCAAGTGCCTTGTTTTCAGGAAAAAGATGGGGACGAACAATTGTAATTGCGTTTTCCATAGCGAATCTGATAATGGAAGCCGCGTCTCTGGCAGTAGGCAACGTGTTTGGAATTGGGGGCATGATACTAAATGGAATTGTTTTGTACTACATGTGGCGACCGCACGTAATTGCATATTTTTTCAGGTAGTTGATCTTTAGAATATCATTCTAGCATCTTTAACGTATCAGAAGCGGTAATTATGCCGACTATCTTTCCTGCTTTTGCCACAAGAATGCACTTTGAGTACCGAATAAGAGGGACTAGTGTCTTTGCTGGGGTCTGGTGATCAACTATTGGCGGCCTTGCCTCCATGACGTCTGCAAGCCTTATTTTTTTCCATGATGACTCATCGCTATCTGCCAGGTGCTTTACCACCCCGTCTTCTGTTATGATGCCAACTGGCTCAGTTTTATTAAAAATCGGAATCTGGCTAATTGACATTTTTTGCATCTTTGTTATCGCATCGTGCAGCGAATCCGTAGGTTTTAGCTTGACTATTTCCTTACTGCATATGTCCCCTGCCTTGTTTGGGTCTGCCCTTCCCTCAAGTGTTGCCAAACTATCGAACATTCTCTTTGCTGTCTCGTAGCTTGGCTGGCTTCGACCCGACTCTATCTGGTTTATCATAGATGTGCTAACTCCTGTCATTTTTGCAAGCTCTTTTTGTGTGATGCCTAGCTTGGCTCGTTGCTGCTTGATGTTGTCTAGGCGCGGAAGCATGTTGTATGTAATTTGGATTGTGCTATGAATTTTACTCAAACCCTGCAAGTGTGTCAGTTGCCTGTATTTTGTGACGCGTTTTCAGATTCTAAATGTCTTCAGCACACCTAAAACCTGAGAACATCCATCTTTCATCTAGGCGAAAGAAATTCCTATAGCTAGCACGGATTGATCTCTTCGGAGTGGCAAAAGAGCCACCTCGTAAAACTTTTTGATTTGTGAACCACTTGTCGTTATACTCTTCAAATCCTGATTTGAATCCGGGGTACCCTACAAATTCCGACGACGTCCACTCCCAAACGTCTCCAATCATCTGATGGCAGCCATAATGACTACGTCCGATTGGATGTGAGCCTATTTCACTAACACCCCATAGGTTTGATTCTAAGAGATTTGCATGCTCGCCTGTGGGCCTGTCATTTCCCCACGGGAAGATTGTTTTTGCATTCTTTTCCTCGTTCCAGCAAGCGGCTTTTTCCCATTCTGCCTCTGTGGGGAGTCTTTTTCCTGCCCACTTGCAGTATGCGTCAGATTCGTAAAAACTAACATTGCAGACAGGCTCATTTGGGTTTATTTTTCGCATTCCGATAAAATCAATCACGTGCCACGAATCGTCAATTTTTTGCCAGTACATCGGGGCCTTCCAATTGTTTTGTTTGACTGCTTTCCATCCGTCCGAAAGCCAGTATTTGTACTCGGAATATCCGCCGGACTCGATAAATTCAAGGTATTGACCTGCAGTCACGGGGTGCGAGTCAATTTTAAAATCATTTAGGTAAACTTTGTGCTCTGGCAATTCCACGTCATAGCAAAAGTCTTTCCCACCATACCCTAAATCATACATTCCACCGTCGATGCGGATCTGTTCTTGTTTTACATGTATGTTTTTTTGGGAATGATTTTTTGTCTTAGGCTTGTACTGATCTGCCAATATGTGCTGCAAGTCATACACTAGAAGCTCCTGGTGTTGGTATTCGTGATTAATTCCAAGCTCAAAACGCTTTCGGTCGTCTTCTGATGGCAAATTCCTTTGAATTGAATCAGAGACCCTCCTGGTGATTGTGTCATAGTATTCTAAAATTTGTTTTACTGTGGGTCTTGAGACTGTCCCTCTGTTTGCCTTGTCCATTTGTTGGCCAAACCTGTTGTAATAGGAATTAAGATAGCGCAAAAATTCCTCTGAATAATACTCGTATTTTTCATCCGTCTGCTTTAGGAGCATTTCAAAGAGCCAGCTAACGTGCCCCAGATGCCATTCTGGGGGACTCACATACGGTGCCGTTTGGACAACAAAATCGTCATACTCTAGTGTCTCTACTATGTCCAAGGTGCGCTTTCGCATTTCCATAAACTCGTCGACAAGCGATACGGCAGACAGCATTTTTGTGTAATTTCTTCAGATTCTAATCATTTATTCTTATCCGTGATTCCAAAAACCAATGTTGTTTGAAAACACGATTGATCCAAATTAGTCTGATAATTATAATTTTTAACTCTTCATTTCAGAAGATCTTTGATACGAAGCATTCAAAAGTCCTTTTGTTATGAGTATGACAATAGAAAAAATCAAAAATGAAAAATACGATTAATATCAATTCAAACAATTATGTAAAAAAATCCGTTGGGCCAAACTGCGTTCTGATAAAACCGTTAAATCCTCAACAAGACGATTTTGCCGCAGAAATTTCATACGGTCTCACGAGAAAGAAAAAATTCATCCCATCCAAATACTTCTACGACAGTAACGGCTCTAGGCTTTTTGAAGAGATATGCGACCTTGACGAATATTATCTGACGAAAAAAGAGATCGAGATACTGTTGGCGGCAAAAGATGAAATGCCAAAATATTTTTCACAGCACAGTTCTGTCGTGGAGCTTGGAAGCGGCTCGTCAGTTAAGACAAGGCATCTGTTTGAATCATTACTTGAGAGTCACAGTCATGTGAAATACTATCCAATAGACATCTCCGACATTGTACAGGAAAGCTCTGAGCGACTTCAAGATGAATTTACCAATCTTCACATCACTGGAATAATTGATCAGTACGAGGCCGGATTAAAACTGCTAAAAAACCTAGATGATAAGAAAATAATCGTGTTTTTTGGATCAAGTTTTGGCAATTTTGATCACGCTGCGGGATTGGAATTTCTAAACAACATAAGGACATGTATGAAAAAAGGCGATCTGTTTCTTCTTGGCATAGATCTGGTAAAGGATGCGCAAATTCTAGAAAGAGCATACGATGATTCCAAGGGGATAACAAAAAACTTCAATCTCAATCTGCTGAGCAGGATAAACTCAGAGATGGGCGGCAATTTTAATCTGGACAAGTTTGCACACCGCGCATTTTTCAACGCAAAAGAAAGCCGAATCGAAATGCACTTGGAATCAAAAGTTCAACAGCAAGTGTATCTTGAGAATGTGGATATGTACATAAAATTTGAAAAAGGTGAGACGATTTGCACAGAATACTCACACAAGTACACATTACGCCAGATAAAACAGATTGCAAATAAGAGCGGGTTTAAAATAAACAAGATCTGGCAAGACAGACAAAAATACTTTGCATTAATCTTGTTTTCCACAGTCTGACTTTATGACTTGGTGTCAGCAGTATTGCTTACTATTGCTGTTTGCGATAAAACGATAAAGATTTACCCTCTAAATCACAAACTAATCTATGAAAGCAGTGTGGAATGAAGCGGTTTTGGCAGAAAGTGATAATACGATAGTTGTTGAAGGAAACCAGTATTTTCCTCACGATGCGATAAAAAAAGAGCTTTTTAAAAAATCAGACACGAAAACAACTTGCAGTTGGAAAGGTGTCGCAAGTTATTATTCTGTGACAGTAAACGGGAAGACAAATGACGACTGCGCCTGGTATTATCCGGAACCATCTGATGCTGCAAAACAAATTAAAAATTACGTGGCGTTTTGGAACGGCGTAAAAATCGTAAAATAAAAACTTCTGCCCGCGGTCTTACACGCGTATCTGAGTCAAACTCAAAATTCAGAACAATTTTACTTAAAAAAAGTGAGGATATCGAAGACATGGCCGACTAGAATATCCTCACTCTGATTTGGCTGTGGTCTTGGAAGGCTCTAACTTCGGCATTGCCGAATGAACCTAGAGTAAAATCTGTTTTTAATAAAAAAAGGCTTGCGTATGATTCATCAGTGTGTTGTTCGAATAAAACATACTAGTCTTCAAACACAACAAAAAATCACACTAGCTGAATTGATCATCCTAGTTGCCGAAGACAACAAGTTTGTCGCAAACCAGTACAAGATACTGCTTGAAAAAAAGGGGCACACCGTAATCACCACGCCAGACGGGCTAGAATGTCTGAAAAAATACAAAGAACGTCTCAAAAAAACAGAATTTGATTCATTAGACGAATCTCCCTTTGATCTGGTCCTGTTGGATCACAACATGCCAAAAAAGACTGGCGCAAAGGCGGCAAAGGAAATCTTGGCAAAAAACCCAAAACAAAAAATTCTGTTCATTACTGGATATCAAAGATGGGCACTTGAGGATGAAACAGATGATCTTGTGGATAGGATAGTAGTTTTGGAAAAACCCTTCACATTGTCACAACTTGAACGAAAAATAGAATCACTTGCGTGATTTTTTCTTTGGCTTCTTTTTCTTGCTCTGGGATTTTTTCTTTTTAGACGGTTTTGGTGCACTTTTGTCTAGGATTTTAGCTTGTGCTGCTGCAATAATTGCGATAGGGATTCTGTGTGGTGCTGCACTAACATAGGACACTCCAATGCTGTGGAAGAAATTGAGAGAATTTGGATCTCCGCCGTGTTCCCCACAAACTCCGATTTCGATATTTGGCTTTACTGTCCTTCCGTTTGCAATTGCGATTTTCACAAGGCTTCCAACCCCGTTTGTGTCGATTGTCTGGAACGGGTTTCTCTCAAGGACCTCTTTTTCTATGTATTCTGGAAGGAACTTGCCTTCTGCATCCTCCCTTGAAAAGCTAAACACTGCCTGCGTCAGGTCGTTTGTCCCAAAGCTGAAAAACTCTGCAGTACTTGCAAGCTCGTTTGATGTAAGGCAGCCTCGGACCACCTCTAACATGGTTCCAAAGTTTATTGTTAGCTTGACTCCGTGCTTTGATTCTGACTCTGCCTTGACTTTGTCATAGATGTTTTTGATGTAATTTAGCTCTGCGATGCTGCCGACCTGCGGGATCATGATTTGCGGATATGCGTTTACCTTTTGCTTTGCAAGCTCTGCTGCTGCCTCAAAGACTGATCTTATTTGCATTTCGTATATTTCCGGATACGTTATGCCCACTCGTACTCCTCTGTGGCCCATCATTGGGTTTATTTCTGCCAGTTCGCGCGCGCGAGCTAAAATTATCTTTGCATCCTCAAGCTCCTGCGAGTTTCCAAGTTTTTCCAACTTGTGAATTTTGTTGATTAGTTCTTCAGGATTTGGGAGAAATTCATGCAGCGGCGGGTCAAGCAGTCTGATTGTCACCTTGTAACCCTCCATCGTTTTTAGAATTTGCATGAAGTCGCTTTTCTGCAACTCTTGCAGTTTGAGCAGGTGCTCCTTTCTCTCTTCTACTGACTTTGCCATGATTAGTTTTACAAATAATCCTAGTCTGTCTGCTGCATTGAACATTCTTTCTGTCCTGCATAGCCCGATTCCTTTTGCCCCGTACTTTCTTGCAAGCTGTGCCCCTTCTGGCGTGTCTGCGTTTGCACGAATTCCGATTCTCTTTGTATTTTGCGCCCATTCCAGAACTCCTCTAAAGTCGTCTGTGATTTGAGGCTCGATTGTTGGAACTTCGCCAAGATATACGTCTCCGATGCTTCCATCAATTGTTATTGCGTCACCATCACGTATTATCAAATCTCCAACGCTTGCCTGCTTTGTTTCCAAGTTTATTTTCATATCAGAGCATCCAACAATGCATGGCTTGCCCATTCCCCTTGCAACGACTGCGGCATGGGATGTTTTTCCACCGCGACTTGTTAAAATTCCAACTGATGCAAAAAATGCCGGAACGTCTTCTGGCTTTGTTTCCTCTCGGACCAGAATTACTTTGGCACCGTTCTCACCCATTGCGACTGCGTGTTTTACGTCAAATACCGCAATGCCGCTTGCAGCTCCAGGAGATGCTGCGATTCCTCGGACTACTTTTTTGAACTCTTTTGCCTTTTCGTAATTGATTGTCTTGTGGAGTAATTGCTCCAGTTGATCCGGCTGTAATCGTAACAATGCTCTGTCTTTGTTGATTAGTTTTTCTTTT
>CAZCWI010000049.1:3860-11617 GCA_964502325.1 uncultured Candidatus Nitrosotenuis sp. | reverse complement strand
AGAGACTTCTTGATGCAAGGGCTTTCTTTTAGTTTCCATCTTTGCACTAACTGCAATGGGTTCTACTTGACTGATTAAATAGTTTACTTGGTAAACTAATGCGAGGTGAAACGATGAACGAAAGTAAACAATGCACAATTACGGTAACCTGCAACGGCAAAGAAACTTGCAGCGTCACAGGCGCATGTAGTTGCGCTGATGACTGCAAATGTTAGCAAGAACATCTACAATGCCAATTTCTCACTCCCCTATTTTTACAAAAAATATCATCTTGGAAAATAAAACATCACCGTCACGCCTGCCAATACGACTAGCGATCCTATAATCTCAAACCGGTCCGGCTTTTTCTTGTCTATCCAGTACCCCCAAATCACAGACATGACAACGAATATTCCGCCATACGTTGCATACACTCGCCCAAACTCGGCAGGCTGTAGCGTTGGAACTATACCATATGCAAAGAGAATCAATCCGCCAATCAATCCAAATGTTTTGCCTTTGTGCTCACGCAACCATTTCCATACAAGATAGCCCCCGCCTATTTCCAGCAACGCCGCAAAAAAGAAAACAGTTAGTGTTGCTACTATTACTTCGACCAAACCTTTTCTCCTTTTCTTGGATAATAGTATATGATCAAAACGCCAATTACTGCAATGATTGTTCCGATTACGTCATACCCATCTGGAATTTTGCCATCAACCCACCACCCCCACAAAATCGACATTACGATGAAAACTCCGCCGTATGCAGCGTAAACCCTATGAAAGTGAGATTTTTGAAATGTTGGCACAATCCCATAAAGAAACAGCACAAAACCCCCAATTGCCCCAAACCACCAAGCAAAGTCGTCCCTTAACCACAGCCACACAAGATACCCGCCCCCAATCTCGCACAAGCCGGCAACAAAGAAAAGGAAAATTGATGAAAATGCAGACCTTGCGTTCATCACATATTGGAATATTACAAGAGATATTATCTATTTGAGACACAATACGTCTACGGTCATTTGACGACAGCCGTGATTTGCCAGTCGAGAGTAGGTGTTGATAATAGCACCAATGAAAATCAACGCTTATGTTAAAAGCATTTCCAGATATGGTAACAAGGTGTGATATCATTGAAAAAAAGGACGCTAGCTGTCCTACTGTGCTCCATTTCACTCATTGCGGTTACGATACTTTATGGCGAATATCTTACTGGATTAGAGCAAGAAAAAATAATCGAGCAAAAAAAATCCAAGGTCTTTCCACTAGTTTCAAAATTTGAGACGGAAATTCTCGATATTTCGTCACTTTTGGAGGTCACTGCAAAAGAGAAAAGTGTCAGCAACATGCCATTTTCAGATCAAATTGATCCTAAAATTCACGGAATTAGAGAGGATGCAGATCCAGAAAAGCGAGAAACTGCCAATATGGTGCTTTTCAACAAAGAAAACTTGAACGCTGTTTTTTTTGCGTTGCCCAGCGGTGATATGTACATGGTTGAGCCATACCAGTATCAGGCGCAACTTGCCTCTGGCAATTTTGCCTTCAGAGATTGGTACAAAGGGATGACAAGTACAAAATCAACTTACATTAGCGAACTTTTCTATGCTCAGGGAAAGAAAGGCAACACTGTTGCGATTGTAACGCCTGTCAGATCAGAAACAAATGATTTTGTTGGAATGTGGGGAGGGTTGGTAAACTTGGATTCCTGGAACAAGCAGTTTGGCGAAATTAATTTGGCAAAAAACGAAAATGTCATAATTATTGATCACATGGGAAATGCAATCATCGATTCAAAACAAAAATCGTTTGACACTGTAAAGTCGTATCTTCACTTACAGGGGGTAGACAGGGCACTTGCAGGAAATAGTGGAGGTATTGTCGAGACAGTCAACGGGCAAAGCTCGTTTGTAGTTTACGCTCCAGTCACCGCTGAGCCGCACACTTGGGCGCTAATCATCGCAGAGCCGTATGAAGACGCATTTTCGTCTGTCAAATCAATTCGTCTTCAGTACACGAGCATTGTCATAGCGATGGGCGGAGTTACAGCAATTGCATTTTGTCTGTTAAGAAGCCCTAAGGCAGGAAGCGGGTGGCCTTTTGTCCAAAAAATCAGGCAGATTGAAGAAGATTCCGGAGAAATGCGGCTCACAGGAGCAAGAAAATTGAACAAAAAGACGTACGGTGCGATAATTTCCATATTGACAATATCGGTTCTGATTGTCAGCTTCACGTATGATCATCAAACGGACGGTACGCCTGCCAGTATGAAAGGCGCATATCTAATACAGAACTTGAGAGGAGATACCATAGACACGTGGATCAATTGGAAAATACCCAAAGACGAGATATTTCACATCCATGTTTTGGATTCGCATGAGGCAACAACACGTAGAATGCAGATAATATCAGACGTCATTTTTTCAAAAGAAAACGTCGTTATTGATGATTCATTATTGCACAAGGGCCCACAGGGTTCAACTTCAACATACTACAAGGGATGGCTGGGGGCACTGCAGGGGATTTCTGGCGAGACAAAGTTTGCAATACCTACTCACCTGCATTCAGTTATTACAGATAAAGGCGAAGGCCACATCATAATCAGATTAAGCGAGTTGAAAAATACCGACGGCTATTCAGCATATACAAAATCATTTGTTGACGAGGAAAACCATCAAATTCTAAAGTCGGTAATAACAGTATATGATATCGGCAGACTGAGCGATGATCAGCTTGCAACAATAGTGCGACACGAGCTTGGACATGGATTTGGCCTTGCCCATTCTACGGCACCTGAGGATCTTATGGCTCCAGAGATAACAACACCATACCCATACATTTCTGAATGCGACATTGATGCCTTAGTTGACCTGTATGACGGCAAACAAAACAGCCAAGTGATTTGTGAAAAATAGGCATCGCCTGATCTAAAGTTCAGTTTTTCGGCATCATCTATTTGATTTACTGTTCAAGAACTAAGCGATGTCAGATGCGTCGATGCATCCAAAAACCATTGACCTGCAATTTTGCTTTGCTGGGATATCGCCTGGAAATCGACCGGCCCCGGAAGATCATTAATTGATACATCAGATGTCAGAGACAGTCTGTGTTGTAATGTTTCCTTGCCCGTCAATTACCTCACTAATCAAGAGAATCGCATTTTGTTGATTTTCATTTATGTTATTTTTCTAAATACATTCCAAATGAAGATCTGGCTGACTCCAAATGGCGTTTTATGCTCCTCTTCAAAACTTTTGACAAATTCGAATCCATTTGAAAATAATTTTTTCATGGATTCTTCGGAAAACTGCTTTGTATCAAGGCCACTGCACATCATTGGGCCGTTTGTAGAGAAGGTAGAGAGAACCAGATAGCCGCCTTCCTTTACATGTTTTCTGGTCAATACTGCGTAATTTTTTAGATCTTCTTCGGAGGTTAGAAAATGAAGTAACGCCCTATCGTGCCAGATGTCGTATCTGTTGTTTGTTTCAAATTCCATTATATCGCATTCAATCCAATTCACCATTTCTGCCCTTTTGCCGAGTCTATCCCTTGCTCTTTCTAGTGCTTTTTTAGAAATATCAAGCACAGTCACGTTCTTAAAACCTAGATCAAGTAATTTTTCCACGAGGCCCGAGTCACCACCACCCACATCAATAATTCTGGCATCATTACTGGGATTAGTTGACAGTATCAGATCAATCGATGTCTTTGGATATCCTTGATACCAACTGACCTCATTAGATTTTTTCCTAGTCCAGACATTTTCCCAATGTTCTTTTGTATCGTCCATCTTTAACCATCTTTTTTATTCAAATTCTCTAATAATGATTTGTTGAATAACCCTGCCTGACTCTCATACCATGTCTAGAATGAAAGAGTGCAAAATCCGCATCTTATGTTTGGAATCCAGTAATTCCATCCATGATGAATTTGACGCTTGCTAGGATCACTGCGATTAACACCATTTTCTTGAATTTTTCTTGGTCTATTCTGTTTACTATTTTTCGGCCGACAAACGAACCACCAACTGCAATAGCAAACAGAATTGGAATGTAGTAATAGTATTGTTCTGGTAAAAATCCATGCGATACATATGATGGAATTCTTGTGGCATCGGTGCCAAGCGCAATTACTGCCGCAGTTGCAATATATTTTGCCTTATCTATTTTCAGGCCCGTGAGAAATGCAGCCCTTAAAGCCCCGCCTGTTCCTATCAAACCAACGATAAACCCAGATGCCCCACCACCAACAGCTAAGGATTTGGCATTTGTGGGAAATGCAAGTTTTGGCCTGACAAGAAATGCGATGCAAATTGAGATCAAGAATATTCCAAGAATTAGTTTGAGAATTATTTGCGATAAATCTCCAACCAGAGTGGCCCCAATAAGGCTAAAGGCAAAGCTTGGTGCACCAAACAGCAGCAAAACCCTTTTGTCAAGACCGTGTCTGAAAAACACCAACCTACTGATATTGCCAAAAAGATGGAATATGGCAACGAGTACAAGTGCTATTTTAAAATCCACAAAGTATGATGATAATGGCAAAAAGATGGTTGAAGATCCAAATCCTGCCATTGTTCCTACAACTTCAGAGAGAAAACCAATGATGAAGAATATGATGTCTGCAGGCTCCATATTGGGCATATCTCAAGCAATATGATAAACTGTAGCCTCAAAGATCCCCCCCCCCATAGTTTCTAGAATGAAAAAACCGACAAGGGTGCAAAATCAGTAACCCCAACTACCATCCCAAGAAAAAAGCACATGGGCATAGATAGAGAGTTCCATTTGACCTTTTTAGAATAGGATTTTAACCTGATGTGTACCTTGACTCAAAGCATATCGCCAAGATGTGTCTGCCACAGTCAAAGCAACATTAATCTTTAATTTTAGAAATGATAATTTGCCATGTGGTTTATTATGTAGATCAAAGGCATAATGCTGATATAATATTGCAAACTCGATCCAAGACAAAGAAACCATTAACACCTGCTGAGAACAGAATAGAAAACAGACTCGAAAAAAGATCTTATCAGGAACATCCTCCAGCAAAAGGAATTCAAAAACAAAGCAAACCAATCAAAAAAACAAAAGCGGCTAAATCGCACAAAGCCATTCACTGATATCAAATCAAAATCGTTTCTACCACAAGCCAGAGTGAAGTTGCAAATGAAGATATCTTTGCAAGGAACCAAAATCTATTTCTAATTTGAAAACGCCCTAAGCGCATGGCAAGATTCATTTTTCTATTTATTTTCCTGACTGCCTTTTTGTTTTATGGTTATAACGATGCGTTTTCTGAAAAAACGGTGACCATTCCTTTTGGGGCGTACAATCCAGAACTCAATACCCCTGCAAAGACATGGTACGAGCCAGCTCTGATTTCAGTTGAAACTGGTGAGAAAATAACGTGGGACAACGCAGACATAGAGTCCCACACCATAACAAGTGGGAAGGGATCCGGGAGGTTTGGGTGGATGAGCAACGAGTTTGGAGAACCAGACGGCTATTTTGACAGCGGGCTGTTTGCACCAAACGAGTCGTGGTCGTTTACATTTGACAGAAAGGGAATGTTTGCGTATTACTGCGCGATTCACCCGTGGATGGAGGGGGCCATTCTGGTGCAGCAGGAAATCCCGGAGTATTCAACTGACGGGCTTGGGAACAAAATAGAAAAGTTTCCAGTCATACAGGTTACTGCTGACGGGGTAATCGAGGCGGATCTCACGTGGGAGCCAAATGTGATCAAGACCCATGAAAAAACGAGATTCATCTACCAGTTCTATGACGTTGCCACCGAGAGGAACTTGGCAAAGATGAGCTACGATTTTGTCCTAATCCAAGACGGAAACGAGGCATACCGGGATTCTGGGAAGACTGAGATTGGCGGCGACTTTCGCGATTACGCCTTTGACTCAAGCGGCCCTGTTCTGATAAGGTTTGAGAAAATACAGGGGGATGCCCGTGAGAGCGCGGAGGGAAGAACGCTTGGCGGCGACATTCAAAGGCCCGAGCAGAGGACAGTTGAATTCTCAACAATCATTCACGACAATCCAGACATGGCATCCCATGAAAAAATCCAGACAAAGCCGGCGCAGAGACTGGAGCTGTACTATGACCTAATGATTGCAATAATTTCGGTTCCGGCAGTACTTTTTGTCTCCCTTATTTTCTGGATGAAGAAAAAGTCCAAGTCGGCCAGCACAAGATCGTCCTCACCGATATAATCGGCAACATGTTTTAGATGGAAAGTCGCCAATTAGTGCAAACCCTCTTTTTTGCAGAAGAGTAAAAATCAAAATGAACTATATGTTAACTTCAGAAGCCTCGGCTTTGAAGTTAATTTTAGAGTGTGTTCCGTCACAATATGGCTTTTTGTTTGATGCGCCACACCTACACAATGCAGCCTTTGTCTCGGAATCAATTATTACAAGATTTGGACCATTTTCTAATGCCTTGATTATAATTTTTGTCATATAACCATGTTGTGCAAACTAGCTTTTATCTTTGTCTTAAAGAGCAAGGATTATTTTATTGTAGAAGAGTAAAACAACAGCATTCTTCCCAAGTGCAATTTGGGCATTCTTTCGCAGACTTGCTGCTTTTACATTCTGATGGCAAACAGCCACAATCGGCACATCTTATTTCAAACATTTTACAGTTCCTTGTTTGTCCCAATCAAATCCCATGAATTCCCATCGTCTGAGCTTTTGTAAACCTCTTGAAATCCGTCGGGCACATGTCCAGCAACGTACAAAATCTTGTTTTGCGCATCAACTGCGATATTCATTATGGTGATATTTGGCGAGTTGATTTTTTCCCACGTTTGCCCAAGATCAGAAGACTTGGAAAGGCCAAACGTGTCAGATGAAGCATAAAGGACTCCATTTTCATCAAAGACCAAGGCAAATATCAAAAGCCCTTTGTATTGTTCAATCTTAGTCCAAGTATTTGCACCGTCATTTGATTGGTATATTCCCTTTCCAGTTGCGGCAAACACCACATTAGGATCACTTGGAGAAACAGCAAGTGCAGATATGTATTCTGGAAATTGTAATGTCTGCCAGTTTTGTCCAGCATCCACAGTTTTGAAAAGACCTCTTCCCGCACTATCATATCCAATTATTACATTTGGATCAGACTTGCTTACACCCATTGCATGGAAATCAACTGGCGGGTCTAGTATTGTAGCAACCTGTTGCCAAGTTTTTCCGCCATCTGCGCTCTTGATTAGCCCGGTATTTCCGCCAGTGGCCGGATGTCCGCTTGCATATAATGGAATTCCTTGAGCATATGGAGCATTAAACGCCATGTAATCGGCTCTTTTCTCGTCAACCTTTACTGGGGGGCCACCATTTACGCTTTGGTAAAAATCACCATGGGTAGCAATATACAGAATGTTTCTGTCTGCAGGATCTATTCCCAACCCATGAATATGCCTCCAAAATACCGTCCGTGGATTGCCGGAGTCTTGATTTGGAGCTACGAGACTTGCCAAGACAACTGCAGTCCCAACTCCTATTGCTATTGCAGCTGCGATAACGATGATGAAGAGTCTTGTCTTCTTTGAGCCTTCTGATTTTGATTTATTTTTCATAAAACAAACTCCATTTCTTCAAAATCTATTTGAAGATTTTACCAGATTATTTGGCAATTATTCCCACTCCACGTGATTACTAATCATTGATATCATCAATTTTGCCTCGGCTTTTTGTAAAGCTGAAAATGAAAGCATGACAACAGATAAACTAATTGTAAATAATCCAACACT
>CAZCWI010000049.1:0-3850 GCA_964502325.1 uncultured Candidatus Nitrosotenuis sp. | reverse complement strand
GTAGATATATGAAATGATACCTTTACAATTGTAAAGTTTATTTTGTTGAATTATTCTTATGCTCAAAACATAAAATCGCGTTGCAGTCATTACAGGTAATTGTATCCCCATCTATTTTGATATTAGTTGAACCGCATATAGTACAAATTTTGATGTTATCTACTTGACAATGCTTCATCGGATCGGGCAATATTATGTGCTGACTGTCCATCACAATAGTATGTTTTTGATTTATTTAACGACTGTACTTTACAATTGTAAAGGTCTGTTCTTAAATTTGCGTCTGGACTAAATTCAGGCATGACAAAAGATCCCGTGTGTGGAATGGAAGTGAAGGAAAGTTCAGTAAAATCAAGATTCAACGGTCAGGACTTCTATTTTTGCTGCCCTCACTGCAAATCAAAATTCGAAAGCGACCCAGCAAAATTCACTACCTGAACCTACCATTTATCGAAAGAAAAGTGCAAAATCCGTAAACCCAACTATATTCCCAACAAAATGGCGCGGGGATAATAGTTAGGGTGTTAGATTTTGCACTATTTTCATCTTTAATTATGGTCTAGGCATGGATCTTTCCTTTAATTAGAAAGGTAGGACAATTAGTAAGACAATAGAAAGATTCTGTCTAATCTTTGGATAAGAAAAAAAAGGCTCGACTTGCATTTAATTAATCATTTAAATGTCATAGATTTTTTTATTTTAAAGTAATTAAACGCCATAGTATATCTTTCAGAAAACTTGTATTGTTTACAAATAGAATATGCATGAAAATATGGTTTAAAATTAATTGTAACCGTGAGCTTTTCGGTGTTTCTGATTGATTTTATGATATTTTACCATTCCAAAATAGATTCACGCCTGAATGCGATATTCTAGATAAAATATTCTACATGCATTTTTTTATTTTAATATTTTTAATTAAAGATATTACAATTATGGGCATTTTGCCAGCGTATTGTTTTCTCCTAGATTGACGTACAAACATCCATTTTCTACCCATGCTTTGTTTGGATCTTCACATTGTACCTTTGTGTATCCACTTCTATCAAAATGAGTCACACAACCATAATTTTGATACAATTCTATTCCAAGTGGCCTGTTGCTTCGAGTTTTTCGATCATATTCAGACCAAATTGCTCACAATTTTGCAGATCTTCCAACAGATTATTGACTCCGATTGACTCGAATCTTAGTGTTATGGTATATTTCCCATCGCGTGCACGTATGACGGATTCTGTGTTTTTTGACTTGCAACCAAGATTGGATTTGTAATGAACTTCAAGATTTTCTGCTGGTGATGGTGAAGGATATCTAGATAGTTCTACTTCGGATTCTTTTGGTATTTGGTGGTGGTTCTGCTTTGGGATGATCTCATTCAAGTCTGTGATTGTAAATACATCAGAATACGTCTTTTGTAAAGCCAATATGGTGAGTTCAGAGTTTTGCTCACCTTGCACTCCCATTGCGACTAGCAATTCACATGGGGATGTGTCATAGTCTGCAAATTTGCCCAGTATTTTTATTATTGACTGTATTTCTTGCATGTTTTTTGCAAGGTCATAATTGGCCTCCTCCATCCTTATTCCAAATTGGTGCAATATGGTTGGGTTATCAGAGAAAAAATCAACCAGATAATGCTTGCCCCTTAGCTGATAATGATCTCCCCTGTTTTCTTCCATTACCGGATTATCAAGTGTCTTTAGGCGTTTGCCGTCCTTGGAATAAGCAATCATTTTTCCATATTCGTAATACTTTAGCTCGTAACCTCTGTCAATTAGGATCTTCTTTACTGTCTCTTTGTCAGATGTTGGAGATTGTAGTGACAGTGCAAATGTTAGGATTTTTGAGAGCATTATACCATCACATCATTGGCAATCCTGCAAAAAACACGTACAGTCCAGCCCAAAATCCGATAATTAGCGCAAGCGTTTTCCAGTGTTTTGATAGCCATTTTTTCATTTTAATTTCCCATATGTTGATTTTTCTCAAAATCTAATAATTCCTTGACCAAAATCAGTCCAGATTCTAATTTTTGATCCGTGTGAAGCGATATTCTGTACCCAGAATAATAGAATTCAAAGACATACTTGTCATGAATTTCAGTGACATAATTTATCGCCTTTGGATATGCAATCACTGGAGTTCCATCCACATCTAGAAGCTGGCTGTTGGTTCTGACCATTTCATCTCCAAGCAATTCCTTGGACTTTGTACAGTTACAATACTCGTAGAACAGCATGATTGATGAATCCTGATTGAAATATTCCGCTAAATTGGTCCTTATTCCATCACTGCCAATGTGAACCATCCTGTGTCCGGTTGAGAATTGGTTGGGAACTGCAAATTCTTGCAGCGCATCTTTGAATTGCTTTTCTCTAGCTGCAACCATTTGATTAGTAGCCTCAATTTCGTTTTCTGAAATTATTCTGCCTATTCCAATTGCACCATTTTTGTCCTCTGTAAATGTAGGTGGCTCGACATACAAAAACCCGTTTTCATCCGATGACACCTCAAGATACGGTAATGCCACGTTCTTTGAGACCAAGATAGAGTGTCCAGAGTCGATAGTCAGGTGGCCCGATACTGGGTCATACGTGTTTCTGCTACAGGAATCCTCGATTTGTCTTCGTCCTTCTTGCGGCCAATATTTTACAATGCAGTGGGAGGCAGGATCAATCACACTGTATGACCTAAATGCGGATGCGTCATGTACGGTTCCGCCAAGATAGTCTGGGAGCCTGATCAGTATGAATTGCTCAAATGGGTCTCGGTTTTTGTATCTGTCAGGATCTGGATAGTAGAATGAAACTGCGCTGTTTGGCTTTATTTCGGAAATTTTGATTCGTCCATTGGGGTCTGTTATCTTTAGGTTTGACGCATCAAAGATGTGTATTGCCTGTCGTTGGAGAGGTGCTTTTGTGGAATAAAATCCAAAAACTCCAAGAATTACCAAAGCTACTACAATGCATCCAATTAGAACCAAAATATTTTGTGGAATTGATTTCATTTGTTGTAAACCCCAAAGGAATAATCCTTGTTTTCGCACTGGTCAATTATCCAACTGAACTCGTTTTGCGATTGTACACGAGAGCACAGCGAATCGTATTTTCCGTTAAAGCCCCACTTGTCCTTGCTGTCATAGTATGCGTGGATTTTGCATTCTGATTCTCCCATCTTTTCTATGACTGCAACAATAGTAATTGGATCTCCTTCGTCAGTGTATTTTGTCTCTAAACGAGTCCAGAAAACAGTTCATGTCCGGTGCATTTTTTTCCTTATTGCAATCCTTGAGATCTTCTCCAAGCTTCCAGTACTTGCCAAACGTGATCTTCAGTGGCACATTAAATGGAATCTTTTCTCGAATCATTCTATCGTAATAATCTTGGGCATCTGGCATTTTCTTCAATTCTGAATCATCAATTTCGACTGCCAGGATTTGATCATAGTCTAGGCTTATCATTGTAAATGGAATGTCTGAAAACTGGATGATTGCACTTGCTGCATGCAGTTTTTCCATTAATGGTCTACCTTCATAAAAAGAGAACAAAACCAGATTTCTTTGGGCTAGCTTTTGGAATGTGTCCGGAGTTACGCAGGCCGGCTTGTTATCAAAAATCCTATCCGGCGTATCATCGTGTCTTAAAGCCAGAATCAGGCCGTTCTTACACCAAGTTTCTTGTGAATTCACTCCTGCTTTGTGTTGTTTTAGTGGAGGCAAGTTTTCATCTGTTATGGATATTCCGCCAACACACATCATATTTCCATTTCCTTCACCCACGCACATGTCGTAGGTGCCTGGCTCTATTGGAGTAAACGATGCTGAAACCACAACATGCTTTACGCATTCAGG
>CAZCWI010000048.1:10893-11802 GCA_964502325.1 uncultured Candidatus Nitrosotenuis sp. | reverse complement strand
AGAAATCACGACCGACACCGGTGCCCATGTGATAGCGTACGGGATCTCAAAGGAAATCAAGGCCGGTCTTACATTAGAGGAGATAATTGACGAGATTCGTAAACAAGATGCCGTATCTTGCGCACCGCATCCGTTTAGCCTGCTTGACGCTTTGCGAGAAAAAGCAAAGATGTGTGATCTGGTTGAGATCTTCAATAGCAACAATGTAGATGTGATATCAAATGCGCGTGCAACCAAGTTTTCGCTTGACAATCACAAAACTGGCGTTGCTGGAAGTGACTCGCACGTGCTTTCAACACTTGGAAGATGCGTAAATCTTGTTGAGTCAGAAAACACGCTAGACGATGTGCTGTACGCTATGAGACATAGCAGAATAACCATACAGAACACAGGTTATGCCCATGAAAAGGAAACATTGGAGCACATCAAGTACAAAATCAACAATTCAAAGGACTATCTTGCAGATTACATTCGAGAGCATTATCCAAATTCGCAATGGATGTTTTCATTATTGCTCAAAATGTATTCGTTGAATCAAAACAGCTATCTTTGGTCGCTAATATACAAATTGTCAGTGTATCTGATGAAGCGAATATCAAAGAAAATCAATCTGCTTGATCATGATGCCTCACCATTAAAAAATAGAAATATTGCTGATATGCTCCGCATGGCAATCTGATGCTGCCTGTGCCCCTGTTCCGCGTTGACTTATGATGCCGTGCTGGGCGATTGAGCTGATTTCTTGCTGGTGGATAGAATTACAACCTGGCGCATTCTCAAACAATGTTCTGACCAAAGTCAAAATGCCTATCATGAACACAAAACCTCCGATGACTATTCGCGCATGTACAATTATCCAATCAATTTCCTACTGCTGTATAAGAAACAGCTTGGATGTTTTTGAACAAA
>CAZCWI010000048.1:0-10883 GCA_964502325.1 uncultured Candidatus Nitrosotenuis sp. | reverse complement strand
CAATGTTCTTGATCATGATGTCTCACCATTAAAGAATAGAAATATTGCCGATATGCTCCGCATGGCCATCTGATATGGTGCATCAATTTACGATAATCTCCAAAACTTGGCACGAAGAAAGTTAGTAATTCCTAATTGTTCAAATCCCAACAAATTACCAATTGTGCTGTTAAATAGATTTTAATATGACAAATGGGTCTTTGACAAATATCGATGAGTGCAACAACTAAAAAACTAGATGCGCGCGGATTGTTCTGCCCAGAACCTGTGTTTAGAACAAAAATCGAGGTTGAAAAAATGCAGGTCGGTGAAACGTTGACTGTTCTTGCAGACGATCCAAATGCTGAAGAAGACATCTCACGATGGGTCAAACGAACCGGGCACGAGCTCCTGTCTCTTCAAAAGAGGGATAGCGAATTAGAATTTTCAATTAAAAAGGTGAAATAGTTAGTGGCAACCAAAGTTCTGACTGATGCAGACATACTAAATAGAATTGGGAACACTCCACTTGTGAAACTAGAATCGTTATCAAATGGCAAAGTAAATTATTATGCAAAACTAGAAAGTCACAACCCGTTTGGCTCTGTAAAGGATAGGGCAGCGTACTGGATGATAAAGGATGCCGAGGAAAAGGGCAGGCTAAAGCGCGGCGAGACAATAATCATAGAGCCTACATCTGGGAACACCGGTATTGCCCTTACTGGAATTGCAAGCATTCTCGGATACAAAGTCGAAATAGTCATCCCTGAAAAGGCAAGCGAGGAAACAAAAAAGATAATCTCAGACCTTGGAGCAACAATCCACCAGACAAGTGACGATCTCTGCCCAAAGGTCGGAGCGGGAACTGATCAAAGCATCGCCCTTGCTACCTCAATTGCGTCCTCGCGACCTGACAAGTATTTCTCACCTAACCAGTATTCAAATGAGGCAAATTACATGGGCCACTACAAGGGAACCGGGCCGGAAATCTGGAAACAGACTGACGGAAAGATAACTCATTTTTTTACCGGGGTTGGAACCGGAGGGACCATCACTGGAATTTCCGCTTTTCTCAAAGAACAAAATCCCAAAATTAGAACGATAGCCGTTCAGCCGCAGCAAAATCACCTGGTTCAGGGATTGCGTAACTTCCAAGAATCAGCAAAGCCTGACTTGTTCCTAAGGAGGGAAAACGTAGTCGATGATTGGATAACGATAACAAACGAGCAAGCGTTTACAGCCGTTAAGGAAATATTCCAAAAAGAAAAACTGCTTGTTAGCCCGTCATCTGCAGCCGTTTATGCTGGGATGAAGAACTACCCGATTGCCGAAGGACACGTGGTTGGAATTTTTGCAGACGATGGAAGAAAATTCAAGAGCCTGTATGCGCAACAAAAGATTTTCACAGAAAGCGATTTCGATCTTGCCCTCAAAGAGGCAAAACATCTTTCAAATATCGTATATCTGTAGTCTATGCCTGGATCTTGTTGATCATAGTGTTTAGTGAAAACGGTTTTTCGAGAATTTCTACTGACTCTGGTATGACTCCGGGCGCCTTGAGCAGGGAATTGATGTCGTAAGCAGACGCAAAAATGATTCTCTGATTAGGTCTTTTGTCTAGTATTTCCTTTGCAACCTCGACTCCGCTTTTTTTAGGCATGTTGTTGTCTAACAAAACCACGTCAAATGGGTTTTTGTCTAGTGCATCAAATTCCTTTTTTGCAAGTTCCTGTGCGTATTTTTCTATGCATTCCTCACCATCTCTTGCGACAGTCACACTGTGGCCGTTTTTTTCAAGTATCTTTGTGTATTGGGTAATGGTAAACGCATTGTCTTCTGCAACCAGTATGTTTAAGGACATTTTCAATTTTTGATTCGCAGATTCATACATTAAGTTGAGTCTGTCTAAACCAGACGAACAATACGTTAATTGGTCAGCGAGTCGATGGTTTTTCTCTGTGACAGGGGCAATGACATTTCAAATGTTGCACCGCAGTCTTTGTTGTTCCGTGCAGTGATTTTACCCCCATGCGCCAAAATTATTCCCTTGCACAAGAATAATCCAAGGCCGTTGCCGCTCTGATTTGCACTCTCATGGCCCTTTGTTACAAACTTGCCGAAAATGTTTGGCAAAACCTCCTCTGGTATGCCAAGACCAGTGTCACTTACGGTGATGAGCAGCTCATTTGATTTTTTGTTAACCCAAGTCCTTATTCTGATGGTGCCGTTTTCAGTAAATTTAATTGAGTTATTGATGATGTTTCGCAGTACCTGCTCAATTCGGGTCCGGTCTAGTGATACTTCGACGTCTTCGTCTAACTCTTCTATGATTCTGACGTTCTTGTTTAGCCCGGTCCTCAACATCCTAGTTGTCTCTAAAACCAATTCATTAATTCTGCATTTTTCTTTATACAATGTCAGCCTGTCACTCTCAATTCTGGTTACATCGAGCACGTCATTTGCCAAGTCTTGTAGCTTTTTTGCAAGTGTGGTCACTCCGTCCCATGCTTCTTTTTGATCAATGTCTCCTGATTGGGCAAGCTCTGCAAAGCCAAAGATTGGCTGAATGGGGCTTTTTAGTTCATGAGATGCTATGCTTATGAAATCGTCTTTTAGCTTGTCAAGATCCTTGAGTTTTTTGTTTGCCTCTTGCAGTTCTAGTGTTTTTGATTCTATTTCTTTTTTTAGCTCGGTGTTATTCTCATGCATAAAGTGTCTGAGTGAAATCGCGATTATCCCTACAACTAGCATGATTCCGATTTGCACTATGAGCCATTCGCGCTCATGATCCTCAATTGCGTTAATTGACTGCTCGTCGAGCCTTTTGATCTCATTTGTAACGCCGTCTATTTCTCCTTCAAGCTGAGTTTGTTTTAATGAGATCTGTTTTAGCAGAAAGTCGCTTTGGGCAGAACTCATTGAATCTTTTATCATCTCTTCGAATTCGTTATGCGTCTGATCCATGTCTGAGAACATTTTGTGAATCTGCCTAAAGTCGCTACTTTCAGCATCTGTTGGCGCCATGTTGTACCCTGTCTCAGCTATCTTTTTTCCTTGTGCAATGTTTGATTTTACAATGGTATTGCTTGACCAGAACTCTTCTTTTGCAATGTCTGAGTTTATCTCTGATAACTGTCCTGTCTTGATCTTTTCAAAATTTGCAACCTGATTTGCCTGGTGGTATCTTATCTCATCAAGTGTGTTTTGTAACGGCTCGTATTCCTGTGATATGTTTATGATTTCTTTACTGACTTTGGACATCTGGTATGTGCCAAATAGAATGGTGATTCCTAACAGTAGGATGATTATTCCAACCATGCCGCTGATCTTAAAGCTAGTCTTTCCGGCAAACATGTTATCACCTTGAAAAACTGTTCATGATGTTTCATTATTGCGTGGATTCTTTCTGTGAATGTCTGTTCGAACCGAACAGACCGACTATGCCTTGTTTTCAGTCAGGTATCTGTCAACATCAATTGCAGCCATGCATCCATAGCCTGCCGCGGTAACGGCCTGCCTGTATCTGTGGTCGTGGACGTCTCCTGCCGCAAACACTCCTTCCACATTTGTCTTGGTATGGTCTTTTAGAACAATGTATCCTTGAGAGTCAAGATCCACTTGCTTTTCAAAAATCTTAGTGTTTGGGGTGTGGCCGATTGCGACAAATATTCCGCCAGCTGTGAGCGTTGTGATTTCTCCGGTCTTTATGTTTTTTAGTATGGCCTTTTGGACTTTTTGATCACCCTGTATGTCTGTTATCTCGCTGTTCCAGTGAAACTGTATCTTTGGATTGGCCATTGCTCTTTCTTGCATTACCTTGCTTGCTTTGAGCTGATCACGTCGGTGGACCATGTGTACCTTGCTACCAAATTTCGTCAAAAACGTGCCCTCCTCAATGGCAGAGTCTCCTCCACCTACGACAACTATTTCCTGATTTCTAAAAAATGGTCCGTCGCATGTAGCGCAATATGATACACCCTTGCCACCAAAAGTAGTCTCTCCTGGGAGTCCTAATTTCTTTGGCGATGCACCTGTTGCAATAATTACCGCTCTGCACTCGTATTCTTCTGATGCAGTCAGTATCTTAAACGGCCTATGTCTAAAGTCTACATCGATAACCTCGTCGTCGATAATCGTTGTTCCCATTCTTTCTGTTTGTTTTCTCATTGTTATCATCAGATCAGGGCCCATTATTCCGTCTGCAAATCCTGGATAGTTCTCAACATCTGTCGTGTTCATTAGCTGACCTCCTGGCAAAATCCCAGATATTATCAAAGTATCGTGTCGTGCGCGAGAGCAGTAAATTCCAGCGGTGTATCCTGCCGGACCTGCTCCAATTATGACGACATCGTATTTTGTTTTCTTTTTTTCTGGTTTGCTTGGACTATCTCTCTCAACTAATACCGAGGAGCCAGAATCTGACATCATGAATATGTGTAAAAAATATCAACAATTTAAGTCATTCAAGGCAATCCAGTTTTTTAGAATTTCAGAATGCTTGCTGCAAAGATTTCCACACTCTATCTGTGAATACAAAAGATCTCGTTGCCAATGAGCGTTGTTCAATCTGCAATCTAAAAGATCACAAAACGGCTCTCCCGTGATGTGGTAGAATAATGCCTGCAAGCAATATCCTTTGATTATTTCCCCAAGTCTTGAATCGTGGTATTCTAGGTATGTGCCCTGATACTTTTTTTTGATGGACTCGACATTTAGCCCCTGTCCGTAATTTGCCATCAACTCGATATAGTATTCACGCGGCTTTGCCGGCGCCTCGATTATTCCAGTGGTTGAAATGATGGACGGGTTTGCACCAATTAGCGCGCGTCCGTGATACCTGTAATCGTCGGAGTCAAAAGTGCAGGTAAGCTTGTTTGTGAAAATCAAATGAAAGTCTTCTGCACACGTCTTGTCGCTTGGTATTAGACTGGTAACTATTTTCTGAAATTCAAAACCATCATACGGTACTATGTTTTCAACTTTTGACGTGTTCTGGAACGTCTGTCTTTCAAATTCTACTTCCTCATTTATGGGGTTGTGTCTCTGAAATGGCTGCCGCATATTGAAAATCCTCGATGATGCAAGCTCATGTGCAACATCATCTGTGGCGTTTTTGAAAATGTTTTCTCGTTTTATTGTTGTAACGTGAAATGTGTTTTGCAACCAAACTGCCAGACTGTCGATGGATAATTCTGGGATGGAAGGTTCGTCGTATATGAAAATCCTGGATATTCTCACAGGGTTACTAGCTTCTGTTAAGTTCTTTTAGTTTTGCAGCCGTGATTTCCGCCGCTCTCTTTCCAGAAAACAACATTGAGCCAAATGTCGGTCCCATTCTTGCAAGACCATGCGTCTCGGTAACTGACATTCCTGCAATTACCAATCCTGGGTAAACCTCGCCTGTGTACTCGACCACTTTATCCTCGCCGTCTTCGACCCACATTGGATTCATTCCTTTCCATTCTACCAATTTTCTGTCGACTAGTCTTTTTACTGCTACAGAGTCGTGGCCTGATGCATCAATTACCATTTTTGCCTCAAGTGCTACTGGATCTACACAGGTGATGTTTCTTGGTAGGGCAGAAACTGGCATCCAGTTTACAACCAGTCCTGACACTCTGCCGTATTTTAGAACCAGATCATCAAATTTAGTTAGATTGAGGAACTTTACACCCGCGTCACATGTGGCTGCTATTAGTTTTGACACTGCATGTGGGCCTGCTGTGATGTACAGTCCGTCTGATACTTTTTTGTACGGGATACCTAGCTCATCCCATATCTTTTGTGCAGGTGCGCGCACTGTGACTGGATTCATCATGTATCCGCCAAGCCAGTAGCCTCCGCCAAGATAGTTGTTCTGCTCGATAATCAAAACCTTGTAACCCATAAGTGAGAGCTCGCGTCCTGCCGTAAGGCCTGCCGGACCTGCCCCGATAATTATCACGTCTGATATGATATGATCTGTAAACACTGAGAAGAACTCGTCAGCAATCGCTCTTGTTATCTGAGCTTCACTGACATCTGTGAAAAGTTTCGTCTTTTCTGTAACCGATGTGCTTTGCATGAATTTAGACTTGTTAGAACCAATTAATAGTTTATTGTCAAAAACATGATTTTTCAGTATATGGTGAGAGAACCCACCATATACTGCCGGTATGGTTACTTTGCTATGAATTAGGTCGGAAATTCCAAGAAAAAAAGCTTTTGAAGATCTGATTAGGCAGCACTAATTCTGATAAAGTGGAAAATTATGACCTACATTTCGCGTATTGTGGCGAAAATACCTTCTTTCAAAAATTTATATCCAAATTTAAAAAAGCTTATGTGAATTTGAGCAGTACTGTAGTAAAACCGGCAAGGGATGGCAAATCACCCAAAATTAATTGGGCAAAAATTGAGGAGGCTGAAAACTTTGCAAAAACCGTCAAACTCTTCAGGCAGGGTAAACTTGACTCTGACTCCTTTAGGAGATTCCGCTTACAACACGGCGCATATGGCACCAGGATGACTGATGATTACGCAATGGTTAGAATTAAACTTCCAGCTGGTGAGATTTATCCAAACCAGTTGGAGAGACTGGCGCATCTTAGCGAGGCGTTTTCAATAGGAAGCGCGCACGTGTCTACAAGACAAAACATTCAGCTTCACTGGGTAGTTTTGGAAGATGTGTCTGAAATAATGCGCGGCCTTGCCGATGTGGGTCTTACATCACGTGAAGCATGTGGAAACGCGGTTCGAAACGTAATGTGCAGCCCGCTTGCAGGTGTCTGTAATGCAGAAGAGTTTGATGCTACTCCGTACGCCATTGCAACTGCAAAGTTTTTCCTAAGGAATCCTCTGAATCAGGCACTGCCAAGAAAATTCAAATTCAATTTTACATGCTGTGAAAGGCACGGAATGGTAAGAATGACCGACGTCGGTCTGATTCCGCAAATAAGATCAGTTGACGGAAGATCTCAGCGTGGGTTTAAGATTTTCCTTGGCGGCGGTCTTGGTAACAAGTCGTTTGTCGGACATCAGCTTGAGGACTTTACGCCGGAAGAAGACCTGTTGTATACATCAATTGCGGTGCTTAGAATATTTGACAGACTTGGCGATAGAAAGAACACTGCCAGAAACAGAATGAGGTATCTAGTTGATCAAATGGGCTGGGAGCAATTCCAAAACTTGGTCCTCAAGGAGAGGGCAGTTGTCAGAGCAACCCAGTCCGTCGTAGTTAAACTGGACATTGATGACGTACCTGCAAAAATTTCAAATCCGATTAGAATTTCTGGCTCTGATGGAAAATCCATCCCTGACGGTTTCTCGCGATGGCGCAAAAACAACACGTATGAGCAAAAGCAAAATGGCTACCATTCAGTGTCGTTAACACTTGAAGCAGGAGATGTCACTGCAAGCCAGCTCAAGGCATTAGCTGATGCCTGCAGGGATTTTTCGGCAGAAGGATACGGAAGAACTGGATTTAATCAAGACATCCTAATCCGGTATGTGCACGAATCTGACCTGGCGCAACTATACTCGCGATTATTGGAAATAGGGCTGGCAAACCCAGGCTCGCTTACCATGGCGCATCCTGTTGGATGTTCTGGCACAACATCGTGTAATTTGGCTCTGACAAATTCGCACAGGCTGGCAAAAGAAATCCAAAGAAAATTCATTGATCTAAAACTGGATAACGACGACGATCTTAGGGATTCTAATATCAAAATAAGCGGCTGCCCAAACTCATGTGGCCAGCACGAAATTGCAACGATTGGATTCTTTGGCGGCGGCGGAAGAAATGAAACCAAGGACATGTATCCTGTCTACCAACTCTCACTTGGCGGCAGATCAGATGGAGAGACCATGCTTGGGGTAAACGTGCTTAGGATTCCTGCAAAAAGAGTAATCCCGGCAATTTTGAAAATCATAGAAACGTTCAAGGCCGATAAAAAACCAAACGACACTCTCAAGTCTTGGATTCACAAAATTATTACAGGCCACAGTGACTCTAACATAAAATCAATAGCCGACATCAAAAAAATACTCTTGCCGCTAACTGCAGTGCCGTCCATTACCGCTGACAAGGACTTTTATGCCGACTATGGAAGCGATTCAAGCTATCACACCAGAACTGGCAAGGGTGAATGTGCTGCTTGATTGGCAAGCCAGTAATAGATGCCGACTCGCTACGATCGCTGATTCGGGATAACAGCGTTAGAGTAATCGATGTAAGGCGCAAAGAGGATTACAAAAAAGATCACATTCCAAAATCCGTCAACCTTCCACTAGCAGACCTGCTGTCTGATGACAACCCAGAGCGCGTTCTCAAGATGGCCCAGTCCCTCGGAATCGATGACCAAACCCCTGTTGTCACATACGATGATACATTTGGCGCTCTGGCTTCAAGAGTTGCATGGACTCTTCAGTATCTCGGTCATGGGGATGTATCGCTACTTGAAATGACATATGGCCAATGGAAATCGCTTGGCCTTGAGACTGACGCAAATGAGCCGTCAATTGCGGCAAAAACGCATTCTATGACTCTCAAGCCTGAGATCATGGCAACAGCGGACTATCTTGAGCAAGCAAAAGAAAACAAAAACGTAATTGTGCTTGACAACCGTGAACGCCTAAACTATCTAGAGCAGCACATTCCGGGCGCCATCAATATTCCGTATAGGACCCTTGCATCAGAAGACCGGATTCTGCGTCCAAAAGATGAATTAAAAAGGCTGCTCCAAAACAGGGGAATCCCTGATGATGCCGAAGTCATAACCTACTGTGGGAGTGTCGGCACGTTGTCTGGGCTTGCATACTATGCGCTAAAATCAATTGATCATCCAAACGTCAAGCTGTATGTTCGCTCCTTTAAGGAATGGAAAAATCTCAACAAGCCAATTGTAAAGCAGGAAAATGCTGACTATTGGGACCTGTCTGCAGAATAAAATTATCCGCGCAGCTTTTGTGTCACTGTGACTTCAAGATTGTCAAAAAGTTTGAGAATTTTTTCTTTGTTTTCTTTTAGATAGTCCTTTCCCTTCTCATCGATTCTAACTTTTAGCAGTCTGATTTCACGATGTTCCTCTAGGAACTGATCAATCATCAGGCCTCCGAGTTTGGTTGGATCAATGAACGAGTCAAAAGTTTTGGTCAGCTTTTCAGTGTCCTCTTCTTCAATTACCATTTTTGTCGTCTGGATTGCTTGGCTTACCTCTTTTAGGCTTTTAATGGTGCTTGGGAGCCTTCTTGCTGTTCCAAGGAGGCTTTTCTTTTCAGTCCCTACTTTGTTTGCCAGTTCCGGCACCAAGTCGTAGGTATCAATTTTGTTCAATCCCTGCCTTTTCTCGCTTCTGATGATCATTCCCTTTTCTAATAATTTTCTCAATGCTTCCTCTGCCTCGATTTTGCTGATAAATGTGGTCCAGACTATTGCGCCTACCGTGTGATAGCCTTGCCTGATTGATTCTAAAACGACAACTTCTACAATTCTTTTGAATCCATCTTCAATTCTCACGTTTGTAAAGTCTCTATCCCTTACTGCCCGTTTTGCGTTCTTTACGTCGATTTCAATTGAGCGCTTTAATGCTTCTAAGGAATGTGGGACCTCGTTTAACAATGAGAGATAGCATGCCTTGTTGTACCAAGCCATGCCATAAGTTGGATCTGACTCTATTGCCTTTTCCACACAATCAAGTGCTTTTCCGTAGTTTTTTTGTTCATAATTGACTAGTGATTTTAGGTTCCATGCCTCGCTGTTTGCCACATCGATGTCTAGGACTTTGTCGTAGGCTTGCAATGCCCCGGCATAGTCGTCTAGGTGAAACTTGGAATATCCTAATTTTAAGAGCGTATCTGTGTCTGTGGCATCTAGTCTCAATATTTGTTCGAAAACTTTTACGGCATCTTCCAGTTTCTCGTCTGCCATCAGGTGGATGCCTTTCTTAAAGAGCTTATTTTTTTGATAATCTGGATTTACTATGCTAGTCTCTTTCTTACCTGCAACCTCTGGAAGGTTTTTGGCCGGATCGTCCATTTACCACTAGTGGTACTGCTTTTGAATAAATACTATTCCTGATTTACTCGTCATAACACGGACAAATGATTGAAAATGCAAAAATAGCTCTAGATTAATGGTTGTATATTGCCTAGCGATATGAAAAAATTAGAAGTTCAAGGCGCGGCACCGTTTAAACAATCTGGCGTATATGAGGTTCAAATTTCAGTTTGCGGCGCTCAGCCGTCTGCTGACGAAATAAAGGGTAAGCGATTCATCGCTTTATGGCAGGATATTTTCCACTTGCATGTAAAGGATAATGTATTTTCTCAAGTTTTGGGGAGCGATAGTAACCCGCTTCCAGCATCTGTTTTTGATCTGACTTCTGTCTGGATAGTCGTACGTGACCAGTTTTCATCATTATATTCTGTATTTGAGGTGCAAATTAGGCCATCTGAAGAGGCCCCCACAAAGCAAAGAAAAAGAGAACCTGCACCAGAGCCAATTGAACATGTCTCCTCTGACGATAAACGATACAATGTAAGAGAAGAACGCGGCCCGCCCGGACTTAGAGGTCCAACTGGGGATAAAGGCCCAACCGGCCCACCTGGCGACAAAGGCGACAAGGGACCGTCTGGAGAAAAGGGAGACAAAGGCGACAAGGGTCCGACAGGTCCGCCTGGAGACAAGGGCGATAAAGGATCATCTGGCCCGCCTGGCGACAAAGGCGACAAGGGTCCACTAGGTCAACCTGGCGACAAAGGCGACAAGGGTCCGACAGGTCCACTTGGCGACAAAGGCGACAGGGGGGTTACTGGCCCGCCTGGCGACAAAGGCGACAAGGGCGATAAAGGATTAACTGGCGACAAAGGCGACAAGGGCGATAAAGGATCATCTGGCCCGCCTGGCGACAAAGGCGACAAGGGTC